>NC_013158.1:1558397-1870077 GCF_000023945.1 Halorhabdus utahensis DSM 12940
CTACTCCGAGTTGCTGACCGACGCCCGCGACGAGGCTTTAGAACGAATGGCAGAGGACGCCCGTTCGATGGGGGCCGACGCCGTCGTGAACGTCCGCCTGGAGAGTTCCGAGATCGCCAACGGCGGTTCGGAGGTCATCGCCTACGGGACGGCGGTCACGTTCGAGTAGCGGGGGCGTCAAGTCCGACCCAGCAGCGATGGTCAATCGAACTGATCCGGGCAGCGTTGGCGTCGTTGCCGGCCGCGTCGTCGGCGCGCTGACAGTTGTCCTCACCGCCGTTGTCATGCTGACCCACGGCGAGGCGTTCTACCGGTCGGTGCGACTCCTGCTTGCCGGCCTGGAGAGTGACTTCGACGTGCCGGTCGAGTTGCTGTTCTGGGCGAACGTCGCCCTCGTTGCGGCCGGTCGTTATGCGTTCTGTTACGTGCTCGGGTCGCTGATCGGCGTCGGCTACGACTGGCTCGACCGACCGGGGGTCGCGTTTCTCGCCATCGTCGTGGTCCTGATCGGGACGGTCGACGGGATCTACGGCGGCATGGGCGCAGGAAACGTCCTCGTCGGAGCGGGCTACCTCCTGGCCTGGCTCGCGTACGTGCCCGTGTTCGCGTGGCTCCTCGAGGAAGACGACGGACGACGCCAGGAAGCGGTGCGGCTCGACGAACTCGGCGAGGACTAGGCCCGGAGCTTCTGAATCCGCTTTTCGGTCGGCGGGTGCGTCGAGAAGATCTTCGAGAGCAGGCTGCGTTCCTCGCCCTTGATACAGAGCGCGCTGGCCTGTTCGTCGATCCGGCTCCGGCTGTGATCGGCCGAGTTGATCTTTTCGAGCGCGCGTGCAAGGGGTTCGCCGCCCGTGATTTCGGCGGCGTCACTGTCGGCGACGTACTCCCGGTAGCGTGAGATCGCCATCACGAAGATCATCACGATGAACTGGACGATGTTCCCGACGACCATCGCCATGATGAAGTCGCCGAAGTCGTTGTCGCCCGCAAAGAGGACGGCGAACTGTGCGACCAGCGCGACGATCGAGGCGATCCCCTGGCCGATGACCATCATGATCACGTCGCGATTCCGGATGTGGGCGAGTTCGTGGGCGAGGACGCCCTCGAGTTCCTCGTGGTCGAGCATGTGGATGAGCTCTGCGGAGACGACCACGACACCGGCCTTCTTCCGCCCGACGGCGAAGGCGTTGGGGACGCCCATCTCGGCGACCATCACGCGGGGCTTGTCGATGCCCATTTCGTCGCTCATCCGCTCGATCGAACGGTGGATCTCCCGGAATCGGGGGTCGTCCTCGGGCATGTCTTCGGCCCCGACACTCCTGAGGGCGGCCCACTTGCCGATCTTGTACTGGACGCCGACGAAGCCGACGCTGCCAAGCAGGATCACCGCGAGGATGGTGGTCCCACCGCCGAAGGCGGCATACAGGGCGAGCGCCACCACGGCGTAGAAGCCGAACAGGATCGACCCGACGACGGCCATCCTGAACTTCAGGCCTGGATGTCTCATAGTAGCCGAAAGTGGGTTCTGAACGCCTATAAACTTCCTGGCATCGGGAGACGGGATCCGGAAGACAACTCTCGTCGGGCAACTGAGAACGTAACGCGGAGTTCCGGTCCGAACTATTCGAGTAGCGACTCGCCAGTCATCTCGGCGGGCTTTTCGACGTCGAGCAGTTCCAGCAGCGTCGGCGCGATGTCACACAGCGAGCCACCGGAGCGCACGGAGCGCCCGCCCTCGTCGCCCTCGCTCGTGAGGTAGACGATCGGGACATCGTTGAGCGTGTGGGCCGTATGGGGATCCTCGACTGTCCCGAGGTCGTCGGCGTTACCGTGGTCGGCGGTGATGAGGACGTCCGCACCGGCTGTCTGGACCGCGTCGATCAACCGCCCCAGCTGTTCGTCGACGGCCTCGACGGCCGCGACTGTGGCGTCGAAGTCGCCGGTGTGGCCGACCATGTCGGGGTTGGCGTAGTTGAGCACCAGCAGGTCGGGATCGTCGCTGTCTCGCGGCTGGTCGCCGCTCGACTGTTCCGGGTCGCTCTGCGACTCGCTCTCGATGAACTGGATGGCAGTGTCAGTGACGCCTGCAGCACTCATCTCGGGCTGTTCGTCGTAGGTCGGCACGTCCGGGCTCTCGACGATCTCCCGGAGTTCGCCGTCGAACTTGACCTCGCGGCCGCCGTTGAGGAAGTACGTGACGTGGGGGTACTTCTCCGATTCCGCGAGGCGCAACTGGGTGCCGCCGGCCGCCGAGACGACTTCACCCAGTGTGTTCGCAGGCTGGTTGGGCGGGTAGGCCACGGGGAGGTCGAACGTCTCGTCGTACTGCGTCATCGTCACGTAGTGGGTCTCCGGCGGCGAGGTGTCGAAGTCCCAGTCCGGGTCGATGGAGTTGAGCAGCCGGGTGAGCTGGCGGGCCCGATCCGACCGGAAATTGAAGAAGATGACCGCGTCGCCGTCTTCGAGTGCCGCGCCGCCCTCGATCAGCGTCGGCTCGATGAACTCGTCGGTGGTGTCCCGGTCGTAGGACTCCTCGGTGGCCGTCACCGGGTCTGGCGCTTCGAACTCGGCCTCGCGGTGGACGATCGCGTCGTAGGCCTTCTTCGTGCGCTCCCAGTTCTGGTCGCGGTCCATCGCGTGATACCGACCCGTCACGGTCGCGACGTCGCCGGTACCTTCCTCGTCGATGACGCCCTGGAGTTCCCGGAGGTAGTCCGCGCCGCCGGTCGGCGAGGTGTCCCGACCGTCCATGAAGGCGTGGGTGACCGCCTCGACGTCGTTGTCGGCGGCCATCTCGATCAGCGCGTGGAGGTGGGTCTGTCGGGAGTGGACCCCGCCGTCGCTGACCAGGCCCATGAAGTGGACCTGGCCGTCGTTGTCTTTGGCGTAGTCCATCGCGGCGAGGAGGTTCTCGTTCTCGAAGAACGTGCCGTCCTCGATATCGTCGGTGATGCGCGTCGTGTCCTGCTTGACCACGCGGCCGGCCCCGATGTTGAGGTGGCCGACCTCGCTGTTGCCCATCTGTCCCTCCGGCAGGCCGACGCGTCGGCCCGAGGCGTCCAGTCGGTTGTGTGCGCCCGCGTCCCAGTACGCGTCGAAGTTCGGCGTGTCCGCGGCTTTGACCGCGTCACGGGCGTCCTCGTCGTCGTTGAGTCCCCAGCCGTCGAGGATGATGAGTCCTGCCTGCATACCCGGACCTTTCAGTCCGAGGGTAATACCTTTTGATATTTGCCGGTAAATCCGCCCGCCTTCATACGCCCGTCTACCGATTCCCGATTATAATTGGAGGAATACATTTGGACGGCGGTCTGTCCTGGCGGAGACCACATCTCGGAGCGGGCCCCAGGGCCCCGACCGGGTGATACCCACGGACCTCCCGGGGCCGATGGGCCGTGGACACCCGATCGGGAAAAATCACTTTATTGTCACAAATGGCGGCAAACAAGAACGGATAAACGCGTGGTAGTCGTACCGAGAGAGCCGAGAGGGCTTCATCAGCGTGACAGATAGACGACTACTATCGGTTGTCCAGAAGTTGCTCGACAGTGCAGGCACCGAGTACCGATATCACGTCATTTACTTCTCGTATTACTTCGCGTTGAACGGGATGGTGACGTTCAGAAACGCCTACTTCGACGAGATCGGCCTCACGGGGTCACAGATGGGGCTGATCGGGGCGCTGCTGGTCGCCGGCGGGCTGGTCGCCCAGCCGGCGTGGGGTGTGCTCGCCGACAAAACGGGCGCGACGCGGGGGATCATGCTGACTGGGGCGATCGTCTCGGGGATCAGCATCCTGCTGTTTCCGCTTGCGGCCCACACCCCCTGGGAGTTCAGTCTCATGATCGTCGCGACGTTGTTCGTCTCGAGTTTCCGCGCGCCGATCCTGCCGATTGCGAACTCGATGGTGCTCTCGAAGGGGCTGAGCTACGGCCAGATCCGGGCGGCCGGGAGCCTCGCGTTCGGCCTCGGCAGTCTCTTCATCGGGTGGGTCGCGACGTTCTTCGGGCTCTCGGTGATCTTCTACCTCTATGCGGCCGGCATGGCGTTTCTCGCCGTACTCGTCAAGGGTCTTGAGAAGCCTCGGGCGGACATCTCACCGGACTTGAAACGGGACGCAATCAGGCTTTTGGGCAACCAGCGGTTCATCCTGCTGCTGTTCATCGCGGTGGTGATCCCCGGTGCCTTCGCCGGAGCCGACGCCTTCCTGTCGGTGTACCTCCGGGAACTCACCGGTGGAGATAGCATTACGGGCGTCGCGTGGCTGGTCAAGACGTTCACCGAGGCCGTCGTCTTCGTGTGGTTATCCCGGCACAGCTTCGACAACCGGACGTTGTTGACAGTCGGCGGCGTGGTGACAATGGCCGCGTATCTCGTGTTGGGGCTCACCCAGGCGGCACCGATCGCCGTCGGGGTCATGATCGTCTCCGGATCGGGCGTGGCCTTCTTCATCTACGCCGCGGTCAACATGGCCCACAAGTACGCGCCGGTCGCGCTGGCGGCGACCGCCCAGACCCTGTTGTCCTCGATCGGGATGGGCGTCGGACGGGCATCGAGCCAACTCGGCTCGGGGTGGCTGGTGGACACGGTCGGCGTCCAGTCGCTGTACCTGTTTCTGGCGGCCGCGGCCGCGATCGCGACGGTCGTCAGCCTCCGGTTTCACGTCACCCGGCTCCGGAGTGCGATCGGACGCCGGACGTGAGCGGAGGGGGGCCGTGATCGTCCGTCAAGCGTGACCCCGACCGTTTTTAGCACGTCCCGCGAAAGGCGGGGCATGACACTCGATCCGGTGCACGTCGACGGCATCGCCCGGCTGGCCGGTCGCCTCGGCGGGCGAGTTGAGGACACCGACCACGACGACCTCGCCGCGACAGCCTGGGACGAGTTTCTCGATCCCCTGTATTACGAGGACGAGGTGATCCTCGAACCGCTCGGCGAGCAACGGCGACGAGCGGCCCCGCTGCCCGACATCGCCCTGGAGGAGCGCCCCTTCGACACCCAGCACGGGCTTGACTCGGGGACGATCAACCCGACGACGTTCAAGAACGGGCTGGTGCTCGACGTCGCCCAGGCGGCGATGGCCGGCGTGCCCTCGGATCTGGACCTCCACCGTTCGCGGACGGTCGTCGTCAGCGCCCACACCAACGACATGACGGTCGACCTCGGCGACGACGAGTGGGGGCGCTCCGACGAGGGGTACACCCACGAACGACTGCTGGAAGTCCCGCGGGTCGATCGATACGCCCAGACGGTCGTCCACGCGCTCGCGTTGTACCTCGCCGAAAGCCATCACGCTCGGGCCAACATCGGGGACGTCTCGGATCTCCTCATACTGGACGGGCCGATCTACCCGACCGGCTTGCTCAACTGGGCCGATAGACATCCCGAACTCGCGGACCTGTTGGAATCCGACGAACAGCCCCGTGACGTCGTCGAGAACTACGTCAGGCTGGTCGAGACCTGCCTCGAAGCAGAGATTCCGATCGTCGGCTTCGTCAAGAACAGCGCCGCAAACGGCCTGACACGGGCACTCCGGACGAAGACGGGTGCGCCGTGGGCCAATGACAACGCCTTTTTCGAACACGTCCTCTCGCGGTACGACGGCGGTGAGCTTCGCACTGACGCGCTCACGTTCACGAACTGGTTCCGGTCACGGATCGGGACCGACCGCGTCCTCTCGTCGGCCGGGAACGCACTCGGTGTCGAGCGTGAACTCGACCCTGAAGCCTACGAAGTTACCTTCTTCGCGCTGTACGATCCTCGCGACGAGTTGGTCTATCGGATCGAGGCCCCGTACGCCTTGACGCGGGACGCCGACCGCCGCGAGCGACTCACCATGCAACTCGTCGCCGACGTCGCCGCCGAACGCGGGCCGCCGGTCGCTGTCGCGAAGGCCGACGAACTCGCACGCATCGACGCCACAGCCAAGGATCAGCTCCGCGAACGGATCGGCCGGGAGTTCGACAGCGATCGCCAGCAATCGTACAACGAACAACGCTGGGGATCGAAATACGCGAATGGCGACGGAGAATGACGCACGAGAGTGACGATACCCGATCCTGCTGACGAAATCACTGCCTGATCAGTCACTCAGACCCGGAATTATGAAATAAATGTGAAATAAGACTAATGGTACTGGATAATCAATGATGAGGTATGACGAAAGAATGGAAGTGTACCCAGTGTGGCAGCGTCCAGACGCGATCGATCGTCAACCACCTGCGGCGGGGGCCGCCCGAGGAGTGTGAAGTCTGTGGAAACACGGAGTTCAAGGAGACGGTACTCGGGTCAACACACTCGATGCTCGACTCGCTCACCTGAGAGCCCCGAAACGGTGGGCTACCCGTCGATGACGAGCAGGTATCCGGACGCAAACCCGTCGATAGCGTGCGAAGCGCGCCAGCAGGGGGCGGAGGTGTCGCCAAACGGGGAAAGTAATTTACAATCCGGCAAATAACTCGTATTACGGTGCTTTACTGGACACTCTATCTCGCGGCCCTGCTCGGTGCGAGCGGGTTCGCCGTCGCCATCGTCGCCTGGCTGTGGCGACGGGAACGCGATCTCTCGACGAATCTGTTTCTCGTGATCGCCGCTGTCCAGGCTGTCAGTGGTGTGCTGGTCACCGCGGAGTTGATGACAGCCAGTCGGTCACTCTCTATCGTGGTCTTCGGGTTGCAGAATGCCGTGCTGGCCGGAGTGACGCCCGCCTTTTTCCTGTTCGTGCTGGCGTCGCTGGGATACCGGCGTCACTTGACGCGGCCAGTGATCGGCCTCGTGTTCGGGATCTTCGCCGTGTCGGGGCTCATCCAGCTGACCGACCCAGTCCACGGACTGTACTGGGCTGAATACACGGTCACCGACTCGACATTCCACTACGTCGCCGGCGAACCGACCAATCTGTCGTTTCTGCTCGTCCTCCCACAGATGTTGTTTTACTATGTGGCCATGGGATTGCTCGGCGCGAACGTCCTGTTCGGGTCCGGGAAGCGACGACGACAATCGGCAGCCCTGTTCGTCGGGTTCCTCCCGGCGTTCGTCATCACGACGATTTGGTCGATGGGCGTCCTTCTCGGCCCGATCAACGGCGCGCTCGTGATCGGCGGCACGTGGTCGCTCGCAGTCATTGCGTGGGCCGTCTTTCGTCAGCAGCTGTTCGACGTCGTCCCGATGGCCAGAGAAACCGTCTTCGAGGCCCTCGAAGAGGTAGTCATCGTCGTCGACAGACGACAACGGATCCTGGATTACAACGCTGGCGCGGCCGAGACGTTCCCCGAGCTCGCGACCGCGGACGGGGGAGCTCTGGGCGCAGTCGTGCCGAGTATCGTCGATGCGAACGGTTCGGACACCGGCGGGACGAACAGCGAACAGGGACAGAAAGCAACCTCGGTGGACGAGAACGGCGTGGGTGACGCCGACCACCCGTTTGTCGATTCGTTCACGCGCCACGTCGACGGCGAACCGCGGGAGTACGAGGTGAGTGTGACGCCGATCTCGGTCAGCGACACGACGGGCGGATACGCCGTCGTCGTCAGGGACGTCACCGAGCGCCGAAAGCGGGTGCGCCACCTCAGACAGCAGACGGCACAGCTCGAACGCTTCGCCGAAACCCTCTCACACGATCTTCGCAACCCCCTGAGCGTCGCCCGGGGACGGATCGACCTCGCCCAGGAGACCGGCGAGGAGGCACATCTCGAGACGGCCGCCGAGGCGCTCGAACGGATCGAACAACTCATCGAGGACACGCTGACGCTCGCCCGCGAGGGCCAGGCGATCGAAGACCGCGAGCCGGTCGAACTCGGCGAACTGGCTCGCAACGCCTGGGCGACGACCGACACCGGCGAGGCATCCTTCGAGGTCATGCCCGACGCCGAGATGACGGTCTACGCCGACCACTCGCGGCTGCGAACCGTCTTCGAGAACCTCTTCCGGAATGCTGTCGAACACAGCTCCACGAATCCTGACTCGCAAACCCGTCAAGACGGCGTCGAACACAGCTCCACGAACGGGGATTCGAACGCGCCACAGGAGCCCGCCGAACGCCGACCGATGGCGGATGAGCAGCCCGAACAGCCAGCTGATCGCGGCAGTATCGAGGCGACGCCGGACACCGCCACGCCGCTGATGCGGGGAAACGCCGAGCGCGAGGGCCACGAGCCGACGAGCGAGCGCGTGACCGAGAGTGGGCGAACGAACGGTTCCGGAACGCCGATGACAGTCAGGCTCGGCCGGGCCGAAGACGGCTTTTACGTCGAAGACGACGGGCCCGGCATCCCGCCGGCGGATCGCGAAGACGTCTTCGAATACGGCTACACGACCGACGAGGACGGCACCGGCCTCGGATTGGCGATCGTCGAAGCTATCGCAAACGCTCACGGCTGGGACGTCACGGCGACCGAGGGAAGGGAGGGCGGTGCCCGTCTCGTCTTCGAGGATGTCGACGTCGTCGAGCCCGCGGCGCAGGGCGATTGATCTCCCCCCGGAGTTCCGGCGGTTGTCCACGGAACGAGCCAGCCCGACTACCGACACGGCGGCGACTGATCCAATGCGGTGTCTACCCCTACAAGGAATATTATGTCTATGTATGCCATGATAGTCTTCGGTAGCACTCTAGGCGGCTCATGTCGATCAGGATCGCTCCGTACCGGGCCGTACACCTATTATAAACCCCTTTAGTCAAATCCCCCACCTCTCTTGATGATGACGCGAGATTCGACGCGTCCAGACGGGGCATCACGACGGAAATTCATCCTCTCGGCCGGCGCACTCGGGGCCACGGCACTGGCCGGGTGTAGCGGTGGCAACGACACGACGGAGGACCAACCGGCCGGAAGCGGCGGAAACGGCGACGTTTCGACGCCGACGGAATCGAACTCACAGGACACCTCGACGCTGAAGGCCGACGGGTCCTCGACGGTGTACCCGATCGCGAACGACGCGAGCCGGCTGTGGAACGGCAATCCGCCGGCCGACGACCAGGAGTACTGGGGGCCCGGCCAGTACGACATCGACACGGACATGCACCTCGCCGATTACTGGGCCGAGAAGTACGGCTTCGAGCCGACCGAAACGCGGAGCGTTCCGCCGTTCGGTACGCAGATCGCGCTGAGTCACTCCGGGACCGGCGTCGAAGCGGTCATCAACGAACGCGTCGACATCGGGGACGCGAGTTCGACCGCCGAGTCGATCCTCGGTGCGGACAACGACGAACTCGACAACATCGTCGACCACGTCGTCGGCGTCGACGGCCAGCCGATCGTCGTCAGCCGGGAGATCTACGATGCGGGCGTGACCCAGATCACCGGTGATCAGCTCCGGGACATCTACATGAAGGAGATCACCAACTGGAGCGAACTCGGCGGCCCGGACAAGGAGATCTACGCGGTCGGCCGCGCGGAGGACTCCGGGACCGACACCGCGTTCAGAGCGAACCTCTATGGCGACCCCGACGCGCCGATCGAGCCCGACACCCGGAAGGGCCAAAACCAGCAGGTCAAGACGCTCATCGAGCAAAACGACAACGCCATCGCCTACATCGCACTGGCGTTCGTCGAGCCCGACGGCGTGACACCGCCGATCGCCCTCGAACTCGAGGGGACCGTCTACGAGTACGGCAAGAACCTCGGCGCGAAGGAGTACCCGCTCAACCGCGACCTCCACATGTACACCTACGACGGGACGTCGATGAAGGAGGCCGCGTTCCTCAACATGATCCTCTCGGAGTTCGGCCAGACAAACTTCGTCGAACCACAGAACTACTTCAAGCTCCCGGAGGCTCGCCGCGAGGAGGAACGCGCGAAACTCCCCGACCAGGTCTAAGACGACCGTTCTCCGGGATCATGCAGGATTCGAAGTCTGAACGACGCACGTCGAGGACACACCCATGACAGCCGAATTTCAGTCACCGGCGAGGGGTTCCGCCGTCGTCCGATGGGGGCGCGAGCGTGGCCGCTCGCTTCGCCGGTCGGTCGAGCGGCTGGGCTGGGTCGGTCGCCTGCTGGCCGTCGGCCAGCTGTCGCTGGTCGTCGCCGCCTTCGTCGGGTTTCTCGTCCAGTCGGTCTGGACGCCGCTTTTCGTGGTCTCGTTTCTGGTTGTGTTCGGACTGGGATGGGGCCTCCGAGAGGCGCTGACTGCCAAGATCATGACGTTCCTGATGACGGTCTCCGCGCTGGTCACGCTGGGATTGATCGCCGTCTTCCTCGTCCTCGAGGCGATCCCCGCGTTCCAGACGGCCGGCTTGGACCTCATCAACCCCTTCGGCGAGAACGCGTGGGCCGCGAGCCAGGGCCAGTATTCGCTCGTCCCGATGATCTGGGGGACCGTGCTCACGACGATCGTCGCGGTCGCGGTCGCCGGACCGCTCGGGATTGCGGGCGCGCTGTTCATCAGCGAGATCGCCCCCGGCTGGGTCCGCGATATCGTCAAACCCGCCGTCGAGATCCTCGCGGGGATCCCGTCGATCGTCTACGGGTTCATCGGGTTCACGATCATCAACCCCTACGTCACGGGTCGCCTCTCGGTCAATCCCGGCGCGCTGTTCGCGATCGGCGTCGTCATCGGGTTCATGGCGCTGCCGACGGTCATCTCGGTTGCGGAGGACGCCCTGGCGGCCGTGCCGTCGCCGATGAAAGACGGGTCGCTCGCCGTCGGTGCGACCGACTGGCAGACGATGCAGAGCGTGACCGTCCCGGCGGCGTTCTCCGGGATATCCGCGGCCGTCCTGCTCGGGATCGGCCGCGCGATGGGCGAGACGATGGCCGCGACGGTGATGATCTCACACAGCCGTCGGCTCCCCGAACCGACAGGGTACAACGTCTTCGACAGCACGGAGACGCTGACGACGTTCATCGCCAGCAGCTACGGCCACGTCACGCCCGGCGAGACGTTCTGGAGCGCGCTGTTCGCCGCCGGCGTCGTCCTCCTGGTCATCGTCACCGGACTCGGGATCGCCTCGCAACTGGTCGAGATGCGAATGGAACGGAAACTGCAGGGCAACCAATGAGTGACGCATATTCGAGACGACTCGTCGATACAGGCTCGACGGGATACGACCGTATCGCCGCCGGAACCGTCGGGATCGCTTTTCTCCTCTTTGCCGCCGCCGTCGGCACGTTCTTCGGCTGGGTGCCGACCGGCGAGACGGGAGGCCCCGTTCCGGGACTGACGTACTTCGGCGTCGCCCTGCTCGGCCTCGGCAGCCTCGTCGTCGGGTTGGGAGTCGCCTCCCGACGTTTCGACGTCGCGACGACGCCGAGCGAGTCGCCCGGATTGATCGCCAGCACCGTCCTCGGCGTGCTCTGGCTGGCGACGGTGGGCTCGGTGGCCACCTGGGCGCTCGGGCCGCTCGGCTGGCCGCTCGGGGTGGTGGTCGGCGGCGCGGTCGGATACGCCACCCTCGCCGCGCCCGAGGACATCGGCTCGACGCTGCCCGTCGGTGCGTTCCTCCTGCTTTCGGGCGCGCTCGTCACCGCGGGCGTGCTCGGCCCGGGGTGGGCCTGGGAGTCGTCGGCGTTCGGGGCGACCTTCCCCGCCGACGTCGTCGTGCCGCTGGTGGCGCTGTCGAGTAGCCTCCTCGCGGGCTGGACCGCCGGGAAAGCCTACGGCGGTTTCGGCGCACGCGGGCGACAACACGGCGCGTTCCTGCTCGTCTCGCTGGTCGTCTTCCTCGTTGTTGGCGTGCTTGCGTTCCTGCTTGTCTACGTCGCCGAGCGCGGGATCGGGACGACGGTCGAGAACCTCACCGTCAGCGCCGGGACGCTGCTGGTCGCGCTCGCGCTCCCACTTTTCGTCGCAGTCCGGCGCGGACGCCGCGGTCTCGGCTCCGCGTCCGGGGTCACCCTCATCGCGGTGTACCTGTGGCTCGCGCTCGCAGGGACGCTCGCACTGGTCGGTTCGGGGCTCGGGTACGCGATCGTGAGCGGCAACGGGCTCACGACGGCCACCACGACGATCCAGCCGACGGCGGCCGTCGGCGCGCTGCCGGCCGCCTTCGTCAGCGGCCTCGCGGTGCTGGCCGCCAGGCAAGCAACGCCGTGGCGGCCATCCGATCGGCGGGCACGAAGACTCAAGCGCGCCGGGGTTGGCCTCGCAATCGCGCTCGCAGCGGGCGTCATCATCGAACTCCTCGTCGGCCCGCTAGTGGTCGGCGTCTCGCTGGTCGGCACGTTTGCCGTGGTCGTCTGCGCACTGAGTAGCGCGTCCATCGCCGCGGGTCTGCCAGGACGGTTCCGGGACGGCCCCGCTCGCACCCCGGTCCCGCCGCTCACCGCGAGCGCCCAGCTGTTGCTCCTGGGAGTGCTGGCTGCGTCGCTGCACGTGCTCCTCACCGGCAACTCGATCGGAACAGAGACCGTGGGACTGGTCGCGAGCGGGACCGTCGACTGGCCGTTCGTGATGAACCCGACCCAGGGGCTCGGGATCCAGCGCGGGGTCATGCCGGCGCTGATCGGGACCGTCTGGATCGTCGTCGGTGCGGTCGCCTTCGCCGTGCCGATCGCCGTCGGCGCGGCCGTCTTCCTCACGGAATACGCCGAGGACAGTCTCTTCACCAAGGGCGTCGACGTGGCCACGAACGGCCTCTGGAGCACCCCGAGCATCGTCTTCGGGCTGTTCGGCCTGGCGTTCATCGTCCCGCGATTCGGCAACAGCGGGTCGATCTTCGCCTCCCAGCTCGTTCTCGGGTTCATGTTGCTCCCGCTCGTGCTGGTCACGAGCCGGGAGGCGATGCAGAGCGTCCCCGACGAGTACCGGGACGCCAGCGCCGCGCTGGGCGTCAGCAAGTGGGACACGATCAAGGAGGTCGTCATCCCCGCCTCGATGCCGGGGATCATCACCGGCGTCATCCTCGGGGTCGGGCGTATCGCCGGCGAGACCGCCCCGCTGTTGCTCGTGTTGAACGGCCCGGTCGCCCCGACGGACGCCCCGGCTGTCCTGTCGAGTTTCGAGGTCGGCCTGACGGCCCAGCCGCCGTTCGTGTCGGTGACCAATCCGGCGCTGCTCGAATCGGCGAGCGCGCTCCCCTACCAGCTGTACGCGATCATCACCGCGGGCGTGTTGGACGACATGGCGTTCGGCTGGGCGACGGCGTTCGTGTTGCTCGGCGTCGTCCTGTCGTTTTTCGCCGTGGCCGTCGCCTCGCGGCGGTACTTCCGGAGGAAACTACACCATGACTGAGACGACGATGGCGTCAGAAGGCAGCACAGGCACGGAAATCGAGACGACGTCCGGCGAGAGCACGGAGCGGACGCGCGAGGCGTGGACCGACTACGAGTTCGGGAGCGAGGCGGTCCTGTCAGTCGAGGACCTGAACGTCTACTACGGCGACGAGCGGGCGATCAAGGACGTCTCGATGGACATCCCCGAAAAGAGCGTCACGGCGCTGATCGGCCCCTCAGGGTGTGGGAAGTCGACGTTCCTCCGCTCGCTCAACCGGATGAACGACCGGATAAAGAGCGCCCGGGTCGAAGGGACCGTCGAGTTCGACGGCAGTGACATCTATCAGGAGGGCGTCGATCTGGTTGAGCTCCGCAAGCGGATCGGGATGGTGTTTCAGTCCCCGAACCCGTTCCCCAAGTCGATCCGGGAGAACGTCGCGTACGGCCCCCGAAAGCACGGGGACATCAACCGCGGACTTGCGGCCCGGCTGCTCGGGCGCGACGAGAAGGACGCCGAAGACGAACTCGTCGAGCGGACACTGCGGCAGGCAGCCCTGTGGGACGAGGTGAAAGACCGGCTGGCGGACAACGCCCTCGGGCTGTCCGGTGGCCAACAACAGCGCCTCTGTATCGCACGGTGTCTCGCGGTCGATCCGGAGGTCATCCTGATGGACGAGCCCGCGAGCGCCCTGGACCCCATCGCCACCGCCAAGATCGAGGACCTCATCGAGGAGTTGGCCGAGGACTACACGGTCGTCGTGGTCACCCACAACATGCAGCAGGCGGCGCGCATCTCCGACCAGACGGCCGTCTTCCTCACCGGTGGCGAACTCGTCGAATACGACGACACCGAGAAGATCTTCGAGAACCCCGAGAGTCAGCGCGTCGAAGACTACGTCACCGGCAAGTTCGGGTGATCCGATGGCACGAGAGGAGTTCCGTCACGCACTGGCCGACCTCCGGACGGCCGTCGTCGAGATGGGCGAACTCGTCCTCGAACGCCTGAAAGCCGCCCGCTCGGCACTAGCCGAGGGTGACGACGACCGTGCCGAGGCGGTCATCGAGGGGGACGAAGAGATCAACCGCCGGTACCTCGACATCGAGGCCGACTGTATCGACCTCTTCGCGCTGGAACAGCCGGTCGCTGGCGACCTCCGGCTGGTCGCGGCCAGCTTCAAGATCTCGACCGACCTCGAACGCGTCGGCGATCTGGCGACCAACCTCGCCCGGTACGCGCTGTCGAGTCGCCCGGACCCGTTCCCGGAACTCGACATCTCCGGGATCGGTCGGGCGGCGGCCGCCATGCTCGAAGACGCGCTGGCGGCCTACGAGACCGAGGACGCGGCGGCCTGCCGAACGGTCGCCGGGCGAGACGACGACCTGGATGCGATGTGTCAACGTGCGAGCGAACGGGTAGCCCGGGACTTGCTGGAACGCGATCCGGAGCTCGACGCCTGGGCACTCGAAGCAGTCCTCGACGACGTCGCGAGCGTGCTGTTGACGATCCGCGACATCGAACGGGTCGGCGATCACGCCGTCAATATCGCCGCCAGGACGCTGTACGCCCTCGAGGGCGATCCGGAGTTGATCTACTGATGAAACGCGATCCGGAGGTGAACTACTGATGAAACTCGCTCTGGAGTTGATCTACTGATGAACTCCGCTCTGGAGGTGAGCGACTGATGGAGACCCGCAAGATCCAGAAGGTCGGCGGCTCGACGTTCACGGTCTCGGTCCCCAAGGAGTGGGCCAGACGCCAGGGCCTGGAGACGGGCGAGGTCGTTCGGCTGTACACCCACCGCGACGGGTCGCTGATCGTTCGTGGCAGACAGACCGACGGCGAGAGTCTGACGTCGGTCTCACTGTCCGTCACAGAGTCAAGTGCCGACGCCGTCGAGCGGTCGATACAGGGGGCCTACGAGGCCGGGTTCGAGCGGATCTCGCTGCATGCCGATGACGGTTTCACCGACGAGCAACGCAGAGTCGCCCGCACGGTCGGCCGACGCCTCGTCGGGACGGAAGTCCTCGACGCCGATGCGGACCGGATCGACGTCCGGGCGATGCTCGACGCCTCGGCGGTCTCGATCCGCCAGTCGATCGACCAGGCCGTCTCGGTCGTCTCGACGATGCAGGAAACGGTGCGTGAGAAGCTGACCGGCGACGTTGAGCCCACCGGGCAGGTCAGTGATCGCCTGACGGACGTCACGCGGCTGGTCGCGCTGATCCGTCGTCACTACAACCGGTCGTTGGTGACGTTCGGGGAACTCGATGCGCTCGGCATCGATCGTGTGCCGCTGTCCCAGTACGACCGGACGGCGAACCGAATCGAGGAGATCGCCACGGCAACCGTCCGACTGGATAGTGCCATCGGCGGCGTCGCACTCGAGGCGGCGGACAGGCAGGCGATCGCAACCCGACTGACTGGCCTCCGCTCAGCCCTCGAAGAGGCGACGAAACTCGTCGTCGAAGGCGGAAACGCCCCGGCGATGAGCGTCGAACCGTCGCCGTTGGAAGCACAGAGACAATCGGCTGGTGAACCTCAGGACGACAGCGTCGATCCGGTCCGAGCCCGGATATTCGATCACCTGACGCGGATCGACGACGCCGTCCGAGCGATCGAACGCGTCGGGCTCCAGTCAGCCGTCCGGTCCGGCCAGTCCTGGTAGCGGTCCCAGGTTCCCGTCAGGAACGCTACTGAGGGCTATGTAGAGCTCTTATATACGCCTTTTACCGTCGGTCACGAAAATCAGAATAGACCGAATACATGCTACGTGACGACATGGCGCACAATCGACTCGACGAGCGACTCATCGAACGGTGTGAAGACATCCCCGCGAACCCGGAACCGGGCGCGTACGTCGTCATCGACACGATGCACTTCTCGAACACCGTGATCGAACTGCTGGCACGGGGGGCAGCACACGTCCACGTCCCCGAGGAGCGCGGCGAGGAGTTCGACTACCGGGCCGCCCACCCCGACGCGCTCATCGGCGGCGGCCGCACGGCCGAGTACGACCCCGAAGACGGCTATGACTTCTTCAACTCGCCGAGTTACGTCGAGGACATCGACGTCGAGGGTCGGCCGGTGAGCATGACCTCGACCAACGGCGGCCGGACCGTCATGACCCTCCGCGAGCGTGGGGGCGAGGACGTCGACGTGTTCGTGGGCGCGCCGCTGAACGCGCGAGCGATCGGCCGGTTCCTCCGCCGAACGGACCACCCCGTCCATCTCGTGTGCGCGGGCTATCAGGGCGAGATCGCGATCGAGGATCACGTCGGCGCGGCCCTCATCAGTCGGTACCTCGATGGCATGCCGCCCGCCGAAACCGAGATCGAACTCTTCAGAGACCAGCTCGAAACGGCGAAAGGCCCCGACTACGTCAGGAAGAACGCGATCCGCCGCCGGGACGTTCGGGCGTACGCGATGAACGTCAACGGCCGGGAAGTGATCCCAGAGCTGTCGGGCGATTCGCTGGTCCGGGCACGTGCACCCCTCGATCGCCTTCCGGGGAGCGAGGACTGGCAGACTGAGCAAAGTGCGACCCGAGAGACTCACCGCTCGCCGGTCGAAGACGTCCACGAAAACCCCGTCTATATCTCCACCTTGTTACCAGAAGTACTTAAACGAACCCGCAGACGAGTCGTGATACCAGGACGGTCGGAGTTAGGTCTCCCCGGCCTCGAAGCGCTGGCGGATATCGATCGGGTCGTCGATGTCGCCCATCACGGATTCCAGTAAGTCCGTCACCGTGACCATCCCCACCACTTCGCCGTCCTCGATGACCAGGGCGAGTTCCTGGTTCTCGGCCTGGAACTGGTCGACAGCGTCGCTAACGTCGACATCAGGCGAAAGCGTCATGGGCGGGGCGGCGAGTTCGGCAAAATCAACCTCGCCCGTGGCGAGTTCCTCGCGGTAGCGCGACAGCGCGGGGAGGTAAATGATCCCCTCGAAGTCCGCGAGGTCGTCGCCGATGAGGGGGTATCGGGTGTGTGGGTGCTCCTCCATCAGCCGGAAGTTCTCCTGAGGATCGACTGCCGTCGAGAGCGCGACGATCTCCTCGGCGTCGACCATCACCTCCTGGACCGGTTGCTCGCCGATCGCGAGAGCGTTCATCACTTCGTCGCGGCGTTCCTGGTTGAGACCACCTTCTTCGAGCGCCGAGCCGACGCGATTCCGGAGGTCGGCCCGCGTCTCGATGACCTCCTCCTCAGTTTCGAGCCACGCGCCGGTCATCTCGACGCCAAAGAGCTTCAGCGTGAGTTTGGCGATGCCGTCGCCCAGCGAGATGATCGGCGAGATGAGCCAGTGGAACCAGTACAGCGGGACGGCACCGTATTTCGAGACCCAGCGGGAGCGCTCGACGCCGAGGTACGTCGGCGTCTGCTCGCCGTGCGTCAGGTGGACGAGGTTGATGATGAGGAAGGCGATGATCCCACCGGAGCCGATCGACGCCAGGACGGTGTTGTGGAAGATCGGTTCGAAGATCGCCGCCAGCGCCGGTTCGGCGACGATCCCGACCGCGATGCTGGAGGCGGTGATCCCGACCTGGCAGGTCGTCAGGTACAGTTCGAGGTCCTGGGTCATCTCCCAGGCGCGCCGGAGGCCGGCGTTCGATCCATCACCGACGAACTCCTCCTCGGTATACTGTCGGGCACGGGTCAGCGCGAACTCGATCGCGACGAAAAAGCCGTTGGTCAGGATGAGGAAGACACCTGCCAGTAGTCGGATGGTGAGTTCGAGTGAGTTCATCGGGGCATCCTTCTGTCACCGGACAGTTATGTGTGGCGGTCCCAGAAACGGCTCGCTCAAGGTGGCTGTCACTCGCGGTGTTCGATCTCCGGGAGCGGTTCACCCACGGCGTCGCCAATGGCCGCGAGCGGATCGACCGGCGTCTCCCGGACGCGGTCCGGGCATAGCACGTCCTCGGTGCCGACAGACTGGACGACGAGCAGGCTGTCCCCGACCAACTCATCCAGCGTCTCGAAGTCACGCGGGGCGACGACGCCGGGATCGAAGGTCGTCCGGAACTCGTGGTCGATCCCGCTGGCACGGATCAGTTCGACGCTCCGTTCGACGGCGTCCCCCGCCTCGGCCCCGAGTTCGTCGTATCGGTCGGGCGTCGTCTTGAGGTCCATCGCGACGTACTCGACCGCGCCGGTGTCGAGCGTCTCGCGGAGGACAGCCGGCCGCGTCCCGTTCGTGTCGAGTTTCACGTCGAACCCACGGTCGGCGATCCGGCTGACGAATCGGGGCAAGTCCCGGTGCAGCGTCGGCTCGCCGCCGGTGATCACGACGCCGTCGAGGACGGCTTCCCGGTCGTCGAGAAGGGCGAAGAACTCGTCCGCCGAGAGCGTCGATGCCCCAGCGTGCTTCGAGTCGGCCTCGATCAGTTCGGGGTTGTGACAGTACGGACACCGGAGATTGCAGCCCGCGGTGAAAACCGCACAGGCGACTCGCCCGGGGAAGTCAGACAGCGTCGTCCGCTGGAGCCCACCGAGACGCATGTCAGTCGGTGACGCTCGGGCGGAAGTCCGCGCGCTCGTCGAATTCGGCCTGCTTGCCGGGATTCCAATGCTCGGTCGGCCGGAGATACCCCACGACGCGGGAGTACACCTCACAGGATTCCCCGCAGTCCGGGCAGGTCTCGTGCTCGCCGCTGTGATGGCCGTGGGTCGGACAGACCGAGAACGTCGGCGTCAGCGTGTAGTAGGGCAACTCGTAGTTCTCGGCGATCGTCTTGACGAGTTGCTTGGTCGATTCGGGGTCGGGCATCGCTTCGCCCAGCCAGCCATGAAAGACCGTGCCACCCGTGTATTTCGTCTGGAGATCGTCCTGGTGGTCCAGTGCGTCGAAGAGGTCCGGTTCCGCGCCGAATGGCAGCTGCGTCGAGTTGGTGTAGATCGGCTCGTCGCCGCCGAGACCGTCGGTGGCGTGGACGGTCAGGTCCGAGAACTGCGCACGATCCTGGCGGGCCAGCCGATAGGACGACCCCTCCGCGGGCGTCGCTTCGAGGTTGTACATGTGGCCGGTCTCGGCTTGGTACTCCCGGAGGCGATCGCGCATGAATTCGAGGACCTCCTCGGCGAAGGCCTTCCCCTCGGCCGTGTCGATCCCCGACTCCGGACCACGGAGATTGAGAATGGCCTCGTGGGTACCGATGAGGCCGATCGTCGAGAAGTGATTCGCCCAGTAGCTGTCCTGCGCCTCCTTGACGTTCCGGAGATAGAACTTCGCGTAGGGGTACAGCCCCTGCTCGGTGTAGCGCTCCAGCACCTCGCGTTTGGTCTCCAGACTTCGCTTTGCCACGTCCATCAGCGATTCGAGCCGATCATAGAACTCAGCCTCGTCGTCGGCCCGATACCCAAGCTGGGGCAGGTTGATCGTGACGACGCCGATCGACCCCGTCAGGGGGTTCGAACCGAACAGGCCGCCACCGCGGGATTCGAGTTCGCGGTTGTCAAGGCGGAGCCGACAGCACATCGAGCGGGCGTCCTCGGTGTCCATCTCGCTGTTGACGAAGTTCGAGAAGTAGGGTGTCCCGTACTTGGCAGTCATCTCCCAGATGGGATCGAGCGTCTCGTTGTCCCACTCGAAGTCCTCGGTGATCGAGTAGGTCGGAATCGGGAACGTGAACGGCCGGCCTTTCGCGTCGCCCTCCAGCATCACCTCGGCGAAGGCGCGGTTGATCAGGTCCACTTCGTCCTGATAGTCACCGTAGGTCGAGTCCTGGGCCTCGCCGCCGATCACGACCGGTTTGTCGGCGAGGTGGTCGGGCACCGTCAGGTCCATCGAGAGGTTGGTGAAGGGGGCCTGGAAGCCGACCCGCGTCGGGACGTTGAGGTTGAACACGAACTGCTGGATCTGGTGGCGGACTTCCTCGTAGTCGAGGTCGTCTTCGCGGACGAACGGCGCGAGGTAGGTGTCGAAGTTCGAGAGGGCCTGCGCGCCGGCGGCCTCGCCCTGCAAGGTGTAGAGGAAGTTCACGAGTTGCATCAGCGCCACGTCGAAGTGGTTGGCGGGCGCGGACTCGACCTTCCCGCGGACGCCCTTCAGGCCCTCCCGGAGGACATCCTCGATATCCCAGCCGACGCAGTAGGGACCCAGCACGCCCAGGTCGTGGATGTGGATCGCGCCCGCGTCGTGGGCCGCGGCCACCTCGGCGCTGTAGAGCTTTTCGAGCCAGTAGTCCTCGATGGTGCGCTCGGTGAGGTGGATGTTCAGCCCCTGCAGGGAGTAGTCCATGTTGGAGTTCTCCCGGACGCGCCAGTCCTCACGGTCGACGTAGGCGTCGACGGGTCCCTGGTCGGTTCCACTAGCCTCGCTCCCCGCGACCAGCCCTTCCAGATCACGCAACTCGGCGTGGCGGTGTCGATAGAGGATGTACCGCTTGGCGGCCGCGTACTCATCAGCCTCGACGAGCGTCCGCTCGACGCAGTCCTGGATCGTCTCGACGGCCACCGTCCCATCGGACGGATCAAGGCGATCGACCACGCCGTCTGTCAGGGCGTCGATCCCGGTGTCCGGGTCAGTTTCGGCCGCCGCGAACGCCTGCCGGATGGCGGTCGTGATCTTCGAGCGATCGAACGGTTCCACAGTCCCGTCGCGCTTTTGGACCTGCTGGACCATGCGAACACTCGCTTCGCCGGCCCCTCACTAAACAACTACGATTGCCGTTATACAAATTTATTTGTACTTCGGTTCGGCGAGTCGTCCCCGGGCGATCAGCGGATGAAGAGCGTCCCCTACCATTGTCCGTCGTGTCACACGCTACCCATCGCTGTCAGTAATCCGGTGCTCGTCTGTGAGGCGGGCATCGATAATTCCTGCAACGATAGTAGCCGCCCCTGAGAGAAAAAGATACACATTGATCGAGGTCACGTCCATAATGCCAACGTAATCAATGGCAGCGACGCCGAGGATTACCCAAGAAATGGCCTGGAAGCGTCGCCCGGGTCGAGTTTCGGCGATGAATCTACTCATGCGATCCGCTCGGTTCATAGACAGTAAATGCCTTCTGTTTCACTGATAGCAAGCTGCGTGCGAGACAGTGTCAGCCATCAGCGAATAGATCCAAGATTGCTCCGCCCTGTCGGGTTCGTTCCGGAGTTCACCGCAGTTTCCGATGGAGTGGATGCTCCCGATAGAGGACGACAGAGCCGACGACGATCAACAACGTTCCAGCGATTAGTCCGAGTTGTTCATAGAGGTCCATCGCGAGGAACCGGTAGTAGTACTCTTCGACGCTGAACGGAATGTTCTCGGGCCGCTCGATAGTAATTCCGTACTCGTATTCGTTACGGACAACTGTTTGGTTTCCATCCTGATGAGTTATCCACCACTCATCCTCGATGAGATTTCCTGTTTGGGTATCAATCGTGAAAGCCCACCGTTCACTTCGGTTTGGGGGGTTCCCTGGGCGAGATACCGACATCGCATTTGGAATTGCAACGATAATTTCCTCGGCGCTTCGCTTCCGTACCGTCGCGTTGGCTTCACTGAGCTCATCTACCTTCGGGGTGAAGGCTGTGAAGCGCCCGTTCCATCCGTCGTAATTTTTGATTGGACTCCAATTCGGACCACCCCATCCCATCGCGCCATTTTCGTAGTGCTTTGGGATGAAGGATCCATCAGTACCATTTATCATTCCCGCTTTTGCCCGCTGATCGCTGTTTGATACCTCATAATAACTCCGCGGGACAACTTTGGGATAGTCACTTGTATTAAATGAGACAATCCGTCGATAATCTACTGTTTCCAAGCGATCAAACGTCTGGACGAGTAGTTCACTTGAGTCGGCACTCGTGTTGACCTCAGACGGTTGTACGCCTGATCCGCCGAAAAATACCACACTAAACAGTAGAAGACCGGTGATGACGGTGGCAGACCCAGCAATGAGAGATGTCTGGTGTGGGTGTTTCATATCTTCCTCAGTCTTCTTGTCCATCCGATAGTGGATCGTTCACACGGACGACAGAGGGGCCTATACCAGCTATTTGAACAGTGACATCCATGGTACCTCCAGTAGGATCTCCATCTGAGATAGTCCAAGTGAATTCCGAAGACATGTTTTTGTAGATGGCAGAATGGTACATGCTGTACTTACTTTTTCCACCCGCGACATTAACAAGTTGACCCGTTCCCTCCTCAAGGACAAACGCACCAACTGCCGTCCCATAGCTACCACTTACGATTAGCGTATTCGCAGATGCTGTTACTGAAGATAGAGGGCCACCGCCTGCAGCCATAATTAGCCCCGTTTCCAATGTGTTCATTGCTTCATCGTACGTTTCTTGGAACCTAGTTTTCACCGTACTTTCGTAGAGATATGGTTCATCGGATTCTATCGTGATCGTACCGTCTTCATCTCTTGCTTCGAAATAAATTGGACTATCCTGAGACATATCGAAGTTTGCTTCGAGAATACCGAGTTCTTCCCATTGGTAATCGTTTTCACCCGTATCTGGAGCAGATACTACGATATCAGTCTGCGTTATGATTTCATCTCTATTGATCTCTCCAACATTATTATACATATGAATGTCGCGTGACGAATCGCCGGGCTTGAATTGTAATTCGTACTCTGTCGGAATATCCTCGGTGGCTACGTCATGCGAATAATGAAGATGGACTTCGACATTTTCGAGAAGGATGTGTTTCTGATCCTCGTCCTTGATCGCATCTTCATCTGGGAGCCAATCTGGATGTTTTGACTGGCCTGGAACCCAGCAACCAATGAAGCACCCACCCTCGGCTGGAACATGGTGTTTGCGATGCACCGCGGCATACCCAGTTGCTACGTCTCCATCTTTGCCCTCCGAGCCGTACGGGTTCCTGTTTTCACCCCATCTAAGATGGAACACATTTTCCTTCGTTTCGGCATCGATCCGCGATGGAATCGTCACACCGAGGCGAATCGCTTCCTTCCGCACGGACTCACCACTCCCGGGATGGACACTCGCGTCGATCATCTTCGCGGTGACCATCGGGTCGCCATCGTCTTCGTAGGTCACCCGCTCGAACTCGGTAGCATCGCCGTCGACATATTCTTCAGCAGCCGTACGTGGATTGTCTGGCTCGAGTTCTGGGGGCCTCCCGACCATCCCGGGACGACCGAAAGTCATCCCCAACTCCATATCTTCGACTGCGTCCGAGATTCCGTCTTCGTCGGAATCGACCAGCGAAATCCGGTTTTGCTCAACGCGGTCGAACACCTCTGGAAGTTCCGAGGAATCGCTGACCTGATAGAACTCGCCGCCGGTCGCATCGGCGATACTCGTCAGTTCCTGGGCGTCGATTCCAGTCCCCATTCCGATCGTGTTAATTGTAATCCGATGCTCATCTGCGGTCTGAGCAATTGTAACTGGGTCCGGGCCCAGGCCGGTTCCGCCGTCCGCGAGCAGGATGATCTCCTGGGTGTCGCCCTCACCATTACTGGTGAGCTCGTCAACTGCTTTCTGGAGTCCAGCACCGGTATTGGTCCCGCCGCCAGCATTCAACTGGTCGATACTTGCGTTTACTGCTCCGTGATCGGTCGTCAGTGATTGTCCGAGTGTCGCGCCTCCCGCGAAGCTGACGAGTGCGGCCCTATCGTCCTCGTAGAGACCGCCGACGAAGCGCTTGGCTGAGGCTTTGGCGTCTTGGATACGAGCGCCACCCATACTCCCGCTTTCGTCGATGACAAACGCGAGATCGATCGGTTCTATCGATCCCTCGGTTTCGTTTGCGACGTATTCGGGGTGTTCAGCGAGGTTCACCGTGTCCGTGATGGCATCGTTCCAATTGTCCACCCAGAACACCGAAAAATACGAGAACGAATCCACCGTCGCGACGGCCGTCCCGTTCTCGACGTGAACGTCAGTCTCGACTGCGTGCCAGGGCTTCTCGTCGTGTTGATCCCACTTGTACACCGAGAGGTTTCCGTCGGACGGATCGACATCATCGTCAAGTGGCATCTCGACAGTCGCGCTCTCGAAATCGGAGAAGTTCCGGATGTGGATGAACGGACCAGCATAGAACGAACGATTTTCCTCAGCCGGGACGGGATCGACCACGAAATCGCTTTTGACGATTCCCTCACCGGTGACAGATATTTCCGCGCCACTTTCGGGATCCGTGAGTTCGATATCATACACTTCGTCGGCGAATCCCGGTGCGTCAAGTGTAATCGTCTTGGAGACTTCTTCACCACTGGATTCGTCTCTCGCTACCACGGTGACCGTTGCCTCCGTCGTCGCCAGTTCGAGTTCCGTCTCGAAGCGCTCGGGAATGCCAGGCATCATCGAGGTCGAGACATTGACGGTCTTGTGGCGCTCGCCATCGACGTAAATCTCGACAGATTCGACCGTTGCGGACGGTGCCGAGATCGTCCCACTGACCGGATACGTGATCGTCTCGTTTCCGGGTTCGTGCTGTCCGGTCGAAACGGACAACGACAGACCGACCTCGCTATCGACGGCTTCGATCGCCTTTTGTGCGTGTTTCCAGGCCTGTTCGTAGTGCTTGATCGCCTGTCGATCCCGATTGTGTCCGTGTTTCTCGTCGGAACGTCGCTCATCTCCGCGATCCAGCGCACGCTTTGCGTTTTCGATCTGTCGTTCCGCCTTCCGTCGCTGTCCCGGTGTCTCGACTTCGTCCTCAAACTCCTCGAAGACGTGCTCAGCGTCTGCGATCGACTGTGTTGCCAGTGACCGATCGGACAAGACGAGTGCAGTAGTGGCGTTGGACACGGTCGAATCGGCCCCGAAGTGCCGGAGTGCTTGCAGTGCCGAACGATCTGAACCGAACAGGTCGGACGCTTCGACTCTGGACCAATCGACATAGGAACGCACTGACTCGTTTATCGACTTGAATGCGTCCGTCAATCGTCGATCTTCCTTTCGGTTCGTCGGGTCAACATCTTCGAGTTGTGCCAGAACCCAGGCCCGTTGTTCCAAAGAAGACAGCATCTCGAGATTCTGGACAGTCGCATTCTCGATATATGATGGGATCGTTACATTACTGTCCGGCCCGGTGAAGTCGTTCCCAGACTTCCCTGGTGGCCCACCGTTACCTGGAGACCCGCCGTTTCCGTTCCCGTTACTTTTTCCGTACTTTTCGCCTCTTAAAGTGTATTCCGTCCCTGTGAACGCACCGTCAGCGTCCCTCACTGAGTCAGAAAGTGAATCGAATGACTGATGCTCCGATAGCTTTGTTGCAACCGGGTCGCTTGCCAGTACAGGCGAGACGACCATCGATGCGGCGATCAATACTGCGAAGACTACCGCTCCCCCCCGGGAAGTGCATTTATCCCCCATAACCAAGAAAACTATTCACCTACAATATAGTATTTTCTATATCACTGTATTGACTGAGTGATTTTAGTTATGGTATAGATATATGAGTGATAGGTGATGCAGTAGTTCACAAACGAAATCCCGAAATCCGTCTCGAAGAGATCGTTGTACCCAATTTGTAGACCGAACGGTGACTGCGTGCGTTCAATACGATACTGACGTACAGTTATCCGTCCACGGGTGAACAACAACCAGCCCCAGGGCAAATTTCGAAATTGTTTCCGTCCGGTGGACCCCGACGCTAGGTGTCCTTCGACGCTGCGGACGAGCCGTAGTCTTGCTGCTCATCGTCGGTCACGTAGTCGTACAGCGCATCAGCCGTCACCTCGACCCCCTGCCCGGCGAAGAAGTTCGCCACGTTCTGACAGTCCCGTCGGAGGAAGTCCTCGGCGTTGGGCGAGTGGACCGTCACGGCCTGGCCGAGGTCGATCACGACGAGTTCGCCCTCGTGGAAGACGACGTTGTACTCCGAGAGGTCGCCGTGCACCAGTCCGGCGGCGTGGAGCCGACGCATGTACTCCCGGAGCACCTCGAAGGCGGTCTCGGGGTTCTCGATGTGGACCTCGTTGAGACGCTTGGCCCGGCCCTCCGCGTCCGTGGCGATGTACTCCATCACGAGGACGTTTCGCTCGACGGCGATCGGGTTCGGAACGCGGACCCCGGCCTGCTGTGCCCGTTTGAGGTTGGCGAACTCCTTGCGGACCCAGGCGGTGACGACCTTCTTCTTGTCCGAGCCGATCCCCTCGAAGCGCGGGTCGCCGTCGAGATACCCGCGCATGTCCTTGAAGTCGCTGGCGTTGATCCGGTAGACCTTGACGGCGACCTCGTGGCCGCCCTTCGTTCCCCGGCCGCCGTCGTCTCGTGGCTCCGGCTCGTCGCCGTAGTCACGCGGCTCCGCCGCTTTACTTTCGGCGGACCGCCGATCAGGGCGACTCGACTCGTCCGGGGCGCTCCGGGACTGGGCTCCGGAGAGCGCGGTATAGACGTTAGCCTCCTTTCCAGTCGAAATCGGGGCCCCGAAGGCCTCGATGTAGCCGTCCTGAACGAGTTTGTACAGCGCGGCGAAGGTCGCGTCGTCGAAGACCGACGCCTCGACTTTGAACTGCTCGGTGTTCTTGATACGCTTGCGGAACTCACTGAACTCCCGATCCCGCCGGCGGGCGATCCGATCGGCCTCGGTGTCCGCAACGTCGATTTCCTCGAACTCGTCGCCCGGCAGCTCGGCTCCCTCGTCGTCGATCAGGCCGAACTCGGTCATGGGTGCCCCGCGAAAACAGTGCGAGCAGTGCTGGACAGCGATTTGCGGCCGTCAGTCGGTGGGGATGCCACCGTCATGTTTGGTCCGTCACGGTTCCTTGATGTGGCCCTCCTCGCGTAACTGATCAGCCTGCTGTTTCTCATACCGCCAAGTGATGTCGGCCTTCTCGTCCTGCCAGTCCCAGGGCTCGATCAGTACGACGTCGTCCTCGCGGATCCAGATGCGCTTTTGCATCTTGCCCGGGATCCGCGCGGTCCGTTCGACGCCATCCATACACCGTACCTTCACGCGATTGGCCCCAAGCATGTTGGTAACGACGGCGAAGACCTCGTCTTCGTCGGGCATACGGAGATCGGTACGTTCCTGGTCGCTCATATCCGGACGTTCGTCCGGCATCGGTATAATTGCTGCGAGAAGAAACGTCGCGATAGAAAGGGCGAAGCGGGACGAGCCCGACCGAACGGGCGGGCGGCGCTACTCGACGTCAGTTTCGCTGAAGTACGCGCGGGAACTCCGGGCGAGTTTGCGGGTGTCGCCAACAACCTCGAAGTCGGCAGCGGCCTCGATGTCGGCAGCCGAGGAGCCGACGCGGAGTTCGTACTCGCCGGGTTCGACGACCAGGTTCATATCATGGTCGTGGAACGCGAGTTGGGTCGCCGAGATCTCAGCGGTCACCGTTGCGGACTCGCCGGGTTCGAGGTGGACGCGCTCGAACGCGCGCAGTTCCTGGACCGGACGGGCCTGGGAGGGCCAGCGCTGGTGCGTGTAGACCTGGACGACCTCGTGACCGGCGACGTCGCCGGTGTTCTCGACGGTGACGCTGGCCTCGATGGTGCCCGTGGTGGGGACTTCCTCGCTCGCGAGTGAGACGTCGCTATACTCGAAGTCAGTGTAGGAGAGCCCGTGACCGAACGAGTACAGTGGATCCTCGTCGACGTAGACGTGCCGTTCGTTGCGGCTGTTGGGTCGACGCGAGTAGTAGACGGGCAGCTGACCCACGTCCTTCGGAACGGAGATCGGCAGCCGACCGCTCGGGTTGTGCTCGCCCAGCAGCACGTCCGCGATGCCGTTGCCACCCTCCTCGCCCGGCAGCCAGGCGTGGAGGACGGCGGGGACGTGCTGGTCGATCCACTCGATGGAATGGGCCTTGCCGCTGACCTGCACGACCACCAGCGGCGTGTCAGTATCGTTGACGGCTTCGACGAGTTCCTGCTGGACGCCCGGGAGTTCGAGGTCGGTAACGTCCGCACCCTCACCGCTCGTGGGGAGGTCAGGCACCTGTTCGATCCCCTCGTCATCGTCCGAAAGGGCGATCGCCGAGCGTGTCCCGACGAACGCGACCGCGACGTCAGCCTCGGCGGCAGCGTCGACTGCAGCATCGATCTCGTCGGTGTCGGGGCCGGTCGTCGTACAGCCCTCGACGTACTCGACGTCGTCGCCGAGACGGTCCTGCATGGCGTCGAGCGGCGTGACGATCTCGCGGTTGACCTCCGCCTCGGGGTAGTGAGCGGCGTAGGCGTAGTCGCCCAGTTGGCCCGAGGGCGCGTCGGCTTTCGGCCCGAGGACGGCGACGGACTCCTCGCCCTCCAGGGGCAGGAGGTCGTCGTCGTTCTTCAGCAGCGTCACGGACTCACGGGCGAGTTTGCGGGCGTACTCGCGGTTCTTCTCGGGCCCGAAGGCCTCTTCGACGCGATCGGGGTCGACGCCCGGATCCTCGAGCAGTCCCTTCTCGATCTTCTGTTTGAGGACGCGTCGGGCGGCGGTGTCGATCGTCTCCTCGGCGACGTCGCCGTTCTCGACGGCCTCGACGAGGTGCTGGTAGGCCTTGATCTGGGGGAGTTCGACGTCAAGGCCGGCCTCGACGGCCTGGATCGCGGCGTCGTAGATCGTCGGGGCGACCTGGTGTTCGTCCTTCAGCAGGCGGACGCTGAAGTAATCGGAGACGACGTTGCCGTCGAAGCCCCATTCGCCACGGAGGACGTCCGTCAGCAGCCACTCGTCGGACGTGCAGGGTACCCCGTCGATGTCGTGATAGGCGTTCATCACCGAGTCGGCGTCAGTCTCCTGTACGGCGGCCTCGAACGGGAAGAGGTGCACTTCGCGGAGTTCGCGCTCGCCCAGTTGGACCGTCGAGCGGTTCTTGCCGCCCTCACAGACGGCGTGGGCGGCGAAGTGCTTCAGCGTGGCCGAGATGCCCTCCTCGGGATCGTCACCCTGGAGGCCGTCGACGAACGCCGACCCCATCTTTGCGACGAGATAGGGATCTTCGCCGAAGGTTTCCTCAGTGCGGCCCCAGCGCGGATCGCGGGCCACGTCGAACAGCGGCGAGAGCGCGTGATGAGCACCGATCGCGCGCAACTGCTCGCGGATCTGAGTGGACATCTCCTCGACGGCGTCCGGATCCCAGGTGCTGGCGATGCCCATCCCCTGGGGATAGGTGGTGCCCTTCGGCCCCATGTACCCGCTGAGACATTCCTCGTGAGGGATCGCAGGGATGCCAAGCCGGGTTTCCTCGATCAGGTGTTCCTGGAGCGCTTCGGTAACGTCGGCGGCTTCCTGTGGTGCGAGGCTGCCGCCTCCGCCGAGTCGCGTGAAGTGACCGATGCCGTCTTCCAGAAGGTCAGCGGCGTTGTCCGAGTTGATGTTCCCGTCCTCGTCGAGCAACTGCGCTTTGGCCGTCATCTCGCTCTCGTCTTCGACGTCCATCCAGCGCGGTGGGACGGACTGAAGTTGGGCCACCTTCTCCTCGAGGGTCATCCGGGAGAGGAGGTCCTCGACGCGTCGATCGACTGGCAGCGTCTGGTCTAGATACGGGGGAGTATCTGTGTCTGTCACACCGTACCAGTGGGACGGGCGGAAGGTAATGTTTTCCCATCCGGGATTCGATCGAGCGCTGTCACGTCCAAAAACCGACAGACGACAATCAGTTCAGTTGTTCTCAAATGAGATAATGTAACGATCACTGCCACCCGGGTATGTCCCTCTCGGACCGGCGCTATCGCGTTGCCCAGGTGATCGCCTGATCGAGATCGTCGATGATGTCGTCGGGATCCTCGACACCGACCGACAGCCGGACCATGTCGTCGGTGACGCCCGCGGCGGCCTTCTCGTCGTCGGACAGTTGCTGGTGGGTCGTCGAGGCGGGGTGGATGATCAGCGTCTTGGCGTCGCCGACGTTCGCCAGCAGGCTGGCGAGTTCCGTCGATTCGACGGTGTCCCGGGCGGCCTCGTAGCCGGCGTCGAGACCGAAGGTGATCATGCCGCCGTAGCCGCCATCGAGGTACTTGCTGGCTTCCTCGTGAGTCTCGTGACTCTCCAGGCCGGGGTAGTTGACCCAGGCGACGTCCTGGTGGGCTTCGAGGTACTCCGCGACCGCCAGGGCGTTCTCGGAGTGGCGCTCCATGCGCATCGGCAGCGATTCCAGACCCTGGATAGTCTGCCAGGCGTCGAAGGGGGCCTGCTGGTTACCCAGATCGCGGAGTCCACGGGCAATCGCGGCGTAGGTGAAGGCGGCGTCGCCGAACCGTTCCTCGAAGTTGACGCCGTGATAGGCGGGGTTGTCGCCCGCAACCTCGGGATAGTCTTCGGCATACTCGTCCCACGGGAAACTCCCTCCGTCGACGAGGATGCCGCCGACGGTGGTGCCCGAGCCGTGGATCCACTTCGTCGTGGAGTTCCAGACCAGGTCCGCGCCGTGCTCGATCGGGTTGCAAAGATACGGCGTCGCGAAGGTGTTGTCGACCAACAGTGGGACGCCGTGGTCGTGGGCGATGTCGGCGATCCGCTCGATGTCCGGCGTGACGAGCGCGGGGTTGCCGATGGTCTCGAAGTGGACGTAGGCGGTGTCCTCGTCGATGGCCTCCTCGTAGGCGTCGTAGTCAAGCGTGTCGACGAACCGCGCCTCGACGCCCTGACGCGGGGCCGTGTGCGTGTAGTAGGTGTAGGTCCCGCCATACAGCGCCGAGGCAGTGACAACGTTGTCGCCGACATCCGCCAGCAGGAACGTCGCAAGGTTGAGGGCTGCCATCCCGGAGGAGGTAGCGACTGCGCCGACGCCACCCTCAAGTTTCGCCAGGCGCTGCTGGAGGATCGAGTTGGTCGGGTTCATCAGCCGCGAGTAGATGTGGCCCTCCTTCTCCAAGGCGAACTGGGCGGCGGCGTCCTCGCTGTCTTCGAAGACATAGCTGGTCGTCTGATAGAGCGGCGGGGCGCGTGCGCCCGTGGCCGGGTCGGGCTCCTCCTGCCCGACGTGCAATGCGTCCGTGTGGAATCCGCGATCGTCGTCGCTCATAGCGATCGTGGCTACGACACCCGCCGTTGTATAAGTGGTGTACCGACACCCGGATTCACCGGCGTCGATAACACGCGTCGAGATTCGCCGGTATCGAAACCGGGAGGGAACGACAGCGCCTTATTTTGCGGCAAGCAGCCCCTTCTCGACCGCGTCGGCGATCAGTTTGTACTGTGCTCCCAGCAGGCCACCCATGATGAAGATGTAGCCGAGGAGGCCAAACACGACCATCATGATGCCCTCACCGGACAGGTATCCGATACCCGCGATGACGGCCCCGATGATCCCCACGACGAGGAAGTACGCAAGCAATCGGAACCCGTACACGATCCCCTCAACCGGATTGACGTTCGCCATGTCCCAAACTCAGAACAGTTGGTAAAATAAGTTACTATTCATCTCGATTACCAGTTCGTGAATATATTCGAGTTTGGTAGTTGGCAAAATGAGCGACACTCGAAGAAGTCTAACGATACGTCAGCCTGTATTTGATAAAAATATATCTATAATATAAATTTGAGATATCATGTTTTCACTTACCCGAAGCTCCGGATCGTCAGGAAGTCGCTGGCGTCACGTTGATCGAGTTTGTCGAGGTGAACGATCGGCGCGTAGCCGACGTCGGGGTCGATGTTGACGCTCTCTTGAAAACTGGTCTGTTCCTGCCAGCAGGCGGAGTTGATCGTCAGCACGTTGTGATAGGAACCGTATCCGAGCTTGTGGACGTGGCCGGTATGGAAGATATCGGGGACGTCCTCCATGACGAGGTAATCACGCTCTTCGGGGGCGATCCGGGTGTGGCCGCCGAACTGCGGCGCGATGTGGCGCTTCTTGAGTAACTGGGCCATCGCCCGGTCGGGGTGATCGTAGCTGGCGTGTTCTTCGGGCAACTCGGCGATCACTTCGTCCAGACTGACGCCGTGGTACATCAGGATATCGACCCCTTCGACGGTAACTGTCGAGGGATTGCCCGTGATCGTCGCGTCGTGGGCCGACATGATCGAGCGGAGCTCCTCGTCGAAGGCCGGTTGGGGTTCGGCCAACCGGACTGCGTCGTGGTTGCCCGGGATCATCACGATCTCCATGTCACCGGGCACGTCTTTAAGGTGCTCCGCGAAGGCCTCGTACTGGTCGTAGATATCGACGATGTCGAGTTCCTCGTCCTGGTCGGGATAGACGCCGACGCCCTCGACCATGTCGCCCGCGAGCAGGAGATATTCGACGCGGTCGGCTTCGGGTGTATGAAGCCACTCAGCAAACCGATTCCAGGCGTCAGCGTCGAACTCCTGGCTGCCGACGTGGACGTCGCTGATCAAGGCCGCGCTGACCGCACGATCAGCCGTCGAGGGTTCGAAGGTCCGGGGAACGTCCGGGAAGTGGATCGAGTCGGCGAAGAGGATACCCCCGTCGTCGGCGAGTGTTCCCTCCACCGCAATCACCTCGTCGAACAGCAGATCCTCGACCACGTCAGCCATGTCCCGATCTTTCATCACCAGCGCCGGGAACGTGCCGGTGGTGTCCTCCAGGTCGATCAGCCAGTGGCCGTTGGCGGTCGAACGGATGTCCGCGACCATCCCCACGATCGCGGCCTCGCTGCCGCCTGGCATCGACTCGACTGCATTCGTCGGGCGGTGGTTGACCCGTCCGCGAAGTTGCCCCGAGAGTTTCTCGTAGCGGTCCCGAAAGACCGCCAGAAAATCCTCGTACTCGCCGGTGCCGGTCGACCGACCGGTCACGTCGCCCGCAATCGACGGTTCGTCCGGATTTCGCCCGGTTCGGGACGACGTACCGGGTGGACTCTCGCCGGAGTGAACCCCCTTTGTTTCGACTGGAGAACGGTCGGCATCGTCCCGTGGTTCAGGCGGTTCATCTCCAGTTGAAACAAGGGGGTCTCCATCGGACGCTGGAGACGACGATGACGTGGACGGCGAGTTGTGAGATCGATCGGAACGCCCTGACCCGGTTTCGAGGGCGTCCCGAACGTCATCGACGGAGAGTTTGATCGCGTCGTCCGGGATGGCTTCTATTGCACGCTCGATGGCGGCCTCCGTGTCTGCAGCCTCCGCGAGTAGGGTGACCGCCTCGCGGTCGGTGTTGTAGCCACGACTCGCGAGTTCGTTGACGATCCGGGCTGGCGTCTCGCGAGGCACACTACGTCTACAGCAAGTGCGCCAGCAAAAGGATGGCGGTCCCCGAGAACGGCCCATCTTGGGGACGAAAGAGTTATCTGAAACAAAAGAACTGTAAGCGGTGTGATCGAAAGCGAGGGCGAATGGGCAACGAGCGCGAGAGGAAAATCGGCCATCGATCGGTTCCTGAAGTCCTCCCTGGCCCTGTTCGCGTTCGATACGCTGAGTAGCGTCCTGATCGTCGTGATGATCGGTGGGTTGCTGTTCGCGACGAGTGGTGTCTGGTCGCCAGTCGTCGCTGTCGAGAGTGGCAGTATGCAGCCGCATATGGACGTCGGAGAGTTCGTGTTCGTCATGGAAGACGGACGGTTCCCCGGTCCGGAATCACAGGGGGACACGGGAATCGTGACTGCCCACACCGGTCAGGAAGCGGGCTACCGGACGTTCGGTGGGTACGGCGACGTGATCGTCTATCAGCCCGACGGAAACGAGACGAAGACCCCGATTATCCACCGGGCAATGTTCTGGGTCGAGAACGGTGAAAACTGGTACGAGCGCGCCGGTTCGACGGCGATCGGGAACGCGGATAGTTGCGAGGAACTCGCCAACTGCCCGGCCCCACACGCGGGCTTCATCACGAAGGGAGACAACAGTGTCACGAACAGCCGATACGATCAGCTAATGGAGATCAGTTCGCCGGTCAAACCAGCGTGGATCGTCGGGACGGCAGAAGTGGGCGTCCCGTGGCTCGGGCAACTTCGCCTGGCCCGGGACTGAAGCGACGAAGCCGGTGAACGGACGCCCAAAAACGAAGAGTTGTAACGGTCCAGGTCAAACGGACGCGCAGATGAGCGACCCGAGCGACGATCGCGACCCGCCAGATCGGGAGCGCGATCGGCGAGAACCTGCCCCGGACACGCCCTCCGAACCCGGGGACGATGACGACGACAGCGCAGGTAACGGAGGGGTAGCTGATCGTGACGAGCAGTCGGCTCAGGACCAGCCGTCAGCTGGTCGTCGTGAACGCGACTCGACGCACTCTCCACCGGAAGACCGGACGGCCGGAACTCGATCACCGCTCGAAGAGACGGAGCCCAGTAACCAGCCTCCATCAGGGGACAGAGACCATCGTGGGGCCGATTCGGATCAGACCGGTGCAGCGACGGGCCGGGATGTCGCCGAACGGCACCCGCCATCGATCGATAGAGAGAGACGGAAACCGCCACAGAGACGGGGGTCCGCAAGCGGCAGTGACAGTTGGCTCACCCGCGTGTTCCAGTATACGTTCGACATCGCAAGCAGCGTGTTGATCGTCGTTCTGATCGGCGCGCTCCTGTTCGCGACGAGCGGGGTCTGGCCACCGCTGGTGGCGATCGAAAGTCCCAGCATGGAACCCAACATCGATACCGGAGATCTCGTCTTCGTAATGGAGGAACACCGGTTCTCCGGGCCAGGAGCCACGGAGGAATCCGGGATCGTGCCGGCACGTGCAGGCCAGGAGACGAATTATCGCATGTTCAACGGCTACGGTGACGTAATCATCTACCAACCAGACGGCAACGGCGAGGCGACACCGATCATTCACCGGGCAATGTTCTGGGTTGCGGCGGAGGAGAACTGGTACGACCGTGGGGATCCAGCGGCGATCGGGAACGCGGACAATTGCGAAGAGCTCGCCAACTGCCCGGCTCCCCACGCCGGGTTCATCACCAAGGGCGACAACAATCGCTACTACGACCAGGTCGGTAATCAGTTCAGCGGGCCGGTCAAGCCCGAGTGGATAATCGGCACCGCCGAGTATAACGTGCCGGGACTCGGCCGGGTCCGACTCCTGACCGGAGAGGCACAGTCGCGGTACGGAACGGTGGCGAAAGATGCGGAGCACGTAACAGCTGGGACGACTGTGACGGCAGCAACGAACGGAACCGAAAGCGTCGATTTCCCGTCGATCGCGCCGTGAAAAGTTGCGAATCGAACTGCGGTGAAAGATTACTGATCGAATCGGGCCTGGATGAACGGTTGGACGTCTTCGATATCGCCGAGTCGTGAGTCCGAGTGGAGTACGGCTTCGGTTTCGTCCTGGGGAACCGAGAGACTGATCTCCTTGGTTCGACCGTAGCGGCCCTTCGAAACGACCACAGCGTTGACGATCCCGAGCATGTCGAGTTCCGAGATGAGGTCGGTGACCCGGCGCTGGGTGAGGACGTCGGCGTCGATCTCCTCACAGAGGCGCTTGTAGATGTTGTACACCTCGCCGGTGTTGATGTTGTGGACGCCGTTTTTCTCCAGCAGGATGATCGAAAACAGGACGAGTTTCGACTGGGTGGGCAGCGTGCGGACGACCTCGACGACCCGGTCGAGTTCGATCTTCTCCTGGGCCTGCCGGACGTGGTCCTCGGCGACGAGATCGATCTGGTCGCGTTCGGCGAGTTCCCCGGCCGTCCGGAGGAGATCGAGCGCGCGGCGCGCGTCGCCGTGTTCCTGTGCTGCAAAGGCCGCACACAGCGGGATGACGTCCTCCGAGAGGGCGTCGTCCTTGAAGGCGACGTCCGCGCGTGCCTGGAGAATATCCCGCAACTGGTTGGCGTCGTAGGGCGGAAAGACGATCTCCTCTTCACCGAGACTGGACTTGACGCGAGGGTCCAGAAAGTCAGTGAACTTCAGGTCGTTGGAGATGCCCATGATCGAGACCCGGGAGTTCTCCAGCTCGGAGTTCATCCGCGAGAGATTATAGAGGGTATCGTCGCCGCTTTTCTCGACGAGTTTGTCGATCTCGTCGAGCATGATCACGACGACGCGTTCGGTGTAATCGACGGCGTCGAAGAAGGTACTGTAGACCCGATCCGTCGGCCATCCCGTCATCGGGACCGTCTCGAAGGACGCCAGGTCGTCCTCGAGTGACTCGATCTCGGCACTGACGGCTTCGAGCGTGGCGAACTCCGTCCCCTCGAGTTCGTTCGGATCGGCCTCGGCGCGGTCTTGCAGGTCCTCGAGCTCTGCGAGTCGGTCCTCGATGTGGGCCTCGTTGTTCTCGATGAAGGTGTTGGCGAGTTGCGCGAGAACGCGGTACTGCGTGTCGGTCACCTCGCAGTTGATGTACTCGACGTCACAGGGGACCTCGTACTTCGCGGAGGTACGTTCGAGTTCCTCGCTGACGAACTTCGCGCTCGCGGTCTTGCCCGTCCCCGTCTTGCCGTAGATGAGGATGTTCGACGGCGTATCACCGCGGAGCGCGGCGACGAGGATCGTCGCCATGTTGTTGATCTGCTCCTCGCGGTGGGGGAGTTTCCGTGGCGTGTAGGAGGGACGAAGCACCTCCTTGTTCTCGAAGATCGGTTCCCCGCTCAACAGATCGTCGAACAGACCCCTGGAGGCCTCGTCCGCGTCCTCCTCGTCCTCGAAGACGATCTCGTCGAGGAGATCTGTGTCGATCGATCCGGCTGTATCGGACGGTGTAGCCTCGACTGACGACCCGAAAGACTCCTCCGACGGCCGTGTCGTCCAGTCTTCGTCGACAGGATCGTCGTCCCCGTTCCTGTTTGAATCGGGCGGATCGCTTTCGTGTGAGAGTCCTCCGCCCGCGCCATCGTCTTCGACGTCTGGTGCCGGATCGCTTTCGTCAGGACTGTCCGGATCGGAATCACCGCCACTGCGGTCAGTACCCGCAGGTGGATCGACGACACCGCCGGTCGACGGTTCGGAGTGGTCGTCGGTGAGACTGTCCTCCGTGACGGGTGAGTTGGATTCGTCTTCGGTGTCTTGCATGTGGTTTTCATCCCCCTTCTTTCAGGTGGAGATTCGCCCGCAGATCCGAGATAGCGGCCGAAAACGGCCTGTAGAACCGATATGGCGGATTTCGAGATGGCGATCTTGGTGCAGTTGAACCACAAGAACCGGTGGGTGAAAGGCTATTAAAAATTTCGGTTCAGATCGTGCCCAGTCGATGATGATGGATTCGGAGAGGTGATCATGTCCGGTGAATCAGTTTGCAGAGGTCCAAGCACCGTCCGGATTGGAGTGGTCTGGTTTCCGGATTGGAGGGAGCCTGGTTTTACAGGCTTCGATGCGAATTCCCGGAGCTTGCCCCCGAGACGATCCACACATCTGCATGAAGTCTGGAGAGGTTTGTCATTGAGTGCTATTGTCAAAGACACCCTCCCCCACCCCTTCGTTTCGAGTGGAACAGTCCAAACACCCGGGGAGGGGGGTTCAGCAACCGGGTAAGGACAATCTAGAAAAGTCGGGTTTTATTAGAGAGTACATATAACAGTAACCGTAATGGGAACCAATTCTCTCATTGAATAAATTTAAAGTGTCTAGTAGATATTAGTACTAGATCTACCTAGAACAAAAGTACTAGTTTCCACTAGAGGTTCTGTATGGCACTCTCATCTCCATTGACGATGGTTCTCAGTCGGTACTAATCGGTGTTAGTTGGTCCTTCCTGAGACGATCCGCTGATATACTGTCGAACGGTTTCGGCGATCAGTTTGGCCTCACCCGATGCTTTGCCGTTCTGCTCTACAGTGTAAGATACCGAATCATCCAATATGCATCACGACTGCAGTAGAAACGATCCCGTGCATTCCGGAGACTGATAGTCTATTATATACTGGTCTATACCAGTCTGATGTCATGGTTTCGTTATATCTACCCATCGCCAATATCGAATCGCCACCGAGTCGGTCTGCGTGTGGATTTTCGCTCGTTCGGACGATCTGTACCGGTCAGCGCATGGTCCACCCGGTGGTTCACGGTGTTCCACTTGAAACGAAGGGGTGGGGGGTATGCACGACCTCTCGTTGGTCATGCACGACCTCTCGTTGGTCATGCACGACCTCTCGTTGGTCATCGGATTGTCGATGAGCCCGTCCTTGTCGTGGTTTCCGTGTTCGTTCAGAATTCGTTATATATGTCTGACGTACAGTTAAGTGAATTCGGAAAAGTGTTTTGCGCAGATGCCCCGACTCGCTCGGGCGCGGGAGGATAGGATGGGCCTGCTCACAGAACTCAGAGACAGCATTTCACGTGCCGCTTCGAGCCTGTTCTCAGAACAGGATCCGAAACGCATCGGCATCTACGGACCGCCCAACGCCGGCAAAACCACCCTGGCGAATCGGATCGCCCGGGATTGGACCGGCGACGCGGTCGGACCGGAAAGTGCCGTTCCACACGAAACCAGGCGCGCGCGCCGCAAAGAAAACGTTGAGATCGAACGCGACGGCAAGTCGGTCCAGATCGACATCGTCGACACGCCGGGTGTGACGACCAAGGTCGACTACACCGAATTCCTCGATCACGACATGGAGAAAGACGATGCCGTTCGCCGATCTCGTGAAGCCACCGAGGGCGTCGCCGAGGCGATGCACTGGCTCCGGGAGGACGTCGACGGCGTCATCTACGTCCTCGACTCCGCCAAGGACCCCTTCACGCAGGTCAACACGATGTTGATCGGCATCATCGAGAGCCAGGACCTGCCGGTGTTGATCTTCGCCAACAAGATCGACCTCGACGATTCGAGCGTCAAGCGGATCCGCAACGCGTTCCCACAGCACGAGACTGTCCCGTTGTCGGCGCTCGAAGGCGACAACATGGACGAAGTCTACGACAAGATCGCGGAGTACTTCGGGTGATCGAGCATGGCTGAAGTCACAAATAAACCACGCGACGGCGTCCAGATCGACCTGATCAGCGGCCAGCGGATGGAGGGGATGGCCAGCATGGAGAAGATCCGGATGATCCTGGATGGCGTCCGTGATGGCAACATCGTCGTCCTGGAGGAGGGACTCAGTCCAGACGAGGAGTCCCGGCTGATCGAGGTGACGATGACCGAGATCAGTCCGGACGAGTTCAACGGGATCGAGATCGAGACGTATCCGCGGTCGGAGACCGCCGACCAGAGCTTCCTCGATCGACTCATGGGAAAGGAGTCGACGAAGAAGCTCACCGTGATCGGGCCGGCTAACCAGATCGAGACGCTTCACAAGGACGAAACGCTCATCAGCGCACTCGTCTCCCGGAAATAATGCCTCACCAGTGTACGAGCTGTGGTACGGTCTTCGACGACGGCTCCACGGAGATGTTGTCGGGCTGTCCGGAGTGTGCTGGCAACACCTTCCAGTATCACCCGGGCGGGACGGAGTCGACTGGCGAGTCAGCGCCCGACGCGGCGCCCCCGGAGCGACCCGAACCGGACGATTCCGTCGCCCGGACCGTCGGCAACGCCGCACAGACGGTCAAGAACTTCATCGGGAGCGACGAACCGACGCCCGGCGTCGACCCCGACGAGGCGGACCCCCTCTCGCCGTGGCCGGGTGACGCCGAGGACGCGGCGACCGTCGATGGTGACACGTCGCCCGCTCGACCCGAAACAGGGGGACCAACCGCTGGCGGTGCGGAGAATGACAGCGTCAGCGCCGAACCCCAGACTGATTCGGATCGCGGTGAGACCGTTCGGACGGCCGGAATCGAGGGCGAAGCCCAGGCATCGGCCCGATCGGCGGTCGTCTCGCCGGAGGAACTCTCGGAGGCCACCGGTGGGACCAACGTGGCCGTCGGTTCGAACGGTGGAGCCGTGGCTGCCGGGACTGCCAATGGCGAGCAAGCAGACGATGACCGGACCCCAACCGAAGACCGTCCCGACCTCGCCGAACTGCGCGAGGAGCTCAACGACCAGTTCGAGTCCATCCGGATCGTCGAACCCGGCCAGTACGAACTCAACCTCATGGAGCTGTACGAACGAGAGGAGTATATCATCGCACTCCAGGAGGACGGCCGCTACCAGATTCAGGTCCCCGATACCTGGCAGGAGTGAGGCTCCCTGGGACGTTCGGTCCGCTCGCGTTCTTCTGGTCGCGCCCGTAAGCAATCCTTTTTGTCCTCGTCACCGTGGGTAGGCACATGCACTATCGGGAACTCACCGGGTCGCGGGAGTTCGTCGCCAGCCTGACCCACGGCGAGGACTGGCGCGGCCAGATCGAGGCTTTCGCCCGGGATGAGGGGATCAAGGCGGCCGTCTTCTTCGGCCTCGGGACCGTTCAGGACGCGGCGATCTGGTACTACGATCAGGACGAACAGACGTATCGCGAGACGGTCTTCGACGAACCGCTTGAAGTCGCGGCCTGCGTCGGGAATATATCGCTCGATGTCGACGGAGAGCCCTTCGCACACACACACGTCGTCCTCTCCCGCGAGGACGGATCGACGATCGCTGGCCATCTCGATGCAGGGACAACATACATCGGCGAACTGTACGTTCGGACGTTCGAGGAATCGCTCGAACGCGCTCCGGACGAGACGACCGGTGGCGACCTCTGGGCGCTGTAAATGCGCGACGCCGACGAGCGGTACTTCGCGCGGCTGGAAGACGAACTCGATACGGCCATGGACGTGGCCCGGAGCGCTCGCGAGCGGGGCGGCGATCCGACGACCGACGTCGAGATACCCGTCGCGAAGGACATGGCCGATCGCGTCGAGAACATCCTCGGGATCGACGGGGTCGCCGAACGGGTCCGGGATCTCGAAGGCGAGATGTCACGCGAGGAGGCCGCCCTCGCCCTGGTCGAGGACTTCGTGGCGGGGACCGTCGGTGACTACGATACGAAGGCGGGCAAGATCGAGGGGGCCGTCCGGACGGCCGTCGCCCTGCTCACCGAGGGGGTCGTCGCCGCGCCGATCGAGGGGATCGACCGCGTCGAGATCCTCGACAACGACGACGGCACCCAGTTCGTCAACGTCTACTACGCCGGGCCGATCCGATCCGCCGGCGGGACCGCCCAGGCGCTCTCGGTCCTCGTGGCCGACTACGCCCGGACCCTGCTCGACATCGACGAGTACCACGCTCGCGACGAGGAGATCGGCCGTTACGTCGAGGAGATCGAACTCTACGACGAGGACACCGGCCTGCAGTACTCGCCGAAGGAAAAGGAAACTCGACACATCACCGATCACATGCCGATCATGCTCGACGGTGAGGCCACCGGTGGCGAGGAGGTCTCGGGTTATCGGGACCTCGAACGCGTCGACTCCAACAGCGCCCGGGGCGGGATGTGTCTGGTCCTCGCAGAGGGAATCGCGCTCAAAGCCCCCAAGATCCAGCGCTACACCCGTCAGCTCGATGACGTCGAGTGGCCGTGGCTCCAGGACCTGATCGACGGCACGATCGGGGCGGACGAGAGCGAGGACGAGACGGGCGGAGAAGAAGACGAAGACGGTTCGGCCGACGGCGAGAGGGACACGCAGGACGACGACGCGTCCACAGTGGACGGCCCACCCCGGGCAGAGCCATCGAAGAAGTACCTCCGGGATCTCATCGCGGGTCGCCCTGTCTTCTCCCATCCGAGCGAATCGGGTGGATTTCGACTGCGCTACGGCCGCGCCAGAAACCACGGCAACGCCACGGCGGGCGTCCACCCGGCGACGATGCACCTCGTCGACGACTTCCTCGCGACGGGGACCCAGATCAAGACCGAGCGCCCGGGGAAGGCTGCGGGTGTGGTCCCGGTCGACACCATCGAGGGACCGACGGTCCGGCTCGCTAACGGCGACGTCCGGCGGATCGACGACCCCGAAGAGGCCAAGGAAGTCCGCAACGGCGTCGAGTCGGTCCTGGATCTCGGGGAGTATCTCGTCAACTACGGCGAGTTCATCGAGAACAATCATCCGCTCGCGCCGGCTTCCTACACTGTCGAGTGGTGGGTCCAGGAGTTCGAGGCGGCCGGCGCGGACGTCCAGGCGATGACTGATTCCGTCGAGATCGACCTCGACGATCCCACGCCGTCCCGAGCCCTCCAGTGGGCCCGGGAATACGACGCCCCGCTCCACCCGAAATACACCTACGTCTATCACGACGTGAGCGTCGAGGCGATCGACGCCCTGGCCGACGCGATCGCGGACGGCGAGATCGTCACGGGGGACGGGGCCACGGCGGAGCCCGGTGATCACGCCGACAGGGCGGGCACCGCGACCGGCGATCTCGTCCTCCCGCGGAGTGAGATCGCCCGACGGACCCTCGAATCGCTGCTGGTCGAACATACCCAGACTGACGCCTCGCTGATTGTCCCGACCTGGCGGCCGCTCGTCGAGACGCTGGGATTCAACGACGACCTGACGCGACCGTGGACGCTGTCGGACCTTTCGGAAGCGGCCCGCACGTACGACGATGGGGAGAACGCCATCGAGGCCGTCAACGAGATCGCCCCCTTCGACGTCCGTGAGCGAGCCCCGACCCGGATCGGCAACCGGATGGGCCGCCCCGAGAAGTCCGAGGAACGGGAACTCTCGCCGGCCGTCCACACGCTGTTCCCGATCGGCGAGGCCGGGGGCAATCAGCGTGATGTCGCGAAGGCGGCCGGGCACGCCGACGAGATGGGTGACGCACCGGGCGAAGTCGAACTCGAGGTCGGCCGTCGGCGGTGTACCGATTGCGCCACCGAGACCTATCAGGCGCGGTGCCCCGACTGTAACGGCATCACCGAAACCATCTACGTCTGCCCGGACTGCGACCGCGAGGTCGACCCCGACGAGTCCGGCCGGGCCGAGTGTCCACGGTGTGAGACCATCGCCTCACCGACCAGAATGACGACGATCGACGTCGGCGAGGTCTACCAGCAGGCTATGGACAGCGTCGGCGAGCGCGAGGTTGCCTTCGACGTACTCAAAGGCGTCAAAGGATTGACCTCGAAGGAAAAAATGCCCGAACCGATGGAGAAGGGTGTCCTCCGGGCCAAACACGACATCAGCGCGTTCAAGGACGGGACGGTCCGCTACGACATGACTGACCTCCCCGTCACCTCAGTTCGGCCGGCCGAGCTCGACGTCACCGTCGAGCAGTTCCGCGAGCTGGGCTACGAGGCAGACATCCAGGGCGATCCACTGATCCACGACGATCAACTGGTCGAGTTGAACGTCCAGGACGTCGTCCTCTCGGACGGCGCGGCCGAGCACATGCTCAAGACGGCGGCCTTCATCGACGACCTCCTCGAGTCGTACTACGGTCTCGATCCCTACTACGAACTCGAGGATCGAGACGACCTCGTCGGCGAACTCGTCTTCGGGATGGCTCCCCACACCAGCGCGGCGACCGTCGGCCGCGTCGTCGGCTTCACCTCGGCTGCGGTGGGGTACGCTCACCCGTACTTCCACGCGGCGAAACGACGGAATTGTGACGGAGATGAAGATTGTGTAATGCTTCTCCTTGATGGACTTTTGAACTTTAGTGTCAAGTACCTGCCAAATCAGCGAGGGGGCCGCATGGACGCGCCCTTAGTGATGTCTTCACGGATCGACCCGGCCGAGATCGACGACGAGGCCCACAACATCGACATCGTCGAACAGTATCCCCTGGAACTCTACGAAGCGACCCGCGAGATGGCCCATCCCGAGGACGTTGACGTCAAGATCGCCGAGGACACCCTCGGGACGGACGAGGAGTACACTGGCTTCGCCCACACCCACGACACCAGCAACATCGCCCTCGGGCCGGATCTCTCGGCGTACAAGACCCTCGGATCGATGGAGGACAAGATGGACGCCCAACTTGAAATCTCCCGGAAACTCCGGGCCGTCGACGAGACCGACGTCGCCGAGCGAATCATCGAGTATCACTTCCTGCCGGACCTGATCGGCAACCTTCGTGCCTTCTCGCGGCAGGATGTCCGGTGTCTGGGCTGTGGCGAAAAGTACCGCCGGATGCCCCTCACCGGCACCTGTCGGGAGTGTGGCGGTGACGTGAACCTGACCGTCCACGAGGGCTCGGTCAACAAGTACATCGACACGGCCACGCGCGTGGCCGAGGAGTTCGGGGCCCGGGAGTACACTAAACAGCGCTTAGAGATCCTGGATCGCGCGATCAAGCGCGTCTTCGAGGACGATACGAGCAGGCAGACGGGGATCGGGGACTTCATGTGAGTGGGTTCTACCGAGCCGAGCGAAGCGAGGCTCGGCTTTTTGGTCCAGATTTTTGCGCGAGTGGTCAGGAGTGATGTGAGCAGTGTAACCGCGAACGAAGCGAGTGACCCGAGCGGAAAAAGGTGGGAGAGATACGAGCAGGCAGACGGGGATCGGCGACTTCATGTAGCGGCCGGCGGGCACTGCAGCCGGACACTCACGCAGCGTCGGGGTCAGGTTCCAGTCGATAGCGAGTCGTCGGTCGACCGGAGAACCGCGGGCCGGAGCCCGTGGTGGCGAAATCAGCCGCCTCGGCGGCATTTCGGACGGCTGCTTCGCCGTCAGGAACCAACAGTTCGACGACCATCGCTTCCCGGCGGGCGAACCGGATCGGTTCTTCGAGCAGTCGCGCACACGCCGGTTCGGAGCCGGCGAGTTGCGTGACGTAGACTGTCTCGTCGCGAGCGTCGAAGCTCACGAATCCGATGATCGGGACACTGTCGTCGTCTCCATCGTCGCTTTGCTCCGTGGCTGGACCGTCAGCTCTGTCCGGATCGACGGCGACGCGAACCGTCCGGTCGTGGACGAGATTTCGCATCACGTCCACGGGTGAGTCAGCCAGTTCCGCCAGCGCATCGGCGTCGGCTTCGACGGCCTCACGAACGTCCATGCGAGTGGTTCACGACCCCGACGTAGTTAACCGCTGTGGCGACGGCTGTTTTGAGTGGCGTCGGTGCGAGCAATCTTTGTCTCCGGTCCGCCTACTGTCGAGTATGTACGTCTCTCCGGCGGTCCGGTCGATCCGCGAGCATCCAGTCGAGGACGAATCGGTCACGTTGCTCGTCCGTGCAGCCGACGATGTCGCCGAGATCCGCGATCGGATCGAAACTGCCGGTGGGACGATCGAGGAGAGCCTGGAGTTCGAGACGCTGGCCGTCTCTATTCCACAGACGGGTGTCGGGGAAATCTGTGAGCTAGAGGGGATCGAATCGATCGAGACCGACCGGACGCTGACGATCGACGCCGATGGCGCGGGCGAAGACGTCTCGACGTCCGGGGAGTAGTCCGTTTCGAACCGGGGTCGAAGCGATCGTCAACCGTGATACACTCACACGCGGAGTCTGCAGCCAGACGCAAACGTTTTGCTTGCCCACCAACTACGCCGATTCAGCATGGCGGACTGTCCACTCGCCGACGATTGCCCCGAATTCACCGAGCGGATCGAGGGGATGGGGTGTACCCACTACGGCGACCGCGGCGGGGCCGAGTGGTGCAACCACTACAACCAGCCGATCTCCGACCTCAAATCCCAGCCGGTCCAGCCGGGCGAAGAAGTGGTCGTCACTGTCGAGGACATCCACGAGAGCGGGGCTGGCGTCGGTCGAACCGAGGACGGGTTCATCCTCCTGATCGACGGCGTTCTGCCCGAGGCTCGCGCCAAAGTTCGCGTGACGACTGTCCACTCAAATCACGCTCGGGCCGAGGAAGTCGAACGCCTCGAACTCGATCCGGAGGAATCCGAGGGCGAGGACGGCGACGAGGCCGGTGAATCCAGCGACGAGGAGTCTTCCGACGACGGGGACGGCCGCGACGACGGCCCGGATCGACCCGAACTCGGCAGTCGGGACAACTTCTGGGGCAGCTAACGGCTGGGCTGGCAGTCCGTCGATCTCCGTTCTTGCAGTCGATCTTTCAGCTGACGCATCGCTCGTGACGCTTTTCTCCCCGGCGACGTACGTCGGAATATGGATCTGCAACTCGAGGGCAACGTCGCGCTGGCGACGGCCGCAACTAGCGGCCTCGGACTCGCGAGCGCCGAAGCACTCGCCGCGGATGGTGCGAACGTCGTCGTCTGTGGCCGAACCGCGGAACGGCTGGAATCCGCCCGCGAGCAACTCGCGGCGGCAGGGCCGGGCGATGTCCGGGCGATCGAGGCCGACATCACCGATCCCGATCACGTCGAGGCACTCGTCGCGGAGACCGTCGAGACCTTCGGCGGGCTGGATCACCTGGTCACGAGCGCCGGCGGACCGCCGAGCGGGTCCTTTCTCGATACGCCGACCGACGCCTGGTACGACGCCTACGACCTGTTGGTGATGAGCGCCGTCCGGACGACGCGGGCAGCCTACCCGCACCTCAAAGAGAGCGACGTGGGATCGATCGTCAACATCACGTCCCGGTCGGTCCGGGAGGTCATCGACGACCTCGTGCTCTCGAACGCGGTCCGGCGGGCGGTCATCGGGCTGATGAAAACGCAGGCCCGGGAGTTCGCGCCGGACGTTCGCGTCAACGCCGTCCTGCCCGGCGCACACGAGACGGCCCGCATCGAGGAACTGATCGACGATGCCGTCGAACGTGGCGAGTACGACAGCTACGAGGAAGGCCTGGCAGACTGGGCGGCGGACGTTCCGATGGGTCGCATCGGCGAGCCGCGGGAACTCGGCGACGTCGTTGCATTCCTTTCAAGTCCCCGGGCGAGTTTCCTGACGGGCGCGGCGATCCCGATCGACGGCGGGTCGATGCGGAGTTGAACCGCGGACGGACCAATGCGGAGTTGAGACAGCCGTCACCGCTTCAGCGGCCGTCGGGGCGCGTCATCGAGAGGGTCAGCATCACACCGAGGGCGACGAGCGCCACGGCCATCAACACGACGTAGCCGCTCGGGGGTAATCCGCCCCAAGGCGGATTCGGGTAGAAGAAGTCCACGAGCAACACGAAAATCGCCGTCAGCGTCGCGAGGACTGACAGGGCGAACAACCAGAACCAGACGTATCCACGCATATGCGCGCCTTCTCGGGGTAGGATATTGGTACTTCCGGGAAGTTCACAGGTGAACTTTTGAGGTACGTTTGCCTCCGCGGTCGGCAGGCCCGCGACAGTTCCATTCAGCGGTCAAATGCTGCTGTCGCCGCTTTCAGACTGCGCCATCAGTCAGGGGTATTTTTGGTGTCATGCATTGATGTCCCTGCAAATGGGGTTCGATCGCCAGGGCCGTGCGGCGACGTCCGTTATCGGGATCCTTCTCTTGGTCGCGGTTGCAGTTGTCATCGCGGTCGTCGTGATGATGGCGTCGCTGACGTTTCTCGATGCATTGGGAGCGCCGACTGCGGACGCAGTCTTCGAGTACGAGCAGACGTCCGTCGGCCTTCGGATGACACCGATGGCGATTGGCACTGACGTCACTGTCCGACTGAACGGCAAGCCCGTCTCGACGATCGAAAGCGACGACGCCGGTCGATCGGTGCTCCTGCCGACTGCACCCGGCGACCGTATCACCGTCGTCTCGCGTGACAGAGAGCAGTCCGTGCTCGTGCAAAAACGGGTCGACGAACGGGCCGAAATCGGCGATTTCATCGCCTATTACACGTTCGAGAGTGGTTCGGGGTCCACCCTTGTCGATCGCTCGGGCAACGACAACGACGGGACACTCAACGACGATCCGAAATGGATCGACAGTGGCCTACGATTCGACGGGTCGAACGATCACGTCCTCGTGGACAACCTCGATGCACAGCAAGATGTCGAGGCCTTCACCGTCGCCACAACCTACACCCAGCGAGGGCCCGGAAGTGACACAGTAACACAGCTCGTCGAACATACCTGGCAGGGCAACGAGTGGTTCATCGAAACGCGGGACAACGGATCCGGTGGCTATCAGATCGACTACGCAGTCGGCTTCCCGGACGCAGCCGGTCAGGTGTCGACGGGTGACGACTACACGTACGGCACCCGCCACGTCGTCGTGGGCACGTACGACGGGCAGACGTTCGAACTGTACGTCGACGGCCAGCGAGTGGCGTCGGAGTCGTATTCGCGGCAAGTCAATATCGGCGATATGCGGATCGGCCGGGACTTCGAGTCCACGTCCCAGTACTTCGAGGGAGATATCCACGAACTCAGGCTGTACTACAGCGCGTTCGATGGGGCTGACGTTCGAAGAATTTCCGAGTCGATGCGGTGAGACTCGCCCGACACGATGAACTCATTTTGGCTCGATTGCGACCGGTAGACAGCCTCAGCCATCGTCGAGCGACAGCGCTCGAAAGCGTCGGCGGGCATACCAATAGCCGCCGGCAGCGACGAGACTCAGGACGACCGCGTAGACGCTGAGAAGGCCGAACCCAGCGAGTTGATTTTCGGTCAACCCGACCCACAGGAGCACGAACCCGATCGCACCGACGAATACCCCTCCCATCAGAAAGACGAAGGTAATGACGAACGAGGGATGGGCTCGCTCGACGCTCATGTACTCACGGCGCTCGAACTTCGGGAGGGCGGCTCCCATGCCGAGTGCCGTCCCCGTCCCGGCAACGGCAAGCAAGACAGCCAGTAGCGCCTGCCCGAGGACGAACGCCGGCGAGTATTCGATCAGCCCGAACGGGACGCCCACCCCGGCGACGACCAGTCCCAGCACGATTCCGGCGAGCATGCGTCCACGGAGCAACGGCCCGACCGATCGGGTGCTCGTCAGCAGGAGTGGGAGTTGCTCGCGATCACTCCCCAGTGGATTGAGACAGAACGCCCCACCTGCGAGGATCGCCCCGGCGATGACGACCCCGGGCGGGCCGATCAATACCAGCGAGTGCGGGTCCTCGAACACCGTCCCGCTCATGCCGAGCACGCCGAAGAGAACTGGCGTGAGGTGAGCGAGCGTCCGTGGATCCCGCCGGGTCCGAAGCAGGTATCGCCAGGCGATCCGCCCCGACTGTGTGAGATCGAACAGCCTGGGGACGCTGTGGGTCCCGTCGGTCGCCTGGCCGGCATTATCTCCACCGACCTCCCGGACAAGCAGCAGTGTTTCCAGGCGGACCACGGCGACAAAGCCGAGCGAGATGGCCATCACGAGCACGCCGGCGAGTGCGACACCGAGCAACTCGACTCGCCCATTTACCGGCGAGAGCACGAGAGCCGCGTAGGCCTGGACCGGAGTGCCCGGGAGTATCGCGCCGATCGAATCCGGCCCGACGATGCTTCCATCCTCGATCAGCGTGTTGGTGAGGCGTTGCGTTCCAGCAAAGATGCCGATCAACAGGCTGAGAAACACCCCTGCCCGGACCCAGAGCGAAACCGCCAGGCGCTCGTTGGCGTATCTGACCCCGTCGCCGAGCAGTCGGCCGGCAACGACGCCGGCACCCAACATCGGCACTCCGCCAAGCCCGATCAATATGGGGACCAGCGGGTTCGATGCGCCCACGCCGACGATCACGAGCAATACGATCGCGGTCGGCACCAATCCCGCCAGCCCCTCGGTCGTTCGCGTGACGAACCGCCCGATCGACACCGCCGCTGGCGGAATCGAGGTCCGGATCAACGGCCCGACGACGCCGACCCGTGTCTGGTTGAATCCGCCGACGAACCCGACGTAGCCCCCCGCGAATGCGACGGCGAGATAACTCGCGGCCAGGATGCCGATCGGTGCTGGCCCGGTTGCCGCCTCCCGACCCACGGCCGTCGTCTGCTCCCACACCAACAGCGGGAACGCGACTGCGAAGAGTTCGATGATCGCAAATCCGACCAGCCGTCTCGGCTTCTGGCGCACGTTTCGCAGCGTCGTGCGCAACTCCGTCCGGGCAAGCGTCCAGGCCCCACGAAGCGTCTGTTGGCTGGAGCGACTCGATTCGGTCATTGCCAGGCTCGTTCGGGTTCGGCAGTCAGTTCGAGGAACGCATCTTCGAGGTCCGCCTCCCCGTCCTCGTCGGCGGCCGCCGCGAGCCCACCTGGCGACCCCTCCGAGACGAGTCGCCCGTCGTAGAGAACGCCGACGCGGTCGGCGATCTCCTCGACGACGGGCAGGATGTGCGTCGAGAGGAACACCGTCGTGTCGCCGCTGGCCAACTCCACGATCAACTCCCGGAGCGTCTTGGCTGCCCGTGGATCCAGCCCCGACGTCGGCTCGTCGAGAAAGACGACCCCGGGATCGTGCTGGACGGCCTGGATGAACGCTGTCTTCTGTTTCATCCCTTTGGAATAGCCGTCGATCCGCCGGTCGAGATCCGCCTGGAGGTCCAGTGAGTCGGCGATATCCAGCGCCCGATCCTCGACTCGTTCCCAGGGAACCCCCCGCAGATCAGCGGCGAAGTGCAACTGCTCGCGGCCGGTCAACTCCCGGTACAGCGGTGGCTCTTCCGGAAGGAGTCCGATGTGATCGACGAGGTCTCCCCGATCTGAACAGTCGATTCCATCGACGAACCCGTCGCCGCTGGTCGGTTCTATCAACCCTGTCAGGATCCGCATCGTGGTGGTCTTGCCCGCGCCGTTGGGGCCAAGAAACCCGTAGACGACGCCCGTCGGAACGTCCAGGTTCAGGCCATCGACCGCGACTGTGTTCCCGTAGCGTTTGGTTATCTCTCGGGCAGTGATCGCGCTCGTGTCTCCAGTCATAGACGCCTGTATTCTGAGCAGCTATTTAATGCCCTGCCGACGGCTGCTGGTGATGCAATCGGTCGAAACCGAACTGCGCTCTCAGCCGGACTCCTCTGGCTCCCACGTCTCGACAGTTCCGGCTCGCACGTCCTCGACGCAGCCGCGACAGTCCGGGTGCTCCACGTCGAAGCAGTCGGGTTGGCCGTCTTCGTCGATCTTGACGGCCCGCCGCTCGGCGTATCGCCGGCAGACGATCCGTGCCTGTCCGTCCTCGGCGAGCGGGAGATCCGTCCGGGCCGTGTGCTTTGCGTTCTCGTAGGCGCGTCTGGCCTCGGCCAGTTGTTGACCGGCGGATTGCAGGCTCGACCGCAGGAATCCCGGAAGCGACTGCTCGTCCTCGGCCATGGTTGCGCTGTGGGCCCTCTCCCTATGAATCTTCTCGCCGTGGGGCCGGCTGACCCGTCCCACCACGGTTTCACTTCCGCCGTGGTCGCCGCGACTTTATATAGGAGGCCGACCAACTGTCAATCGTCTCCCATCGAAAACACGCGGAGACAGCACAGCTATGACGGATTTGCATACCCACGCGGAAGAGATACACGAGCAGTTCGCAGACCAGCTAGACGTGAGTGTCGACGATGTCACGGAACGACTCGACACGCTGGTCAACGAGTACCAGGTACCGATCAGCGAGGCGCGCCGGAGCGTCACCAACTCCTACCTCGACGAGGCAGGGCTAGATCGCGAGGACATCGGCGGCGGAAGCGGCGGTAACGAGACCGTCCAGGCTGCCGATGTCGACGCGCCCGAGGAGTGGGTCGACATGACGGCAAAGGTCGTCGAGCTCTGGGAGCCCCGGAGCGACGCCGTCGCCCAGGTCGGCCTGCTGGGCGACGAGACCGGGACGATCAAGTTCACCAAGTGGTCCAAATCCGACCTCCCGGAACTCGCGGAGGGGGCGACCTACCACCTCCGGAACGTCGTCACCGACGAGTACCAGGGCCGGTTCTCGGTCAAACTCAACCGGACGACCGTCATCGAGGAGACCGACGAGGAGATCGAGGTCGGCGACGACGCCCTCGAAGTCGAGGGGGCCCTGGTCGACATCCAGAGCGGCAGCGGCCTGATCAAGCGGTGTCCGGAGGACGATTGCACGCGCGTCCTCCAGAACGGGCGGTGTTCCGAGCACGGCGAGGTCGAGGGCGAGTTCGACCTCCGGATCAAGGGCGTCCTCGACGACGGCGAGGAGGTCACCGAGGTCATTTTCGATCAGGAAGCCACCGAGAACCTCACCGGTGTGACGCTCGAAGAGGCCAAGGACATGGCGATGGACGCCCTCGATACGAGCGTCGTCGTCGAGGAGATGCAGGGGACGATCATGGGGCGGTACTACCGCGTCGAGGGTCCGACCTTCGGGCGGTACCTGCTGGCCGACGAGATCGAGACGCTGACTGACGCGGTCGATCCTGAAGCCACGCTGATCAAAGCGAGGTCGATATAATGGCGGCGACACCGACCCGAGAGGTTGCCCGCCGCGTCTTCGCGGGCGAGTTCAACGACGCGACCTACACGTTCAAGGAAAGCGACGACGACCGTGCGCCGGTGTACGTCCTCCTACCGACGGGCGAGCGCGCTAATCGTGTCTTCATCGTCGGCACGCTGACCGAGACCGAGGACGTCGGCGAGGACAGCGAGTACTGGCAGGGGCGGATCGTCGATCCCAACGGCGACACTTATTTCGCCTACGCCGGGCAGTACCAGCCCGACGCCGCCTCGATGTTGCGGGAACTCGAACCGCCCGCGTACGTCTCCATCGTCGGCAAGCCACGGACCTACGAGACTGACGACGGCGAGGTCAACGTCTCGATCCGGCCGGAGTCGATCACGCCGGTCGACGAGACGACGCGGAACCGCTGGGTGGTCGAGACGGCCGAGCGGACGCTCGAACGCGTCCAGGGCTACCAGGAGGCCGACCCGACCCAGGACGACTACGCGGCTGACGAGTACGTCCAGATGGCCCACGACGAGTACGAGCCGGCGGTCGAAAACTATCGACGGCTCGTCGTCGAGGCCTTAGAGAGCTTAGAGGAGGAGACGGCCGAACCCGAAGCATAACCTGGGCGAGCAGTAGTCGGATCGCGACGAGTTTCGGGTGGAATCATATTCGTTAAACACTCTTTCCTTTGGTTTTATTGTCTGTACGACAACTCTATACAGTAGAATGCCCACGAGGCCGAATTCTTCGACACACGGAACTTCCGATACCGAAGATCGTCACCCGGATAATCCGGCAGCCACTCGCCAGAATCGATCCAGCCAGTGCGCGCCATCGGGCGGCAGTAGTGGTCGTGAACCGCAACAAGAGCGGCGTCCGAAAGGGAGCGGCACCGCGACAAGTCGCCGTCGACTTTTGGCCTCCGGCGTGGGACTGCTAGCCATCGCCGCCAGTGGGTGTGTGACGGAGAATGAATCCCAGACCAGTGAGGATCCAACTGGTGAGGTCGAGACAAACGACGATCCAACTGCCGCGACCCAGAAATTCATCACAGCCCTGGATCAGGGTGATGCGGCAACAATTCAATCATTGGCCCGGAGCGGTTCCGAACTTGAGAACGTTTCGGCGAGTGACCTTACAGTATTCGAGGAAGGCGACCTCGAACTCGAACAAACGAATCTCTCCACCCGAGGTGATGATACAGCGACCGTCGAAGTCACACTTTCAGAAGCGAACAATTCTGATTCGGCGACCTTCAATCTCAATCTCTTGCAGGAAGATGGACGGTGGACCATCGACACACCCTCATGGTGGGATGAATATTCATTCTTCCAGAGTCGACCCGAGGAGAGCAGGACAGAAGCCAATAACCAGATTACGAACCGGGTCATCGAAGTCACTAGCGTCGGATCTATCAATGGGGGAGTCGTCGACGAACTGAAATTCACCATTCGACTGGCAGCCGGTTCAGAAGCGGTTCCTCTCGATGGGATGTTGATCCAGTTGGTTACTGAAGACGGTAGTTGGAACCTGTTGTCTTCGAACAGTGACGATGTTTCCAATGCAGATGGTGTCTTCTCTTATCGTACCCTCCAGGACGACGATTCGTCCATCGCAGACAATCACACGATGAACGATCGTAGCGACCGCACTGTCATTACAATCGGTCTTGACGGGTCAGGTGATTCTATCGACAGTACATTAGGCCCTAGCCAAACGGGGACAATGCATGTGATCACACCGTCTGGCGGCGAAACTACGTGGACGCTCGTCGTGCCAGACTCACTGGAAGGCAAAGAGAAGGTCGAGATCTGAATGGGGAAACTCGAACTGGGTGTCAGCTCCGTCGGTGTGACCAGCGATCTTTCAGTATCTCACAGCGGTGAGAGGTTCAGATCCAATCGGCTCTCAGGACACCCTCGACCCAGCCTGACCCGGACCCACTCGAGGTGCCAACAAGATGGCTGGGTGCCGTCTGACAAATAATTAAGTAGGTGGGCAAATGATTGTCGCCAACCATGAGTAACAAGAACAAGACTATCTCCTTTCGGGTCAGCGAGGAGAAGTTCGAGACCCTCCGGGAGATCGCCGAGGAGCGCGATATCTCGCTGTCGGCCGTCTTCCGGGACTACGTCGACATGCTCGTCGACCACAGCGGGAAAGTCGAGGTCGTCCCGGAGCACGAACTCAGCGGTGAAGCCGAGAGCGACGACGAGACGTTCCCGCCGCAAGTCGAGGTTCCCAAGTCGTTCATCCGAGAGCACGAACGCCTCGAACTCGAATCCGACCACCTCCGGGAGCAACTCGAGGAGTACAAACGCTACGTGACGAAACTCCGCGAGGAGGTCAACGGCGACGACGAGGACATCATCCAGCTCGAAGACCTCGATGGGGAGCAAGAGGACGAGGAATCCGCCTATCGGATCGGCGAGTTCGACGAGCCGGTCTGACCGCTTCGCTACAGTAACTGCTCGCGTCTGTTCTGTGCTTCTCTGGCGACGTTCGTCTCTCCCTCGACGTCCGCCAACGATTCGACGGCTTCCAGCGTCCGGACCCCGCTATCCAGAAACGAGAGCACGTCGCCCGGGTAGGCATACAGCATGTAGTCGTCGCCCATCACGTCGACGATGGCATCGGGGCCCAGGCCGTCAGCGCGCAACTCCAGCAGATAGCGAACGAACTTCTCCTCGGGGTGGCCACAGTGGGGGGCCGACTGGCAGTCACAGTCCATGAAGTCCTCGGCGAAATCCAGCACCCGGTCCTGGGTCGCGTCGTTGAGTTTGCCCAGGTTCTCGCCGTGAAAGAGGACGTCCAGCGTCGCGCCGGCGAAGGCACTCTTCGGGAAGGAGGTCTCCAGTTGGGAGACGAGCTGGCGGTGGTTCTTGACGTAGATCTTGTCGGTGATCGCCACGACGACCGATATGAGGGGATAGCGAGCCAAAAGCGTCTCGGAATGCGCGCTGCCATGCGACCCCCAGCCCGAATCTCGATTATATTCCGAGGATCCCTTCGACGAGTTCGCCAATCCACTCCAACAATTCCCCGGCGAAATCCTGGTATTCGGGAACGAATATTTCGAGCAAACCGACCGTGAGCAACCCCGCGGGGATGCTCAATCCGAAAACAGCCAGCAATATCAGTCCGTAATTCGACTGGTCGAGCTGGATGGATACCCACCCAGTGCCGCCATGTTCGTCGATGGCGTCAGTCGTTTTCTGTGCCGGTTCGAACTGGTGGTCAGTTTCTTCTTCTTCCGGTGGCGAATACGAACTCATTGTCTCTGCCTCCGCCGTCCGTTCGTTTTCGTCTGCCCACCTGTCCAGGCCTTGTTGCCTGGTCTCATGAGTCTCGGTTTGGATGGAATTCTGAAAAGTGTTCGGCTGATTTTCACGTCGTCTTGGGTGTATGCGAGCCGGGGGACGGTCAGCGACGCTATCTCCACCGGTGCCAGCAAGAGTACTGTGTCACCATCGTAACAATTGATATGTCGCTTGGGACGTCACTCCCCCCGGTGACGACCGCTGCAATACCTCCATTCCGCCGTCACTGTGAGCAAGCATTGTCTGACAAGTGATGTAATCTCTGTATGTGTCTCTGAGTGTGATTTCAGACTGAACGATTTCAAAAACGCATCACGACACTCGATTTCAACATTTGAACAGGTCCATTGACGGCAATTAACGAACGTGAAAACACCTATTCACCGGTGAACGATGCGCACTGGTTTTTATACCTGGTATCATTCGTGATAGTGTATGGATCCAAAAGGATTCCTGTTGGACGAAGATCGGGGCGTATCACCAGTTATCGGCGTCATCCTGATGGTCGCTATCACGGTGATCCTCGCGGCCGTGATCGCGACGTTCGTGATGAACATGGGGCCGACCGAGACCACGATGCCCAACGCGCAGTGGAACTTTGACGAGGATAGTAGTGGTAATGTCGTTATCGAACACAACGGTGGCGGTGAAGTCGATCCGAGCAATATCCAGATTAAGCATGATGGTGGTACCACCGCCGGTACCGCTAGTAGTGCCTTCGGATCAACGGAGATAACAGCAGGTACCAAGACCAGTGCTCTTTCCCATGGTGGAAATGAAGTCCAGATCATCTGGGAGAACCCCGATTCGGGCGAGACTCAGATCATGGCCTCCTGGGAACCATAAGGCTGTAGCCGCCTTCTTCCGTTTTTTTTCGCCTGTCCGTGACCAACTGGTCTCTCGATCGCGAAAGCCGTCTGCGAGGAACTTCCGATCACGCTACTGGCTGTACTTGGCGATGAGTCCGTGACACACGCTCTTCGGCCACAAACCGGACGCCAACTAGCGATTCTGAAACTACCCCGCGGTGTTTACATACGCGCTGTTCGATGCTGAATCTGGGCCGGGACGTCCCCCCTGTCGCCGGCCCTGGATGGTCCTCGATTCTCATCGGGTTTCCATTCCACCACGGTGTCTCGAACGAGTTCCCCCCGAACTCGTCCACCATCAATTGCTGTCCGCCGGGCTCTGCCCGGTACCCCCTTTCCTAATTTATCGATTCCGATGAGCGTGCCATCCTATCTCGGGCCCGCGCCCGAGCCATGACGAACGTCCCCGTTAGAAGTGGGTCGCCCGATGAATCCCAACGGAACGCCGACCAATGACGACTCAAATTCCCGCTTTGCCGTGACTGAGTCCCGTCCGAAGGAGCTGCATGTCTGCGATGTACCAACTCGTAGGGACACTGGATGTCCTACCGGACTGTGCCGAAGAACTATCGACGATTTCTATCGGGACCGGGGTACAGCAGTCCGGCTGAGTCGTAACGTATTTGAACGACAGCTAGGTAGTTAAGGTTGCTCTCAGCGTGTCCGGGTTGGGGTAGTGGTTATCCTTCAGCCTTGTGGAGGCTGAGAGGCGGGTTCGATTCTCGCACCCGGACCTTTATTTCAAGCTCCAGAAAAATGAATTATATCTGGAGCTGACGGCGCTCGTTTATCACACAATGCGGGGCCACAGTCCTCATGCACGAATTTCAGTGTCCGAGTTGTACCCGTGTGTTTGAGACGAAGCGTGGTCTTGGTGTCCATCATAGCCGTAGTCATGGTGAACGACTGCCGAATCGGGACTGTGCTGAATGCGGTGAGCAGTTTTACTGTGAATACGAGAGAAAATACTGTTCGGAAGAGTGCCGATCAATGGCGGTATCATTCGCAGGCGAACAAAACCCGAACTACTCCGGCGGGAAAGAGACGACGACCTGCGACAATTGTGGCACGGAATTTGAGTACTATCCCTCGGAAAAGGAAGGGGTGGTATGCAGCACTTGCGTCGAATCCGTTTCGTGGCGGGAATTACCCGATATCGACGGATCGGCCAATCCACGCTGGACCGGTGGGAAAGTGACGGTATCGTGTGATGTCTGCGGGACGACTGTCGAACGGTATCCCAGCGAGATGCAGGGAGAAGTAACTCTCTGTAGTCGAGACTGCCACCACGAATGGCTCTCTGACGCTTTCAGCGGTGATGGTCATCCAAACTGGCGGGGCGGCGACACCGGAAACTACGGTCAGGGATGGAACGCAGTCCGACGTGAAGCGCTCGAACGCGATGAATACGAGTGTGTCCACTGTGGAACGGGGTCCGACAGTCTCGGTCGGAATCCCGATGTCCACCATATCGTTCCGGTTCGAGCTTTTGTCACGTCAGATAGACATGAGAAAACAGACGCCCACACCATCGACAATGTGGTTTCCTTGTGCCCGTCCTGCCATCGCCGGGCGGAGTTCGGACATATCGACGCGGCTGTACTCCGAACGGAAGCAAACATCGATAATTCGGACCGATCTTCCCGCTGATGTCCAGAGGGTGATGGTCGGAACTAGGTTTATCTATCCAATTGTTTGATAAATGGCCCCTCTCGAAGAATAGTGCTAACCGCAATCTCTCCCAGTTCTGGCTCCTCTCGCTCGCATTAGTCGCTCATCGTTCCGAGCAGCCAGCCGACTGTAACGCCGAGGACAACCGCCCCGAGCAGTCGCTGCCGGTCGTCGACCCGGACGAATCGCGTGTTCTCGTCGGTGATCTCGAGGGCTCCAATCGGCTTCGCTACGACGCCGCCCCCACCGCCACCGCCCGAACCGTGCTCGGCCGGGGCGTCCTCGCTGTCCCCGTTCACCCCGCTACTGGACCCTTCGCCGAATCCGCCGCCGAAGCCGTAGGCGACGCGAGCGACGGGCACCACGGTCCGATCGTCGCGCTCGATCGGCTCGCCGTAGACACGTTCGACACCGGCACTGTCTCTGATCGTCTCGACCGCCGTCGTGACTGCGTCGGGGAGTTCCATGGTGGCGCGACGTACCGCGGTCGAATAACGATTGCCCAACCGCCGACACGTCAGTGGCCGTGCGGGGATCTGATGGTCGACCCCGGAAGAGAAAGGTATAGCAGTATCCCCCTCTCAGATGGGGCCAAGATGGCCACAGAGCACGATCAGCGCGAGCGCGGGTTCGATCACACGGAGATCGAACCTGCCTGGCAGGACGAATGGGACGAGGCGGACGTCTTCCGCATCCCGGACGACGCCGAGGATCCGGCGTACGTCCTGGCGATGTTCCCCTACACGTCGGGGAACCTCCACATGGGTCACGTCCGCAATTACACGATCACGGACGCCTACGCCCGCTTCGAGCGACTGCGCGGCGAGGACGTTCTCCACCCGATGGGGTGGGACTCATTCGGCCTGCCGGCCGAGAACGCCGCCGAGGAACGCGACACCAACCCCAGAGACTGGACGATGGACTGCATCGACTCGATGACCGAACAGTTCAAATCCATGGGCTTTGGCTACGACTGGGAGCGGGAGATCACCACCTGCGATCCCGACTACTACCGCTGGAACCAGTGGCTGTTCAAACGGTTCCGCGAAGAGGGGCTGGTCGAGCGCCAGGCGTCCGAGTTGAACTGGTGTCCCTCCTGTGAGACCGTGCTGGCGGACGAACAGGTCGAAGGCGAAGACGAGGTGTGCTGGCGGTGTGAGACGCCGATCGACACCCGCGAGATGGACCAGTGGTTCCTCACGATCACCGACTACGCCGAGGAGCTGTTCGAGGCCCTCGACGAGCTGGATGGGTGGCCCAACAACGTCCGGGAGATGCAGCGCAACTGGATCGGTAAACAGGAGGGCGCGAGCGTGGCCTTCGAAATCCCTGGGTATGGTGAGGTGGACATCTTCACGACCCGTCTCGATACAATCTACGGCGCGACGTATTTCTCGCTCGCGCCGGGCCACCCCGTCGCCCGGGAGATCGCCGACGACAACGACGAGGTCGCCGAGTACATCGAGATGGCCGAAGCGGCCGAGGAAGACGACCTCGACGTCACCTCGGGCGTGTTCACCGGCGAGTACGCGATCAACCCCGCGACGGGCGAGGAGATCCCGGTCTACGTCGCCGACTACGTGCTGACGGACATCGGAACCGGTGCGCTGTACGCGGTGCCTGCACACGACGACCGCGACCACGAGTTCGCGACGGCCCACGACATCCCGATTCAGCAGGTCGTCGAACCCACGGAAGACGCCGGTGTCGATCCCGAAGACATCGACGTTCAGGAGGCTGCCTACACCGAGGACGGTGTGCTCGTCAACAGCGGCGAGTTCGACGGCCTGACGAGCGAAGAGGCCCGCGAGCGGTTCGTCGAGGAATTCGACGGCGAGGCCCGCACGGAGTACAACCTGCGCGACTGGGGTATCTCCCGGCAGCGTTACTGGGGCACCCCGATCCCGATGATCCACTGCGACGACTGTGGCTATGTCGAGGTGCCCGACGAGGACCTGCCGGTCGAGCTCCCGGAGTTCGTCCAGACGACGGGCAACCCGCTGGACGCCGCCGAGGAGTGGAAGTCCGTCGACTGTCCCGACTGCGGCGGCCCCGCACACCGGGAGACGGACACGATGGACACCTTCGTCGACTCCTCGTGGTACTTCCTGCGCTTCCTCTCGCCGGATCTGGACGACGCGCCGTTCGATACCGAGCGGGCCGACGACTGGATGCCGGTCGACCAGTACGTCGGTGGCATCGAGCACGCCGTGATGCACCTGCTGTACGCGCGGTTCTTCACGAAGGTGCTGGACGACGTAGACCTGCTCGATGGCGTCCGCGAGCCTTTCGAGAACCTCACCAACCAGGGGATGGTGCTCGGCGAAGACGGCAACAAGATGTCTAAGTCCGGGGATAACGGCGTCTCACCGGCGCGCATCGTCGAGGAGTACGGCGCCGACACCGCCCGGCTGTTCATCATGGAGGCCGCCCAGCCGGAGAAGGAGTTCGCCTGGAGCGCCGAAGGTGTCCAGTCAGCCTCCGACTTTTTACAGAGTCTCTACACAGTCGCGTCCGAGTATGCAGCGGGTGACGTCTCAACTGGTGACGACGGGACTATCGCCGAGTATGTTGACCGCGAGATCGCGGCGACGGCCGCCAAGGCGACAGAGGAGTACGAAGACTTCCGGTTCAATCACGCACTGCAGGCCGTCCGGGAACTCGTCTCGTTGCTGCGCCGGTACCGGGACGTGACGGCCGTCGATCCCGATACCTTCGAGGATGGGTTGGTGACGGCGACGAAGCTGCTTGCGCCCGTCGCCCCCCACGTCGGCGAGGAGATTTGGGAGGAACTCGGTGGCGAGGGCCTGCTGGCCGAGGCCGGCTGGCCGGAGAGCGAGGCACCGACCGATTACGATCTCGAACGTCGCCTGATCGAGGACACCCGCGAGGACGTCCGGGACATCGTCGAGACGGTCGGCATCGAGGATCCCGATGCGATCACGCTCGGGGTTGCCCCTGCCTGGAAACACACGGTCGCAGACGTCGCCCGCGACGCGGACAACGTCGTCCCGGCCGTCATGCAAAACGAGAATCTCCAGCAATATGGCGAAGATGCCGCCGACTTCGCGAAGGAACTCGCCGGCCGAGGCCACGTCGAGGAGTTCTTGGCTCCCCAAAGCGAGCAGGCGGCGCTCGAACGAGCCGCCTGGTTGATCGAAGGTGAGTTCGACGCCGACGTCACGGTGCGTTCCGCCGCCGACGCGCCCGACGACCTGGCCGGCAACGCCGAACCCGGTCGCCCGGCGATCGACATCGCGGAGTGACGGAATCAGGATTCTGGAACCGAAGTGACCGCGGGTTACCGTCCCGGATCGGTATCGATCAGTTCGTAGCTGTCGCCGGCGGTTACTTCTCGCGCACGCTCGTAGACGACGTGAGCGGCCGCGACGTCCTGGATGGCGAGGCCGGTCGAATCGAAGAGTGTCACGCCGTCGCCGTCGGTTCGGCCCGCCACATTCCCGGCGACGACGTCACCCAGTTCAGCGTCGATATCGGCGTCCGTTAGGGTGCCGTCGCTGTAGGGGACGTTGATCTCGCCCGAGTGTGTGCACTGCGCGTAATCGTCGATGACGATCCGGGCGTCGGTCAGCACCTCGTCGCTGATCTCGTGTTTCCCGGTCGCGTCGGCACCGATCGCGTTGAGGTGCGTCCGGTCGCCGACGGCGTGGACGATCGGCTCCTCGACGGGTGTGGTCGTCGAAAGTATGTCACAGGTCGCTGCCTCTTCGATCGTCCCTTCCCGGACGTCGAATCGGTCCGCGAAGTGATCGACGAGTGCCTGGGCGGCCACACTCCGGCGGTCGCTGACGACGACGCGATCGATCTCCCGGACCGTCGCGATCGCTTCGAGCTGTGTGTATGCCTGTCGACCGGCTCCGACGAGTCCAAGTGAGGTTGCGTCCTCGCTTGCGAGGTACTTCGTCGCGACGGCGGCGGCCGCGCCCGTCCGCAATCGGGTGATCGTCGTCCCGTCCATGACTGACAGCGGAAATCCGGTTTCGGGGTCCGTGTAGATGATCGTGCCCATGACCGTCGGGAGGTCGTGATCAGCGGGGTTGTCGGGATGGACGTTGACCCACTTCACCGCCGCGGCATCCCAGGCGTCCTCGGCCGGTCCGTCCTCGGGGTGGATGTCGAGGTAGACGGGCATCGACCGGACGTCGCCGCTGTAGGCTGGCAACTCGACATAGGATTTCGCGGGCATGATCGACCGACCCCGCGCGTGGGCAGCGAAAGCGCTTTCGACTGTCCGGACCACGTCTTCGATGTCGGTGAGTCGCGTGACCGTGTCCGGACCGAGCAGGCTGGTATCCATGTGGTGTGCTGGCACACCAATCGGGTTAAGCGTTTGTGCCCGCCAGGCGAGAGACCGTGTGACCCGTACTCACGCATTCTCCCCGAATGCCTCTGAGCGAACTGACCAACGCGAGTGTCGTCCCGTTCTGTTGGCCTCCCGCCGCGTTCGTATCATCCGGTTTGCCTTCTGGGAGATAAATTATGCTTACTTGAGTGTTTCTAAGAGCCATTGCGGATCAAACGGCCGTGAAACGTGTCGCATATTTATTTAGTCCTGTTCTAGATATGGGGTGTTCAATCATGGCTATCGGCGACATTCGCGACCAAAAACTCGTCGAACTGTACCACCGGTATATCGGAGAACCGGAGTCGAAACGTGACGTATACGGCTACTGGCTGTTGCTTCTCGGGAGTATCACGGGGTTGCTGGGCGTGTCCGTCTTCCAGATCGAACAGCTCTTCTTCCCGGGTAATTTCGAGATCCGGGAGATCGCCATCGTCCTGTCGGCGATCGGGCTTGCGATCGGGCTGTTTGCCGTTATTGTGCTCTTGCCGGTGCGTCGACGTGGGATGCAAGCGAGCGTCGTCGGGCTCGCGATCGCCTTTCTCAGTATCTTCGCCTTCACGCAGGTCTATCCGGGATCCTGGACGGTCGGGCCAGCCTACAGCGCCGAGATCATCGCCCTCTACACGCTCGGGATCGGGATCCTCGTCGCCGTCGCGATCCTCGTCCCGATCGTCACCGGCGAGAAGGGGCTGCTGGTCGAACCGGAACTCGGACTCGGGACGGAGGAGGCACCGATCCTCGTCGGTGACGCCACGCGGGACGCATTTTTCACCGTCTACGAGACGCCGACGAACGACTGGACCTGGCGAACCATTCGGCGTGACGCGATCGGGCAAAGTGCCACGGCCGTCTCCACGGACACCGACGCCCGGATGGAGGTCGAGACAGTCCGGGAGAAGATCGCGGGTGCCGGATTGCTGGACATCACGACAGCGGCGTTCCGACTGTATCAGACCGCGGACGAAGCCTGGGAGTGGTCGCTGGTTACCGCAGACGGCAGCATCATCGCCGCAAGCGACGATTCCTACGGGGACCGCGACGGTATCGAGTCCGCCGTCAATTTCCTCAAAGAGGAGACCCCGGCGGCCAGCCTCGTCGAGATCCAGGGGGCCGCCTTCGATATCACCCAGGACGAGGGCGACCGCTGGCACTGGCGACTCATCGACGAACGTCACCGACCACTGGCCGCGGGACCGGACGATTACGCCCAGGAGTCGGCCGTCGAGTCGGGTATCGACCGCTTCGTCGACTGGGTCGAGGATCCGCGCGTCCTCGCCGTCGAGGCGGTCGCCATCGAACTGTTCGATGACGAGGACGGCTGGCGGTGGCGAGTCATCGATGCCACCGACACCCGGCTGCTCACCAGCGACGCGACCTTCGACGCGCGAGGCGACGCCGAAGTCGCGGCGACGACCATCGCCGACCATCTCTCGGAGGCGGCCGTCATCGAACATGGATCGCCCGGCTTCGAGGTCCACGAAACGAACAGCTGGGCCGGGGGGGATTCCGACTTCGAGGGGGCGGGCTGGACCTGGCGGCTCCGGGACCAGGCCGACGAGATCGTCGCCACGATGGACGGCCAGACCGCCACCGAGGGCGACGCCACCGACGCCGCCGAGCGCACCCGCTCGGCACTCGATCGGACGGAAACGATCGAGTTTGAGGGGGCTGACTACGAGGTGTATCCCGCCGAGGGCGACTGGCACTGGCGACTGGTCTCGGCCGAGCGGGACGTCCTGGCCGACAGTACCGTCGCCTTCGATGGGAGGGAGGCGGCCGAGACGGCTGCCGATCGGGTTCGCGAGCAGGCCCTCGCCGCCGACCTCATCGAGTTCGAACAGGCCGCCTTCCAGCAGTACGAGTCCGACGGCGAGTGGCGCTGGCGGCTTATCGACGAGGATGGCAAGGTGATGGCCGACAGCGGCGAATCCTACGAGGACAAAAGCGAGGTCATGGAGGGGATGCGGACGCTGAAGGAAAACGCGCCCGACGCGGAGGTTCTGGAGATCGACACCGCTGCGTTCGAGATTCACCTGACGGCGGCCGGCGAGTACGCGTGGCGACTCATCGACGAGGGTGGGAAACTCATCGCCGAGAGCGCCAGATCCTATCCGTCGCGGACGATGGCCCGGGAGGCCGTGGACTTCCTGATCGAACACATCGATGACGCGGCCGTGCGGGCGATGGAACACGCCACCTTCCAGCTCCTCAGCGACGAGGAGACCTGGACCTTCCAGCTGATCGATACAGACGGGACGATCCTCGCCGAGTCCGTCGAGGACTATCCCACCTACGACGACGTGACGACGGCCATCGCGGACGTCCGCGAGGCCGGAGCGGGCGCACCGATCGACACGATGCGAGAGGTGACGGTGCAACTGCGACAGAATGCCGGGTATCACTGGCGACTCATCGACCGGGATCGGCGTCCCGTCGCCAGCGGCGAGCGAACCTACGAGACCCGGAGCGCCGCCGAGGCGGACGTCGACCGCCTCCTGGAACATGCGAGCCACGCACCGGTGTTCGACATCGGCCGTGGCGTCGTCTGGATCGACCGCCTCGAGGACGAGTGGCGGTGGCGACTCGTCGACGCTGACCGGACGGACCTCGCCGTGAGTCCCCAGGCGTACGATAGTTACGAGGCGCTCATCGACGACGTCGAGACGGTCCAGGCTCAGGCCGCCGACGCCGAACCGATGGACATCGAGACGCTTGCGTTCGAGCCATACCGTGAGGGTGACCTCGACGGCGAGGCGACGGCAGGGAGCGACGACGGCGATGCGGGGGTCTGGCGGTGGCGACTCATCGACGAACGCGAGACGGTGCGGGCGGTGAGTGCGGCCAGCTACGAGAGCCGGGACGCGGTCGCCGACGCGATCGATGACGCCAGAGCGACCACCGAGAAGGCAAGCATCCTCGAAATCGACGAGGTGTCCTTCGAGTTCGCCCAGCGCGACGACGGCTGGATCTGGCGGCTCATCGACGAGAACGGCTCGGCGATCGCCGAGAGCGTCGAACCACACGAGACTCGCCAGTCGGCCCGCGAGGAGATGCTCACCGTCAAAGAACACGCGCCCGAGGGGGAGACTGTCGTCGCCTGGTGACTTCCCGGTCGAAGCCGAGCCGGACGATCGCCGAGAACACACCTCCGGCCCGTAGCCGGCGCATCTTGTGGCAAGTGCGGGTCTTTTATAGCCTGTCCGGCCTTACGAAGAGTATGAGCACGTCAGAGGATAATGGGGCCATCGAAGAGGCGCTCCGGACGGTCACGCCGCTGTCGACGGAAGGCCCCAACCTGCAAATGAACGTCGTCGGGTATCTCGTCATGCTGCCGATCCTGTTTTTGCTGTTGCCCCTGCTGCCGTTCGCAGCGCTGTATATCGTCCTCTCGAAGGGTGCGAAAGCACTCCGCGGGTAGTCAGTTCGTCGCGTCCGATTGCGCTCGTTAGTTCTTGCCGACGAACGTCGCGTCCGCCGAGGTTCGACCCTCGTTGAACGAGAGCACTCTCGCCCGGATAACGTCACCTTCGCTGACGTCAGCCGGGACATCCTCGGCAAACAGCACGAACCCCTCGACTTTCCCGACGGCGATCCGCTCGCCGGAGTGGTGATCGGTGAACTCGACGACGCCGAACTCGTAGACCTCGCCGAGTTCGACCGGCGGCTCCCGGCCCTGGGCCGCGTCGTGTGCCCGTTTGGACGCGGCTGTATCAGCCGATCGAGCCAACCACAGGACCACCACGATGGCGAGGACGAGGCCAACCCCGCCAGCAATGAACCAGATTTCGTCCATGACTCGCCTAGCGTCGTGGTGATCAATGACAGTGGCGGTTGGTGGCTGGGAACTCTATTTCGTTTAGTGGGGGCTTGCATCTCTGTTACGAGATCGTCTGCCGTATCAACGGGCATGGCTGCTCATCGCATGTGCTCCAACCAACTGAAAACTAATCATTTATAATCAGCGGATTCGCAGGGGCCGTTGCTATATTTTCGATAAATTGGCACTCACAGTAATATCCCGCGGTGTCATTTGAAACGGATTCGATGGCGATGCACTGGGCAACCCGTCGAATTGCAGGCTTCCCTCTTCGATTGTCTCCCTGGAACTCGGGGATTCTCCAAGAATCCATTCCGAGGAAATACTATTTGATACATATATCGGGCAGAGAGATAAGTTCCCCCTCTTCGCTTCCTATATATCCTCTCCCAGTATTGTCGATGGTCGCTGCCCGAATTCGAGTGTCGAGTGAAATTGAGGCATACTGGTAGCTTGTCGTAGCATCGAACAGAGACACAGCACCGCTGTCAGTCGTGATTAGCGTAATTCCACCACTCACGACAGGCTTCACACCAATTGCGCCAGTGGTCGTCTCTGACCAGGAAACTGACCCATCATTGGCGTTTACGGCTGAAAGAGTTCCATCAGCGCCACCGACATACACACTATCATTGCTCACGGTGGGGGTTGAGCCAGGTGAGCCGCCATAAGCGACACTCCAGCGAACCGTTCCATCAGTCGTGTCAATTGCGTAGAGTTCGTCGCTTGCGACGTAGAGTGTGCCGTTCTCTTCGGTGGGTGAGGCGTGCCCGATAGTGGACGCGGTCGAAAAGCGCCACTCTCTCCCCCCAGTTGCCGCGTCGAGAGCGAGAATATTTCCTTGTCGAGTTGATGCGTACACCGTACTGTGCGCAACCTCGATCGTTGAGTAGATCGGTGATTCAGCAGTGTAGCGCCATCGAACCGTCCCATCGGATTTCGCCAGCGCGATTACTGTTCCGTCGTTTGATCCGACGTATACAGTATCGCTATCCACGTCCGGAGAGGAGACAATTGCGCTGTCCGTCTTCGTTTGCCACTCGAGTGTCCCTGTGTCTGTCGAAAGCGCATAGACAGCGCCACCGCCGCCACCGATGAAGACGCGGCTCCCCGAGATTGTCGGTGAGGAGTCTGAGAGCGAGCCTTGTCTATCGAACTGCCATGATATCGAGCCGTCTGTTCGATCAAGCGCGTATACCGTCTGATCGAGACTCCCGACGAACACCTGCTGAGCGGTCACTGCAGGGACTGCATATTGGATCCGGCTCGGGACAGTGAACGACCACGCGCGCGAAAGTTGTGGCTCTGGAACGCTGATCGTCTGTGAAACACTATCTTGAATGCCATCGGCGTCTTTCGCTTCGGCGAACACCTCATACGATCCGTCCGGAAGTCCTGATGAAGCTTGCAGTGTAATTGATGGTCCGACTGACATGTCCGGATTGATTGTCTGCCAGAGCCATTTGTTCTCCGTCGCGTTCCATATTCCACCGTCATCTGTTCGGCTGACAATTCTCCAGCCACTGGGAAGATTCAGGTCGAGGATGTACCCGCTCGCAGAAGCGCTCGTATTCGTTAGTCGAAATGTGACTGTGAGGCTGTCGCCTCCATTGACAGCGCTTCGCGCTTCAATGGAGAGTGTTGCCGTTTGACTACCTGTTGCCCTGACTCCGTCAGCTACAGCGGTATTTTCATCCATAGTTCACACCTCTGTCCCCGTGCGCCAGTGTTCGAGAAGAGCAGCGATCTTGCTGTCACTGATCTTCTTTCCATTCGTGTTTGGCACAGTTTCGCCAGCGCGCCAATATTCGACCGCGGTGAGGACTTCAAAGTCGCCTATCTGGCCGTCACTATTCTTGTCGATCGCTTGCTCAATCGTCAAGAAAGACTGGTCCGCTTCGACGCTAAGTGGTTTGGTCGTCGAGTTCGTATTGCCGTCGCCGTCGGCGACAGTCAGCGACACATTGTAACTTCCAGCACTGCTGTAGGTATGTGTTGGATTGGTACTACTGGAACTGTTGCCGTCACCGAATTGCCAGTCGTAAGACTGGATCGATCCATCCGGATCGGAAGCGCTCTCACTGAACGACACTGTTTCATCTGCTGTGGGATTCGATGGGGTATATGTGAAGTCAACCGACGGTGGACTATAATTTGGGTCAACAGTCACGTTGACCGTATCGTGTGTAGTGGCACCACTATCGTCGGTAACTGCCACGTCGAACGTCAACTCAGTCGCAGCCGGGACATCTGGCGCGGTGAACATCGCAACAGCTTCATCAGCATTTTCGATTGTGACTTCAGGATCCGGGAACGCCCCCATCACCTGGCTCCACTGGTAGGAGAGCGCGTCACCATTCGGATCGAGCGCAGTGGCGTTAAGTCTAACCGTCTGCTCGTTAGCGACAAGATGTGGTGCTTTGGCCGTTACAATCGGTGGACTGTTTTCGGGCCCATCGATGGTAAGCTGATACCTGAACGTATCCCGTAATCCCTTCCGAGTCGATCCGTACGTTGATGCATCGGGTTCCGTGGTCACTGCAAGGTAGTAACCGCCGGTCGTATCGGGCGAGAAATCCAGCGTCACGCCACCTCCATCGTTATTATAACTCCTGTCGACTATCGACCCGTCATTATCATAGACTGCGACTCGTGCTGCATGATCAGTTGGATTATCGACTATCACTGTTGCGGTGAGTTCCGAGCTGGAAGTCGCTGACACGTGATAGAGATCGAAGAAGCCGTCGGTCTTATCAAGGTAATTATCACGTACTGAGAGCGCACCCGTAAGCGACGTGCCGGTTGTCAGAACCGGCGCGTCGGCACCGAGCTCGTAGGCCCGGAGTTGATAGCGGAACGTATCCGTCCGAGCAGCAGTCTCGTCATCGTAGACATCGTCAGAATAGGAACCAACCGCACCGATATCGTTCGTCGTCGCAATCAAGGTGTACTGCCCGGTAGCATCGAGTGAAACGGATTCTAGCTGTGCTGATCCTTGTACGTCATTATAGCTTCCGAAGACCTCGGTACCGTTCGGTGCGTATAGCCTCAACTGTGCGGCCTTTGTAGTCGGCTGATTGACCCGCATCTCGAAATTCAGGGTCTTTCCCCGCTCTCCCTCAAACGTATATGCGTCGTAATAGCCCGCTTGATCGTCGAGATAATTATCGGCTTCCGAGACTGAGTCTGTGATATTTTCACCGATATTTAACGCTCGATCGGGGCCCAGTCCCTCATACAGTCGAAGTTGATACTCGAACGTATCCGTCCGAGCAGCAGTCTCGTCATCGTAGACATCGTCAGAATAGGAACCAACCGCACCGATATCGTTCGTCGTCGCAATCAAGGTGTACTGCCCGGTAGCATCGAGTGAAACGGATTCTAGCTGTGCTGATCCTTGTACGTCATTATAGCTTCCGAAGACCTCGGTACCGTTCGGTGCGTATAGCCTCAACTGTGCGGCGTGTGCAGCGGTAGCGTGACCACTACTCCCGTTGGGCCGCAGTTCTGCTGAGATGGTTTGTCCAGTTTGTCCCTCAAACGTATATGCGTCGTAATAGCCCGCTTGATCGTCGAGATAATTATCGGCTTCCGAGACTGAGTCTGTGATATTTTCACCGATATTTAACGCTCGATCGGGGCCCAGTCCCTCATACAGTCGAAGTTGATACTCGAACGTATCCGTCCGAGCAGCAGTCTCGTCATCGTAGACATCGTCAGAATAGGAACCAACCGCACCGATATCGTTCGTCGTCGCAATCAAGGTGTACTGCCCGGTAGCATCGAGTGAAACGGATTCTAGCTGTGCTGATCCTTGTACGTCATTATAGCTTCCGAAGACCTCGGTACCGTTCGGTGCGTATAGCCTCAACTGTGCGGCGTGTGCATCGGTAGCGTGACCATTGCTTCCGTCAGGACGCATCTCCGCTGAAATCACGTCACCACTCTCCGCATAGAAGGTGTAGTTCTCGTGATGACCCGCCATCTCTTCATCAAATCGGTCACCGGCGTCGAGTTCGCTCTCGATCGTTTCGTTGAGAGCGATACCCTGGTCAAACGTTCCATCTGTCGTGGTACTAGTATCGCTCGCCACTGCCCCGTCGACCAGTGCCCCGCCTGCACATAACCCAAGTAGTACGACCGCGACGAGTCCTGCCGTCCGCATAACGACTCTGTCGCGTTTCGAGATATGATTTCTCACTGTGGACAGTGCACTGATTAAGCTATTTTGGCCAATGACATATTTTCTCATGATTTCGTCTAATATATGAGTTCTTGAGTGGGGATATTATAAAAGTGGTTATCGTGACGGAATTTTGGATAATGAGTCTTCTTTCAATTAATAAAAACACTGGGGAGACCGGCAACGCTGCATACCGAGGTATATTCATTGTCGCTGACTTGCAGTCTTGCGATGTCGGCCTGTCTCGGATCCCCCACGGCACAGAGCGACGCTCACTTGATAGTTCGTTCGAGAAACTCCAGGATCGCTTCGGGACCAGCGGGTGGGAGATCACCGAAGAGGCGATCGGGTGACCCGCCTTCCTCGACATGTGTGGCCTCATAGACCGACTGGGCGTGGGTCGGATCCGCCGCGAGCAGGTCCATCGCCACACGTTCGCCTTCGATCTCCTCGACACGCTCGACCCAGACGTGGTTCAAGTCGTGTAATTCGTAGAAGACTGCGTCCACCCCGGCGTTCTCCAGCGCGTCGAAAAACTGCCGGCTGTGTTCGACGGCGACCACTTCGTCCTTGCGGCCGTGCATCAACAGCGCTGGCGGGCTCTCGGGCGTGACGTGCGTGACGGGGCTGGCCTGTGCCCACCGCTCGGGGTGTTCAGACTGGGGGCCGCCCAGCAACAGCGGGATGAGTCCATCGTCGTCTTGTGCCTCGTCGCTCATGTCTTCGATGAGCCGGAAGTCGGTGGCACCGTACCAGCTGATGACCGCCTGGACGGCACCGGATTCCGCGGGCGCGACGGTCTTCTCGACCTCGTCGGCGAAGGCGTCCCCGAGGTCGGTAACGTCGTCGACGACGCCCGCGAGCAGCGCGAGATGCCCACCCGCGGAGGAGCCCCACGCGGCGATCTGGTCGGCGTCGTAGCCATAGTCCTCAGCGTGTGCGCGAAGCCATCGAATCGCGGCTTTCACGTCGACGAAGTGGTCGGGGAAACTCCCCCGCGGGGTGGGGTTGTCCGGGTCGTACATCTCTTCGACGCCAGCACCGTCGGGCGCTTCCTGGAGGCGGTAGCTGACGCTGGCGATGGCGCAGCCCCACTCGGCGGCGTACTTCGCGGGATCGGGGATGTTCGAGCGCGTCGCCGCGATCCAGCCACCACCGTGGACGTAGACGACGAGTGGCGGGTTCTCACGTTCCGGGACGTACAGATCGAGTTTCATCTCACCGCTTTCACGGTCAGCGTAGGGGATGCCCTGGTGGATAGTCGGGTCGCTCATTCTATCCTAAACCAGCTAGTTTGAGACAATAAAAGTATAAAATTTGCATCCGGATGCGGCCGACAGTTCGAGGCAGTGCTGGCAGCCACACCAGGCGTGCTCCGAGACGACAATCCATCAGGGATATTCCAGGTTCCGAAACTCGAACTGCGCGCCGCCCTGGGACGACGCCGTCACAGCGACACGCCAGTCGTGGCCGCGAGCGATCGTCCGAACGATGTCGAGACCGAGGCCAGTCCCGTCCGATTTCGATGAGTTGCCCGGTTCGAAAACGTCCTCGTGTTCATCCGCGGGGATGCCCGGGCCATCATCGGACACGAAAAATCCTTCCCCGTTGCCAAGATCGCCGACGGTGACCGTGATGTCGTTCCCAGCGTGTTCACGCGCGTTCCGGAAGAGATTCTCGAACAGCTGTTGGAGCCGGTCTTCGTCCGCCAGTATCCTTACCTCAGTGTCTACAGTGAGTGTCATCTCCTCCGCGTCGACGGTATTCCACGCCTGCGTGGCCGCTGAACCGAGCGCAACCGGCTCCAGGTCGCCGACAGATTTGCCTTCTCGGGCGAGCGTGAGCAGATCGTCGATCAGGGTCTCGATCCGATCGAGCGCAGTGGCGGTCCGTTCCAGATGCTGTTGGTCGCCCGGTGCGTCCACGAGTTCGAGGTTCCCGGCTGCGACATGCAGCGGGTTCCGGAGATCGTGACTGACGACGCTTGCAAACTGTTCGAGTCGCTCGTTCTTCTCCGAGAGCTCGGCGACGGCAGTCTGGAGATCCTGTTGAGTCTTCTTGAGGCTGGTCCCGTCCGTGATGATCGCAAACGCACGTCGTGTCCCGTCGTACTGGTACGGAATCAGTCGGAGACGGTAGTATCGAGTGTCGCCGGACACCGATATGGAGAACTCGCTCGTGAGTGGCGTCCCTGCCTCGGCGGCGGTGTGAAGGTCCTCGTCGACGTCATCGAGGTCAACGACGGATCTGAATTGCTGTCCCTCGTAGTTTCCATCGGTCGGGAAGCTCTTCTGAAACTCGTCGTTCACGGCAACAATGGAAAACGTGTTCTCGCTGAGAGACAGATCTGCGACCGCGGTTGGTGCCCGCTCGAACAGCGATTTCCACCGGTTTCGATCGCGGTCGGCGCTCCCCAGGGCCTGCCTGGTTCGGCTGTTCTTCGTGCCGGCAAGTCCGCCCGCTACTGCACCGCCGACCGCCGCCTGTAGGATTGCGACGAGCGAACCAGTCCCATCGCCCACGATCCATAACCCAAGCGCAACGCCTCCAAGCGCCCCGCCAGCGCTCCAGACTGCCACTGTCGTCCAGTCTACCCACTCGATGCGGCGGTCGACATATCCAACTATCAGCAGTGACGCGCCGCCGAGCATGACCACGATCAGTGCTTGCAATGATGCAGCCGGCACACCCGGTTGAACCAGCCATTGGCTCCCGGTTGCGAGCCCAGTCATCGGGACTCTTTGCGCTCCGCTTATGTGTAGCGCGAGAGATAAGTCCATTCCCTGATTGATTGTGATTGTCCCGCAACTATTGTTAGCGTTGCGCTGTGGTCGCCTGAGTTGATAATAACTCAATTCTGCCTGTTGACACGAGTACACGGGACATCGGATCGGTGATGCCAGAGCGAACGGGGCCGCTCGAATCGCGCCGTCACACCGTCTCGAGGAACGCCCGGAGCTCCTCGGTCGCACGCTCGCGTTCGTCCCAGAAGACGCAGTGTCCGGCGTTCTCGACGTGCACGATGCGCCCGTCCGGGAGGATGTCCGCGATCTCGCGTTCCCGCTCGCGTTCGGCCTCCTCGGCGTCGGCTTTCAGGATGAGCGTCGGTGCCTCGATGTCGCCGTAGGTCTCGGTGGGGTCGACAAATTCCCCCTCGGACACGCGGCCGATCTCGGGTCGGAGCCGTTGTCTGGCTTCGGCCACGCGGCGGGCGAGGTCGGGCTGTCCGCGCTCGGCGAGATCGCTGAACATGGGATCGGCTTCGAGGAGTTCTTCGACGCTGTGGTCGCGCCACCACGCGATCTGCTCAGCGATATCCGCACCCGGATCTTCCTCGATCACTTCGTTGACTCCCTCGAGCATCCAGACCGGATCTTCGAGGATGACGGCTCGCGGTCGGGCCGGTTGATCAGATGCTGCCTTTGTGACCGTATCGGCACCCATGGAGTGGCCGAACAGGATCGGGTCTTCGAGATCGAGCGCATCGAGCACGCCCAGTAAGTCCGCTGCCCGCGCAAACGCGCCGTACTTATCGTCGGGGGCTGCCGAGCGGCCGTGCCCGCGGGCGTCGTACAGCACGACGTCGAAGTCGTCGCCGAGTTCACGGGCGAGGTCGAGCCGACAGTACCCGTCGTCGGTGAAGCCGTGAGAGACGACGACTGGCGGCCCCGATCCGTTCGTCCGGCAGTAGTGCAACTCGATGCCGTTGGCCTGGACGAAGCCACGCTCCCAGTGCGCCGGGATCTCCCCTTGTCCACTCATCAGGGTGAATCTCACGGCCGGGGCAGAAAAATGATACTGCATTGCTCGGCCGGGACAGTCACCGATCGTCGTCGCGGACTGTCGCCGACCCAACGTGAAGTCTTTTTAATGGATGCGGTCGTACCTCGCTGCAAGATGTTCAACGCCATCGTGAGTGCGGACACGCTGCGGACGGCACTGGACTCCGTCAGCGTGCTGGTCGAGGAGTGTAAGCTGCGGCTCGAAGCAGACGGCCTCGAGATCCGGGCCGTCGACCCGGCCAACGTCGGCATGGTCGACCTGACGCTTTCGGCGTCGGCCTTCGAGTCCTACGAGACCGACGGCGGCGTCATCGGGGTCAACCTCTCGCGGCTCGAAGACATCGCCGGGATGGCCGATTCGGATCAACTCATCCACCTCGAACTCGACGAGGAGACACGCAAGCTCGAGATCGCCATCGACGGCCTCGAATATACGCTCGCGCTGATCGACCCCGACTCCATCCGTCAGGAGCCCGACCTGCCCGACCTAGACCTCGCCTCTGAGATCGTCCTCGAAGGCCGGGACGTCGATCGGGCAGTCACTGCCTCGGACATGGTCAGCGACCACGTCGCCCTCGGCGTCGACGAGACAGACGAGCTGTTCTACGTCGACGCGGAGGGTGACACCGACGACGTCCACCTCGAACTGGGTCGCGAGGACCTCATCGACCTGACCGCTGGTCCGGCCCGGTCGCTGTTCTCGCTGGACTATCTCAAGGACATGAACAAGGCGATCCCGAACGACGCCGAGGTCACGATGGAACTCGGCGAGGAGTTCCCCGTCAAGATGCACTTCGACATCGCCGAGGGACAGGGCTCGGTCACCTACATGCTCGCCCCCCGGGTCCAGAGCGACTAGGCGGCGAGACCGGACAGACCACGCTTTCGGCCCGGAACAGCCCGTCGGGTCGACCGCGCGATGGCGGCTCTCCCGTTTTTGCGGCCGAACGGCCGCTCCCGTCTTGCGTTCGTCTGACGTATCGTTTTGTGTGTGGGGATCGACGAGTTCGGTATGCCAAGCCTCGGCGAAGCCTACGACGATGCCCGCTGGGGTGATCGTCGCCCGCGCCAGATTCACGCCGGGATCGCGGTCTTTCTCGCTGGCGCGCTCGCCGTTGTCGTGGCGATCACCCTCGTCACGACCCCGCTTTCGGATGCGCTGGGGCTGGACACAGTGGCGACCTATCGCGTCAGCGGGGTCATCGCCGGCGTGGGCGTACCGGGGACGTTCCTGGGCGTCGTCGCCGTCTTGCCCTCGAGTCGGCGTCAGCGACTCGGGGTCGCGATCGGTACCGCGGTCGCCGCCGGCGGCGTCGCGCTGTTCTGGTACGCCTACCCCGCCCACTGGACGGCAACCCAGCACTCGCTGGCCTTCCATACCGCGGCCGTCTACTTCTTCGGCGGTGCGCTCGCGCTGTGGTTCGTTTTCGCCACGCTCGCAAACTCCCACGTCCGTAACGATCCCCACGGAACGGTTCGACTCCGCCTGACGCGGCAGGGTGAATCCCGGGTCGTCGAGGTGAGCCGGGACGACTATCAGCGATACGCGGCCGCCATCAGCGACGGCGGCGAGGATGCGCAGGTCATCCGCGAGATCGAGTCGAAATACGACGAGTGATCGATCCCCAGTCCCGAGGCTTTATCTCCGGACAGTCCAATCGACGTGTCGATGGAGTCGCTTCACGCTCGGTATCCGTTTCTCGACGCGTCCAGGCAGGCCGTCGAGGCGGCCGACGTCGATCTCGCGACGGTCGTCGCCCAGCGCGGTCCGGCCGTCGACCGGGGGCGCGAGCGCGTGGAGTCGGCGTTGTTCGAGGGGACCGTCGGTGATACCCATCGCCGGACGCGCGTCGAGTTGCTCTCCTATCCGGTGGCCCGGGTCATCGTCTCGTTGATCGATCAGCCGGCGCTGACTCACCGCTACGCCCGAGCGGAGGCCGAAACGGCGCACGACCGATTCACCGCGGAACTCGCCGCGGGCGAGTTCCGGTCGACCGACCGACAGCAACTCGATCTACGGACGCTGCTCGCCGAGTTCGAGCTGACGGGAGACGTCGAAGCGCCCGGGCCCGGTGGACTGACGGACGCGGATCGCTTCGCGGTCGACGTCGGCGCGTACCTCGCTCTCGCGGCCGGCGAGCGCGGCGAGTCCTGGCGACTCGTCAACCGCTCGTTGACTGACGGCCAGGTACCCATCGACCGTGGGGAACTCCTGGACTTGCTCCGGGTGGCCGTCGAGGAACGGATCCTGGATGGGTTGCCACTCGCCGTGCCGGAACCGATCGCCGACGCGCTCGCCGAGGACGTCGCGGCCGTTGAGGAGCGACTGGACGAACTCGATCTGACCCGCGAGATCGACACGGTCGTTCCCGAATTGTTCCCGCCGTGTATGACTGCACTGCTCGATCAGGTCCAGAAGGGCGAACACCTCCCCCACCATTCGCGGTTCGCGATCACCTCGTTCCTGGCGTCGATCGGGATGGCGACCGACGACATCGTCGATCTCTACGAGGTCAATCCGGGCTTTGGGGAGGAAATGACCCGCTACCAGACCGATCACATCCGAGGGGACACGTCACCGACTGAGTACTCCCCGCCGTCGTGTGCGACCATGCAGTCCTACGGTGACTGTGTCAACATGGACGACCTCTGTGAGGCGATCTCTCACCCGTTGAGTTATTACGAGGCGAAACTCGAAGACGCCGACGAGGAAGAGATGATCGACTGGCGTGAGCGTGAGGAAGCCGACGAGTAACTCTTGGACGGTTCTGTCCGCGTCGATCAGGCCGAGGGGTCGCTGGACCCCTCGTCACTGCCGTCCGTATCGTCCTCGGACGTGACGTCTTCTGTGTCCATGCGCGTGAGCGTGAGTCCCGCCCCGGACATGACGATGATGAACCCGACCAGTGAGGCGACCAGTGCGTATCCCCCAGCCGGTCCGATACCGCCGTCGGTCGAATACGTCGTCGTGAGCACTGCCAGTACGCCGATGAATCCCACGACGATGATGATGGACACGGCGGCCTCCAGGACGGTTTGGCGCTCCATTGTCTCGCCCGTTCGTTCCACAGGCCACTCCAAAAGCGCTTCGAAGCGTGGCTGTCCTCGCCCGCCCGCCTGGCTGATCTGACCGTGTGATTTAGGGGCATGGAACACCTACGTTTCAAGTGGACGCAGACAAGAAACCAGCCGCGTCCGATCCCCTATGACCGAAATAGGCCTTCAGGTCCGGGGTCAAAAGCGTCCACTTGCACCGGACCCACGGACGATGGACGACCGCGCCGCCCGGGCGTGGACCGAACCGATGGCGGTCCGACCGCTCGGCGACGGAACCTACGCCGTCGACAGCGCGAGCGGCGCGACGTACGTCGTGGAGCTGTCCACCAGCTCGTGTACATGCCTCGATCACGAGATCCGCGAGGAGCGTTGCAAACACCTCCGGCGTGTTGCACTCGAAATCACGCTCGGTCGCGTCCCGCCGCCGGGAAATCGACGGGCACTGTGTCACTCCTGTGGTGTCGAGACGTTCGTCCCCGAGGACGAACCGAACCCCGCGTTCTGTGATTCCTGTCGACTCGAGCCCGGTGATCGCGTCGTCGACCGGGAGTCCGGTGACTGGCTCGTCGTCGCCGAGATCACGGACCGCCGCGCCAGCGAGGTCTGGCTCCCGGCGGCTGGCTGCACTGTCGCCGAGTACCCGACCAACAAGGCCTACCCGGACGATGACCCCGTCGTCGAGGTGGTTTACGTCGATGATGTGGCCGGCGACCGCAAGCCAAGAGGCTACGCGTTTCCGTTCTCCCGACTCCGGCGCCGTTCGACAGACGGACTCACCGGAGGCGACGATCACTCCAGCATTTTGGCGGCTTCCTCCCGGGAGAGGTCGCCGCGCTCGAAGGCGTCGAGGATGTCGAGGGTCGCCGAATCCGGGCCGCCGTCGCCGACTTCGTCGAGGCGGACCTTCTCGGAGTGACCGACGAGTTCTTCGAAGTCAGTTCCCTCGGCGAGTGCCGTCTCGTGTTTGACGCGGTAGTTACCGCCGTCGGTCGTATAGAGGTCGGCCGGGTGGAAGAAGTACCACGCCTCGCGGTCGAACCGGACGCCGATCCGTGGGCGCGCGCCGAAGTTCCGCGAGAAGAACAGCAGTGCCTCGACCTCCTCACCGTCGAGATAGATCGGGTCGCCGGCGCTGGACTTGGCTTCGATCGCGTAGAAGTCCTCACCGTCGCCAGCCAGCACGTCCGGGAGTTCGCGCTCGGTGGCCGACCCGCTCGCGGGCGCACGCATCACGGCGAAGCCCGCCTCGTCGAGTTCGTTGACGAGTTCGCGCTCCCGGCGGTCGCCTTTCGCGTTCGATCCTACCATTGTCAGACCCTTGCCGTGGCTCCTCTTGAACGCGTCGCCTACAGAACCGACGTGTCCGACCGCCCCAACCACCGCCGATTAGGTCTCGTCGGTCCTGATCGAGTCACGATACAGTTCCGTGATCTCCCCGTCGTGAGCGGGTGCCGTCGCTGGATCGCCCGTCCACTGGACGCGTCCATCGGCCAGAATCGTCACCGTGTCCGCAATCTCGATGAACCGGTCGTGGTGGTGGGTCGCGACGACGAACAGCCGGTCCGGTCCGGCATACTCGAGGAAGAACTCCCGGAGTCGACCGACGTACTCGTCGTCGACGTCCGCGAGCGGTTCGTCGAGCAGGACGATATCCGGTCGATTCACGAACGCCAGGGCGACGTCGAGTCGGGACCGAAATCCCGCGGAGAGGGCCCCGGCGGGTCGATGGGCCATCCGGGTCAATCCACACCGCTCGAGTAGCGTTTCGAGCCAGTCCGTCGACGCCCCGGCGATCTCCCCGAAGGTTTCGAGGTTCTCCCGGACCGTGAGCCCCTCGTACACCTGCGGTTCCTGGAAGCTACAGCCGACGGAGCCGTCGGGGATCGACAGCTGTCCGGCATCGGGGTCCGTCAACCCGAGCAGGAGACGAAACAGGGTCGTCTTGCCCGCGCCGTTGGGTCCGAGGACGATGTGCCATCCCGGCTCGAACGACAGCGAGATCGCTTCGAGGGACGTTGCCTCGCCGTAGGACTTCTCGACGTCCGTGAGTTCGATCGGCTTCATCAGTGTCCTCGTTTGTATGTCTCGATCGTGAGCCACATTCCCGACAGTGACAGTCCCGCGACGACCGCAACGGCGGCGATCCAGGGGGCGTACACTCTGGCCGGAACCGCCCGCAGGAGTTCGCTCCGGACGACGATCATCGCGTAGTGGAGTGGGTTGTGCCGTGCGACGAACTTGCTCAGCGGGGAGAAAAACCCGGCCGGATACGCGAGGTTCGACAGCACGACCAACACGAAAAAGCAGACGACGTTCAGGACGCGCCCGGCGTCGCTGAAGTCAGTCGCGAACGAGATCGAGATACTCAGCCCCGAGAGGCCCATAAACGACAGCACCAATACGCCGACGGCAACGACCGATGGCGGCTGGAGGCCGTAGCCCAGGAGTCGGCCGACGAGGTAGATAACGCCCAGACTCACGAGGACCAGCCCCGTGACGAAGACGAGTTTCGCGACCACCAGCCGATGGAGTGAACTGTCCAGCCGGAGGCGATCGAACACCTGGGCCTCTCTGGCGAGCACGGCAGGGACGTACGCGAACGCCACCAGCATGACCACGAGCATGGCCATCGTCGGCAGGAGATACTCCGAGAGACTCTTCCGGTCGCCGATGACGTGTCGCTCGCCCGTGATATCCGCCGGGAGCATTTCGTCGAGCGAATCCGATAGCATGGTTCCGAGCACCTGGGACGGCATGCGATAGATGGTGACGCTTCCGTGGACGGAGATGTCGATCGTCGCCGAACCGTCGGTGTCGGTGATCCCAGGGGGAACCTCGATGACGGCATAGACCTGCTCACGACGGAGCTGGGAAAAGGCCGCGTCGCGTGAGTCGACGATTTTCGGATCGGAGACGAACGCGACGCCGCCCCGGACCACGTCGAGGTCCGCCTCGGTCACGTCCTCGTCCGTCGGCGTGATCGCAACCGGGGAGTTCTCTGGCAGGGTGTGCTCGAAGAACAGCGTCCCGCCGGCCACGACGGCCGGGACGAGGACGAACAGCACCACGAGCGCGAGGAGGCGGTGTTTTCCCCAGGCGATGTCCTTCCGGAGCAGCGGACCGATGCCCCTCATGGCTCGCCGGCGTTCCTGGTTGTGTCTGTGAGGTCCACGCCAGTCACCTCCGCGAGGAACTCGGCAGCGCCCTCAACGACAGTCACCGCGACATCGGCAGGCCCGGACACCTCGACCACGACCGTCGAGGCACTCCTGTCGACGGTCACCGCCCCCAGCGCCTCGCGTGTGTCCCCGTCGGCCGTGAGACTTCGCGCCCCCGCGAGTGCGCCGTCGACGGTGGCTTTGACGTCCTCGGCGTCGGCAGCACTTTCGGCGTGCAGCCGAACGACGGCACCGACGCCGTCGTCGTCCCGATACGCCTTGCCGGTGACCGACGTGAGCGCGACGAACTGACCCGGATCGACCATCCCGCCGATCCCGGCTGTCCCGAACGGCAACTCGTCGGGCACGCGCGCGGCGGCACCGAACGGCAGCGACCGTGTCGCCGCCAGCCGACGCCGGAGGTCGCCGTCGACGGGGTCGAGAATGCCTGCATCGACGTCCATCGCCGCCCGAACTGCCGGCGGCGTTCCGATCGCATAGCTCCCGTCATCGATGACCCCGAGAGACGGGCCGGCGTCGCCGGATTCGTACAGCGGTCGGTCGCGGTACGTGTGGCGAGTGAGCGGGAAATCGGCCTGCTCGAGGGCGTCGACGAACGACTTCGCCGACCAGTTCGAATCGATACGGAGGCCGACGTATCGACGGTCGGTGTCCGGCCGGTATTTCGCGAAGCCGACCGCCGTCTCTGCGTCTGCCGGGTCGAGGTCAGTTCGCGTCGAAAGCGCAGCGAGCGCTGACTGGCTCTCGGCATCCGAACCGCCATCTTCCCAGGGCAATAGCGGAGCCAGCCCCGCGTCGACGACGCGCCGCACTGCATCGTCGTCCAGAAGGGTTGCCACGTCGGCGTGGGCCACGGCCGAGACACCTGCCGGGACCGTCTCGACATCGTCCGTGGGATCCGTCCCGGACTCGCCGCCAAGCGACGTACACCCGGCCGTGAGAACCCCCAGCGTCGACGTGCCACCGAGTCGGAGGGCCTCACGCCGACTGATTTCCATGCCCAGAATCTCGGGAAGATACGGTAAAAATGTACCTCACTCGGTCGATCTAAATTTATTTTTGGATGTCATGAATGGGGTCGACGTGGTTCTGCGTATCTGCCTGTTTGGGCCTGCCATCGAGTGACGGCTTGGTCACTCGGTGGTGGCCCCGGTCGACTGATCTCTATTGGCTGGTTTGACTTCTTCGACGAACCCCTTCGCTTGCGCTAACGATCCGAATTCGTGTGCGCGGGTCCCGGCGACTCCCGAGTCACCATATATATCGACTGTTGCATGGATGTTGGTGGCTTCAACATGGTCGAAGGATTGACTCACCCACTTGTCCCGGTCGGACCTGCGACTTTCGACGGTAAACACTGCCGGATCGGTATTCCATCCGTAGAGTAATCGACTGTTCACGTCGACCCAATACAGCGGCTCCTCGTCCCCCCTCGGACTTGCGTCCATCCCTGGGATTTCGTAACTATCTTCGTGGACAACTGTGCCATTACGTTTCACTCGCGCATCGACTTCGGCTTCTCCAAACCACGTATTATTGAGACGAACGCACCAGAGCCGGTGTTCCCGCCTGAATGGATCCAGGGCGATATAGCCCGCGCCACCGATCGCGGCTGTCCCGCCCAGCGTTGCGAGAAACGTCCGTCGGTTCATGTCGAGATCATCTTCGACCTGATTTCGAATCTTGCAGTAAATCTAATAAATATGTTCTGATCCGGAGTCGTCACCGGTCACGACGAAAGCGAGCGGGAGAAGCTGTACTCACGGGGAACGCAAAATCCATTGCCGATAGCGGTCTCGTCTGCGTGCTCACTCCTCACGCACGGTCACGACCGGCACCGGCGCGGACCGGACGGTCTTCTCGGCGACGCTGCCCAGCAGGATCCGATCGACGCCGCGGCGGCCGGTCGTGCCCATCACGACGGCCTGGCAGTCGTACTCGTCGACGGCCGAGAGGATCTCCTCGTCGGGCGACCCGGTCTCGACGTGTGTGCTCGCCTCGACGCCCCGCTTTTCGGCCATGGCGGCCACGTCCGAGACCGCCTCGTGGGCACCCTGGTCGAAGTCGCCGCTGGTGACGTTCGAACGCACGTCCGGCCCGAGTGCGGCGGTCTCGACCACCGAGAGCACGTCGACCGTCGCGTCCATGGCCGCCGCGAGGTCGAGGCCGTGCTCGGCGGCGCGACGCGACGCCTCGCTGCTGTCGGTCGGGAGCAGGATGCGCTCGTAGGGGAACGCGAACGTGTCCTCCTCGGTCATCCGGGCGGTGAGCACCGGGACGTCTGAGAGTCGCACCACTTTCTCGGTGACGCTGCCGAGCAGGAAGTGCGACAGCCCCTCGCGGGCGTGGGTCGGCATCACGAGCAGGTCGTAGTCGTATTCGCTCGCGTACTCGACGATCGTCGCGGCCGGCGTTCCCTGAACGACGTCGGTACTGTACTCGACGCCGAGGGTCTCGAAGGTCTCGCCCAGGTCGGCGACGAGTTCCTCGCCACGGCGGACGAGGCCGTCGACGACCCCCTCGTCGGTGAGCGTCACGCTATATTCGTCAGTGTCGGCGACGTGCAACAGCCGGATCTCGGCGTCGAAGCGGTGGGCGATCTCGCCCGCGTGGTGGAGTACCTCGGCGTTCCCTGTCCCTTCGTCGACCGGGAGGAGGATCTGGTCGTACATAGGGTCGCATTCACTCGTTGGCAGGATAAAACAGGGGGACTGTCCGGGGTGGTTGTCCGGTCGCCGCCAGTGTCGACCGGTTGGCCAGGTATCTCGATCGGCCGATCGGGCTGGGACCCGCGACAGAAACGCCTATGCCCGGCCCGCCCCGTCTCTGACCTACGCGTGGCAGAGCCAGTCGAGAGCCCAAAAGCGGTGCCCGTCGCCGACGTATTGCCCGACTTCGCGCCGGCGTTTCCCTTCGAGTCGTTCAACGCGATGCAGGCCGAGACCTTGCCGGCGCTGCTCGAGCGCGACGAGAACGTCGTCGTGAGCGCGCCGACCGCCAGCGGCAAGACCGCGGTCGCGGAGGTCGCCATCGCGAAGACCATCGATCGGGGTGGGACGGCCCTCTTCCTCGCGCCGCTTCGGGCACTCACCAACGAGAAGGAGAGCGAGTGGGATCGCTTCGAGGAACTGGGCTACTCGGTGTACGTCGTCACCGGCGAGCGCGACCTCAACCCACGGCGCGCCGAGCGCGCGGACGTCCTCGTCATGACGCCCGAGAAGGCCGACTCGGCGACCCGAAAGCACGACTCCAGCCGCTACAGCTTCGTCACCGACGTCGACTGCGTGGTCATCGACGAGGTCCACTTACTCGACGCCGACCGTCGCGGGAGCGTGCTGGAGGTCACCATTTCCAGACTTCGACGCCTCTGTGACCCCCGGATCGTCGCCCTCTCGGCGACGATGACCAACATCGGGGACGTCGCCGAGTGGCTTGAGGCCCCCGCCGAGACGACCTTCGCCTTCGGCGACGACTATCGACCGGTCCCCCTCAACGCCGACGTCAAGACCTACAGCCACGGCGAGAACGCCTTCGCCGACAAATACCGCCGGCTGTATCGAGCCCTCGATCTCGTCGAACCCCACCTCCGGGAGGACGGGCAGTCACTCGTGTTCGTCTCCTCCCGGCAGGACACGGTCCAGGCGGCCAAGAAGACCCGCGACGAACTCGCCGAACGGGACATTCCGATCGGTGCCCGGGGCGACTACGACTTTCACAACGACGCTTCCGAACTGAACAACAACACTCTCCGGCAGTCGGTCCTCGACGGCGTCGGGTTCCACCACGCCGGCCTCTCTCGGGAGGACAAAAATCTGGTCGAGCAGTGGTTCCGCGAGGGCAAACTTGCGATCCTCTTCTCGACGTCGACGCTCGCCTGGGGCGTCAACCTGCCCGCCCGGTGTGTCGTGATCCGTGATACCAAACTCCACGATCCGCTGGAGGGCGAGGTCGACATGAGCCCCCTCGACGTGCTTCAGATGCTCGGGCGGGCGGGCCGGCCGGGCTACGACGAACACGGGTACGCCTGGGTGATCACCGACCGTAGCGAGGCCGACAAGTATCGGCGACTCCTCCGGGACGGCAAGGAGATCGAGTCCCGGCTGGCCGAGAGTCTGGATGCCCACCTCAACGCCGAGATCGCGATGGGGACGATCCGCGATCTCGACGACGTCCTCGACTGGCTGGAGACGACGTTCTACTACGTGCGCGCGAACAATGCCCCAGATCGCTACGACGCCGCGGGATCGCTTCGGGAGCAGGCCAGTTCCACGATGCGCGGGCTCGTCGACCGTGGCTTCGTCGAGATGGACGACGACCTCCGGGTCTCGGCGACCGCCCTCGGCCGCCTCGCCTCGCGTTTCTATCTCCGGCTGGACACCGCCCGACACTTCGGCGATCTCGCCGACGCAGCGGGCGAGCGTGAATTGAGCGAGCGAGACATACTCTCGGCCGTCGCGGGGGCCGGCGAGTTCGACAGCGTCAGCGCCCGGACCGACGAACGCGACGCCGTCCGGGCGGTCCTGGGCGACGACCGGACCGATCAGGAGACCGTCGTCGACGTCGATCTCGATTCGGGTCAGCGGAAGGTCCTGGCGATTCTGGAGGCCAGCATGCGGGGAACGACGCCGAGCGAACTCCAGAGCGACGCCTGGGTGATCCGCCAGAACGCGAATCGCCTCCTGGCTGCACTCCAGGCCTTTCTCGCCGAGTTCGACGGCGCACGCGCGGCGAATCTCGCCCGCCGGATCGAGGCCCGCGTCGAACACGGTATCAGCGACGACGCGGTTGGACTGACCGCGATCGACGGCATCGGGTCCGGTCGGGCGAGCAAACTCGCCGCCGAGGGACTGGCGACGCCAGCCGACGTGGTCGCGGCGGGCGTCGAGGGCCTGGTCGACGCGGGGCTGAGCGAGGGCGTCGCCGAGCGCGTCCTCGAGAGTGCACGCGACTTGCCAGTCGTCGAGATCGACTGGGGTGACTTCCCCGAGTCGATCCCCCACGGCGAGAACGAGATGTGCGAGGTGACGGTCCGGAACACGGTCGGCGGCGGGCAGGCTGGCATCCGCGTGACCGTCAACAGCGTCGAGATGACTGCGAGCGAGACCTACCTTGGCGAGGCGACGCTTCCGGTCGGCGTCTTCGGGGGTGACGCCGACGAACTGACTTTCCGGGTCGAAGTGTCGTTCCCGGAACTCCCGATTCAGCCGGTCGTCGAGACGCGGACTGTCGAAGTTGTCTGAGCGACGACCCTGTCGAAACTCCGGGTGGTATATGGGTACAAATCATATCGCCAGTTCCATAGCAGTCCAGCAGTATGGGACCGGGGAACGTAGTACGAGGCGATCGTTTGTCACTGTGTCCTCCTAAATCAGGTGGAATGCTCCGTTCAGATCATTCGGCCCACACCACTCATCTACGAACTCTCTCCTTCTCCCACATAATATTCCACGGCGGTCAAAAGTGACCCGTGGTTCCCTGGTAACGGCAAATACCACGGTGTTGGATCTATCACGTCCATTTCTGCTTCGGTGCGGAGCACTTTCTCCCCGTCCGCAAACTCGTCTGCGACTCTGGCTGCGCTCGCCGCGAACACCGTCGGTGTTGCTTGTGTCTTCGCCCACGTGTGTTCCCATCTGATAGCATCAGCAGGATGGCCGTGCTTGATCAGCTGAATTTCGTCGGGCTCGTTGCTCCAACTCAGATCAATACTGACTGGCGTGACACCGGCATCCATCGAGAACCCCGTAATGTCCGAAGGGGCTTCGTTTTTGTAGGTTGGTGCCCCCTCGATCTGGCGAACTTCGTTTCTGGTGGCCACACCGTAGTCATGGGTGGGCTCAAACGCCTCGAGCTTGTAGTGCTTGAAACCGTCCTCATTTATGGCTTCACCTGGCCGCAGTTCGTACTCGCTCAGCGTGCTGATGAGTTGCTTGCCGTCTCGTTTCTGCCGGAAGACATATTCATCGACGAACAGTTGTCCGTACGCCCGTTCCACATCCTTGTTGGTAAACTGATCTCTGCCGGCGGCCTCCCCGATCGTGACTCTGCGCCCACTCGTATCAGGACACCCCCACTGGTCGGTCCACGCTTCGAGATTCGTGGCATCCGAGAACAGGCCGCTTGGCTCGAAGCACCCACCCGATCGTGCTGAAACCGTTCGATCAGTTGCGCCTTTCATTCCTTCGTGTACCCTTTCGACGGCGCTTTGAGCGGTCCTTTCGTCACTGGCCGCGCCGGTTGTGGCCTCGCTGTCACGGCGTTGGCGTCCCCCCGTCGTGTCGTGGGATCGTCGTCGTTCGTCGCCACGGCCGGTACTGACACTCCCGAGTAGGTAATCGACATGCCCGCTACTATCGACTGCAACTCGATAGCCGACGACGGCTTCGTTCTCACCGGTCACCGGCGACGGCATCATCGCAGCAGCATCCCCACCGTTCGACTGGGCCGAGATCTCGTCTGTATTCTTCAGCGCCCGTCGATTGGCCGTTTTGATGTCCGCCTCTGAGAGGGGAGATTCACTCGCGCCGAAGACGGTCTCGCTGACGGTTCTCGGTCCCATCACACTGCTTAACGCAGGAACGCTTGCCAGTGCGAACGACGTAGACGCCAGCGAGAGGAACTTTCGTCGACGCATATTATAAAGTCTCCAATCCGATTATCATATCAGTCTTTCTATCCTGCTATCACATTCGCATGTTCGTGTCGGCTGAGTGGCCCCATGCTCGGGACAACCCGTTTTCGCCAAGCCGCCGCAGTGGTGTGGGTCTTCTCTTGATTAACGACGGATGCAAGTGCACATTTCGCGTGGGCATTTTCGACCGGTGGTGTGTCCAGGCAGGTGGCGTTCTCGTCGCCGATGGTATCCGTAGAACGGAAGCTTTTATTTCTATGTCTACAACCAATTCACACATGTCGCTGTCAAGAGACGCGCTCCTATTCAGTATCCTTCTTATGGTGGGAGCAGTACAAGCCGAAATTGCAAGTGGTGGTTCCTCAACTACCGCAACAGACTCCGCCAACATCGCGTTTTTTCTGGGCCTAACCGCACTGTTCGGAAGCGCTATTTCGTCACTATACTCCCCCAGCCAGGATGTTGAGCCTGAGTCCGCCGAGTGAAACAGGCTGCTACTGCGCTGATCTGCCCCTTCTGATGTTCGCACGCGATACCTCGCCCGTCCGAATCACTCCACGGGCTCGATCTGTACCGTCGCCCCGTCGTCGAGATCCGCCAGCGGACGCACGTCTTCGATCCGCGCGAGTGGCGCGACCGGGGCCGCCGCTTTCGGCGTCCCGTCGGCACTCGCCGGCGTCGGGCCCCAAAACAGTGCGATCGCCTCGCCACTCGCCCAGTAGGCGATCGTGCCGATCGGCACTTCCTCGCTCGTCCTCTCGGGTTGGCCGTCCAGACTCGCGTCGAAGTACAGTTCGTCACCCCACCGGGCCGCCTGCCCTTCGACTGGAAGCGCGTCGACGAGCGCTCCCCGGAGGTCGGGATTGTCCTCGAGCCATTCGGCTTCGAGCGTCCGATCGTCGACGGTGAGTTCGAGGTCCGACATCAGTTCCGGGTAGGCCTCCGTCTCCCTTGTAGCTGTACGGTCGTAGCGGGCATCTTGCCCCACTCACGCCTGATCAGCCCGGCATTCGATGTCGACGGACCCGTCGCTGGATCGAACCGCCGGTACGGCATCCGTCGCCGAGGCAGCGACCGCCGTGTCGAACCGATACTTTTCTCCAATGACCGGTTGGTGGTGGAATATGGTGGTGACGGACTCGATCCTGTCGGTGGGGGGTAGCGAGCGGTCTAACGGTCGGTGGTGGGTTCGCCTTTCGCTCTTCGGTGGCCTGATCGCCGGTATCGTGACGGTCATCTCGATCGTCTCGTTTCGGCCGGAGCAGTTCTCGGTCGCCACCGATGTCTACGCCCGGGCGGGCCGGGCAATGCTGGATGGCGAGGCGGTCTACGCCGTGAGTCCGGCCGACAATCCCGGATACACGTTCAGGTACCCACCTGTCATCGCCGCGCTCGCGATCGGGTACGGCCTCATCGGCTCGTCCGCCGCCTACCTCACGCAGGTCGGCGTCAACCTGCTCGCACTCGGTGGCCTCGCGTGGCTCGTCCTGGATCGACTCCCATCGCTGGATCGGCTCGACCGGCGGCTCGCCGCCCTCACGATCATTGCCGCGGGGCCAGTCACCAGTACGTTCGTGATGGGACAGATTTCACCGGTGATTGCTCTCTGTGTGGGTGGTGGATTTCTCATCGCCCTCGCGGACCGCGTTCGGGCCGCCGGGGTCGGATTCGGAGTTGCGGCGCTCACCAAAGTCTATCCCGGCGGGACGTGGGCCTGGCTGTTTGCCCGGCGTTCCTGGCGAGCGCTCGCCGTCGCGAGCGGGGTCCTGGCTGTCGGGTGGCTGGCGAATCTCGCGGTCGGCATCGAGTTGACCCACTCCTACGTCACGACGGTCTTACTCGAAGAGTCCTCGACAGCCGTCTTCGCGGGTGGGCCGCCGCTTCGACCGGCCTATGTGACCGTGATGCGTCCGCTGTCGGCACTGGGCGTCTCGGGTCCGTGGCTCTGGATCGGGGCTGGTGCTATCGTCGGCCCGCCAGTGCTCGCGTGCTACCGTCGACTCGACGAACCGGCCGGTGCCGAAACGGCCTTTCTCGCGACGGTTATCGGTCTGCTGGCGGTCGTCCCGTTGGAATGGTTTTACTTCACGATCGCTGTCGCGCCGCTCGTTCTGGTCGCCTACCGGATCGAGACCCATCCGGCAGTGGTCGTCCTCGCGATCGGCACACTCTTGCTCTGGGTCGTCGTCCCACCTGCGTCCCTGGCCATGCTGGCGAGCGATCTGCCGGCCGGCCTCAGTGGGGCCATCGAATGGCTGGCTGTGGACGTCTTCCGACGGGTTCAGCCCCCGCTGATCGGCGCGTTCCTCGTGCTCGGTGCCTGTGTCTGGGTCCAGCACGACCTGGCGCGCGGCCGGGCCGTCTGTCGCGGGACGGCCGACGAGGAGACGTCGTTCACTCCGGACTGAGACGGTCGGTGCTTACAATCGTTCGAGCAGGCGCTCCCGCAACTCCGCGACATCCTCGGCGACGACATCCGGGATCGAGCGGTCGATGTCGTTGTGGACGCCGGTGAAGCCGATCGTAAACGCACCGGCCGCTTTCGCCGCGCTCGCGCCGTTCGTCGAGTCCTCGATCGCAATACAGTCAGTGGGATCCTCGCCGGCAAGCTCGGCGGCCCGCTCGTAGACGTCGGCCGCCGGCTTGCCGCGTTCGACATCGGCCGCGCTGACGATCGCGTCGAAATCGTCTTCGAGATCGAACCGGTCGAGCACGACGTCGATCCAGTGGTGTGGCGAGGAGGTCACCAGCGAGACGCTGTTGCCCTCGGCGCGAACGTCCCGGAGGAGTTCGGGAACGCCCGCGACGATCTCGGCCTCCTCGCCGTAGATCTGTCGGCCCGCTTCCTCGAAGAGTTCGAGAAATTCCTCGCGAGAGATCGCCGCGCCGTAGTTGTCGTCGAGGTAGTCGTAGATCTCGCGGTAGTACATGCCCGTGGTCTCCTCTGGCGGGACCTCCTGATCGGGGACCGTCGCCGGGTAGATGTCCTCGCTCTCGTGGCGCTTCCAGTGGGCCTCGGAACTGACGATCACGCCGTCCATGTCACAGAGGACTGCAGTCATACTTCAACGTTCGCCAGGCGAGACAAAGCCGTGGCGGTTCGTGGGTGGCCGAGCAACGGTGTCGCTGTGAGTCTCGTCAGTGTCCCTGGATCGCGTCGACGACCATCGCGGCGGCCACGATCGGCTCCCGGGGGACGTCGCTCGTATCGTCGATGACGATGTCGTAGCGGTCTTTCAGCGAGAGTTCGCCGTCGATCCGTCCGACGTGGTCGCCGTCGAGGTCCGTGATCTCGTATTTGTGTGGAATCCAGCCACCGAAGGGGACGTAGGCCCGCGCCAGCGTGACCAGCGCGCCCCGGGAGTTGATCTCCGCGAGTTTGGCCTCCGTCCGGGCGTCCCGAATCTTCCACGTGTCCTGGAAGATCGAGTAGTCGTTGTCGAGGATCACGATGTCCTCGCCGGTCCGGGCGTCGCTGAGGACGTAGTCGCCGGCCACATCGAGGATTCCGCCCGCCGTGACGGTGAAAACCTCCTCGCCGTCGGCGTCGACGAACGGGAACTTCTCCTTCAGCTTGAACATCTTTTGCTTGCCCCGAAGCACGACGTTCCCCTGCTCGTCCTCGGCCCGGTACTTGTTGCGAATCAGCGACTGGACGACGGTGTATCGGTCGTCGGTCAACTCGATGCCCTCGATGTCGTAACTCTCGGCCATGTGCGGAAGTGACCTCGCTCTCGTATATATACGCACGTTTCCGTGTCAGTTGCTCGCACCCGCTGTGTCGCGTCTCGGCCAACCGGAACGGGTGCGATACGATTCGGATGGCGTCGATGCGATCAGGATGGCGTTGATACGATCAGGATGGCGCCGATGCGAACCCCCAGACGCCCCGGTCGGCCGCCTGGGCCCGCGACTCCGCCGCGGCGAAGCGATCGTACAGCTGGAATTCCGTCTCGTAGAGCCGCGCGTACCCGTCCTCGAGTAACTGCTCGCCGAACACCTCGCCGTCGACCACCACGTAGACGAGCAGTCGGCCGTAGTAGCCCCGCCGATCCGCCCGCTCGTCGGTGACGATCCGGACCGTCTCACCGGCCAGTCGCCGCTGGGCGAACGTGCTCGCGTTCTCGCCCCACCCGCGGAGCCAGGTTCGCCCCGCCTCAGTGTCCGGGACGCCATCGAACTCGCCGGGCGAGACCTCGGCATACGGTTCCGGTGCGTCGACGCCCAGCAGCCGAACCGTCTCGCGGGTGCCGTTCGCGTATTCGATGTCCATCGTGTCGCCGTCGACCACCTCGACGACCGTGACGGTCCAGCGATCGCCGGTCGAGGGTACCTGTGGCGCGTCCGTCGTCTGGGTCCCCGCGCCAGTCGGCGTGCTGGCCGTCCCCGCGTCCGTGCCGACGCCGGGCAGTCCCCCACACCCGGCGAGCAGGACGACGATCACGATGACCACACCACGTCCGCGCATACGGGTTCCAGGCGCGGGGGACACACGAATCTTCGGGCGAAATCTTCGTGGGGTCTGTGAGTACGTCTATCGTCCGGACTCGGCCGCGCGTTTATACCGGAGGGGGCGGCCAACGAGCGTATGCACGACACCAGCCGAAGTTTGAAGTTCACGGATTTCGTAATACAGGTGATGACGCCGAGTCCAGCCACGGAAACACCATCGCAGGATTATGCAGCCGGGGTCGATCAGCTCGCGACCGTCGGTCGCCTACTGGACCGGCCGGAACTCGCACGCGTGTACGTCTACGTCTGCTATTACGGGCCAGTCACCCGACCGGAGATCGTCGAGACCCTCGACGTCCCGAAGACGACTGTCTACGACCACGTCGGGACGTTGGAGGCGCTGGGTGCTGTTGCACTCGTCGGTGATCGTCCCGTTGCGGTGTCGGCGGCCCCCGTCTTGATCGACGCCGACGGGATCACCGTCACGCCGACGCTTCTCCATGCCGTCGCCATGCAAGTGATCGACAAGGACATCGCCCATTTCACAGAGCGCCACGGGGTCGGCAAACTGGCCGCCGCTGTCCGGCAGGCCGGGCTGCATTACGCGGGGCGGATCACCCAGCGGATGGTAGCCGAGCCTCTCGGCATTTCAACCGGCGAGGCGATCCAAATCGTGCTCGCGCTTGAACCCGTCCTCGCAGCGGGAAAACAGCACGATCCGCACTTCAAGAACCTCTTTCCGGATGTCGCCGACGATATCGCATTCGACGCCGATATTGACGTGACTGCCCCACTCTCGGATACAGAGTCATAGAGGCGGACTCTCTCATGTCTGATTCGTCTTCGCTCTCCTCGGCTACGGTCACACTTGTCGATACGAACGTCTTCATCAGCGTGGGCAATCCAGGCACGTCGAAGTATCGTCGGTTTCGCCGGGCGATTCGACGTGCGGGCGTGACGTTGCGGATACCAGCACGGGTCGCAGACGAGATCGAGGACGGGGGCGTCACGCCGGCGCTGGACCGCGCTCGCGAGGAGGGATGGGCTCGTATCGCGGATGCCCCATCAGTGACCCACAGCGAAGCCACCCGTGCCCGGGACGTGGCCCGCCGGACGATCGCCGCGAAGTCGCCGGGGAAAGACGAACACGATGTCGAGAAAGCCGATCCAGTGTTCGCCGGACTCGCTGTCGAATATCTGCTGGACGGGACGACGAGTGACGACGTGACTGTCCTCACCGCTGATCGAGTTGCCCGTGAGGCGATCGCGACGGCGATGGCCTCCCTCGATTACGCCGATCAGATCACGATCCTGGCAGTGTGGGACGTCATCGACGACGGAGACGATGATCTCACCTTCAGCTGAGAGGGTTCGTGGTGTTCCGAAATGGTCCTCGACTTCGGTGTACCGCGGTCTGGATCCGACCGCGCGTTTATACCGGAGGAAGGGGCCAACGGGCGTATGCACGATGGCATCCACGTCGTCGCCGGGGAGTGTACGACCACATTCGACGGCTCGCGCGTCCGCGAGCACGAACAGCGCGGGCAGGTTCTGGTCGTCGTTAAGCCGGACAACACCGTGCTCGTCCACGACGCCGAGGGCTATCAGCCGGTCGCGTGGCTCACGCGCGCCGAGACGGTGACCATCGACGGCACCCACCTTGCAGCGACCGACGGCGACCAGCGACTCACCGTCGAAATCCACGACGAAACGGCGAGTGGCCGGTATCCGGCCAGCGCCGCGGGGTCGCCCGTCGGCGAGTGTCCGGACTGCGGGGCCGCACTCGTTCGCGTCACCGACGCCGTCGCTTGCACGGGCTGTGACGAACGATACGGCCTGCCCGGCGATGCCGAAGTCATCGACGATCACTGCGAGTGTGGCCTCCCGAAAATGCGGGTCGAACGCGGTCGAGCATTCGAAGTCTGTGTCGATCGCGAGTGTGAGTCGATGGACGACGCCGTCGCCGAGGTCTTCGACCGCGAGTGGGACTGTCCCAACTGCGAGGGGGACCTTCGGATCCTCCGGCGGGGCGGCCTCCTGGCGGGCTGTGAGCACTATCCCGAGTGTGACACCGGCTTTGCGTTCCCTGCCGGCGTCGTCGTGGGCGAGTGTGCCTGTGGCCTCCCGCTGTTCGAGACCGCCGGTGGGCGGCGGTGTCTCGACGCGACCTGTGAGGCCTGGCGGGACGGCACGGGCGGCGTTCCGGCGGAGTCGTGACGAGCCGTTTCCCGGCGCGGTCGATCAGTGTGCTCGCGGCCGTGAGTCGATCGTAGCGCCTTTGCCCGCCCGCCGGCAGGTCAGACCATGGAACTGGTCCTGGAGGGAGACGTGGTTCGCGGCGGCAGCGAGGCTCGCGAGCGCTTCTACGATTCGCGGGGCTACGGCCACGTCGACGGCGGCGGGCTGGCGCTTTCGCCTGTCGAAGCAGCCCATCTTCTCTACCGGGGCGATGTCGAGCACATCCGGGACGGGAGAAGCGACGAGGCTCTGGATTTCCAGGCACTGCTCTCCTCGGCTGCTGTCTCGGAGATCGACGTTCTCGTCTACAAGGACCTTCGGGACCGGGGATTCTACCTCTCGCCCGCCCGCGAGGGCTGGGTCGACGGTCCGTCCGGGACCGACTTCGTGGTTTACCCCCGCGGACAGGGCCCCTGGGACGACGATGTCGCCTATCGGATCCGGGCGATAAGTGAGCGGACGGCCGTCTCCGCGGCCACGCTGGGCGATAGCGTCCTGGCAGTCGTCGACGAGGAGTCGGCGATCACCTACCTCGAGACCAGTCACCCCGACATCGCGGGCTCGTCGACCACGGATCTGCCGAGCGGTGTCGCGGCCGACCTGCTGGGCGATCGCGTCCTGGCCCCGGACCCGCCCGAAGCACTCTATTTCGAGGGGTTCTACGGCCAACCGCTCGACGACGAGGCGGGCGAGCCCCTCCAGCTCTCGCTGATCGAGGCCGCCGCGCTGGCCAGCCAAGGCGTGCTCGACGTCGAGGGTGGCGCGGACGCGATCGTCGAGTGCGGTCGCGAGGTCGAAGGCGAGCGCTTCGACCGGCGGCTGGCGGTGTATCGTGCCCTCCGCGAGCGTGGGGTCGTCCCCAAGACGGGCTACAAATTCGGCGCGGACTTTCGGACGTACGCCGACGTCGAAAGTGTCGACTCGCTGGGCCACTCCGAGTTGCTCGTGCGGGTGTTACCGGCGGATCACGCTTTCACGCCGCGCGATCTCGCGCTTGACGTCCGACTGGCCCACGGCGTTCGCAAGCGGATGGTGTTCGCGCTGGTGGCGGAGGCTGACGCGGACGGCGACCCCCGAATCGAGTGGCTCGAAGTCGGGCGACTGACGCCGTGACGGATAGAAAACAATTAAACCCCTGCTGGTGGAGACGTACGCACATGGCGTCCACTTCCCCCGACGTCCGTCGCTGGCACCCCCGGGAAGTGGACAGTGTCGCCGTCGCCGGCCGGCGGGCGTAACTCGTCGCCCGGCGGGCGATGCTCCCTCCGCTTTCTCGGCCCGGTGGCTTCGAGCACCAACCACACGAGACACGACACCAATGACGCGAGACTCACACACCGACGACGAACCGACAGACGACCGACGGCGTGAACAGGCTTTCCCCCGACTCCGCACTGACGGCGGCGCAGCCGCCGGTGCCGACGACACGACGCTTGATCCGTGGGGCTCCTCGACGGTCGCCGACTACCGCAACCTCTTCGAGGAGTTCGGCATCGAGGAGTTCGACGAAATCCTGCCCGATGTCCCTGCGCCCCACTATCTGATGCGCCGCGGGGTCATCTTCGGGCACCGCGATTACCGGCCGGTCGCCCGCGCCATGCGCGACGGTGACCCATTCGCCGTCCTCTCGGGATTCATGCCCACCGGCGACCCCCACATCGGCCACAAACTCGTCTTCGACGAGATCATCTGGCATCAACGCCAGGGCGGGGACGCCTACGGCCTGATCGCCGACCTTGAGGCCCACGCCGCCCGCGGGCTGACGTGGGACGAGATCGACGAGCATGCCCGGGACTACATCCTCTCGCTGCTCGCGCTGGGCTTCGACCCGGAGGAAGGGACGCTCTATCGACAGTCCGAGAACCGCGAGTTGCAGGATCTGGCGTTCGAACTCGGCGCGGAGGCCCGCTTTGCGGAGTTCGAGGGGATCTACGGCTTCGACGGCGAGACCGACGTCAGTCACATGCAGAGCGTCGTGACCCAGATCGCCGACATCCTCTACCCGCAACTCGAGGAACCCAAGCCGACCGTCATCCCGGTGGGTCCCGACCAGGACCCCCACATGCGCCTGGCGAGAGACGTCGCCGCCCGGATGCGCTATTTCGGCGTCACGAAGGCCTACGCCTCCTTCGAGACCGACGACGAGGAGCGAGCGCTGCTTGCGGAGGCCTACGAGACGCTTGCCGGCGACCATCCGGGAGAGACGATCCGGTGTGGCGACGCCGCGACCTACCTCGACAACGAGCGTGATCGCGACGCGACTGACGGTGGCGCGATGACCAAAGATCGTCTCATCACGATGCTCCGGGAGGCCGGCAAGGAACCGCTCCGTCCCCGCGTCCGGTTCCTCGACCGCAACGCCACCGAGGAGGCCTTCGAGGCCCTGATCGAGGCCATCGACGGCGAGAAGCGCGTCTACGACGAGCACATCGACGCCTTCGAACTGGATCACGAGGCCGCCGCGGCACTCGCCCGCGAGGTCGAACTCGCCAACGGCGGGTACGGCTTCCTGGCCCCCTCCTCGATCTATCATCGCTTCATGACCGGTCTGACCGGCGGGAAGATGTCCTCGTCCGTCCCGGAGAGTCACATCAGCCTGCTCGACGATCCCGAAGACGGCTACGACAAGGTCCGGGCGGCGACGACCGGCGGCCGCGAGACCGCCGAGGAACAGCGCGAACTCGGGGGCAAGCCCGACGAGTGCCCGGTCTACGAACTCTACGCCTACTTGCTCGCGGATGACGACGACGAGTTCGCCACCGAGGTCTACGAGGAGTGTGCCGGCGGCGAGCGCCTCTGTGGCGGCTGTAAGGAACAGGCTGCCGAACTGATGGAGTCTTTCCTCGAAGATCACCAGGAAAAACGCGAGGAGTGGGCTGATCGACTCGACGAACTCGATATCGACTTCGATTCGAGCCGTAAACGAACTTGATCGACCGTCCTCGATTCGCTACTTCTGACACCAGGGAAGTCCGCCTCCCCTGCCGATCCGAATCCCTCGTCTCGTTTTTCGCTCACACCTCATTCGCTAGAATTCCCTTCGGCATCAGCTGGTCGCGGGACGCTCGACGCTGGCGATCCGAACGCTTGTCGTCCCCGAAACGGCCCTGATCGTCCGGGTTTCGTTCTCCTCGGACGCGACGAACCGGAGCGACCCGACCGACGTGGACGCGTTGGCAGCCGGGAGCGGGCGCGACCCGACGACTGTCCCGTTCCGGCGCACCCGGAGTTCGAAGCCGTCCGCCGTCGGTGCAACCGCGACCCGGCGACCGTCGATGCGGGCGCCGGCAGTCGCGGGGGCCGATCTGAACGACCGCGTCGTCGAGCCCTCCGTGCGCAGGTCGACGGCGTAGACGCTGTCGTTCCCCACGACGCTGACTGCCTGCCGTTCAACATCGACTGTCTGCTCCCAGTCGAGGCCACCGACGCGGACGGTCGCCGACCCGTCGTGGGCCAGTCGATCCGGGCTGACTGCCTCGATCCAGACCGCCCGGCGCTCGCTGGCGACGATCACGCCGCTCGACGTTCCGTCGAAGATTTCGCTGTCCCAGGTGAGTGCTCGCCCTTCGCTGACGTTCTCGGCGTAGGTGATCGTGTAGTCCTGTATCTCGACCTCGCCGGTGTCCGCCAGCGAGGCCGTGCTCACGGTGGCCGGGCTGAACAGGAGGCCGAGCAGTGCGACCACGGCGAGTGCGCCAAGGAGCGTCCCGGTTGCCTTGCCCGGACGGGGGATCGACGGCACTGGGACGCGGCCGAGCCAGCCGCCCGTCGGCACCGCGGCGATGAGGTGGCCGAGGGCCCATTTCAGGAGTTTGAGCACCAGATAGCCACTGCCGGCGACGACGCCGAGCGCTAACGCTTTGGCGGCCAGTTCCGAGGTCGGCTCGACGAGGACGTACGCCACGAACGCGAGTCCGACGATCAGTACCTCCCGGACCCACGTCGGCATCGAAACGGCAGCGACCCGACGGCGGAGTGCTCCCGGAATCACCCCGGTGTCGATATCCGGTTGCCAGGACAGCGCCGGAAGCGCGCGTGGGGCCGAGATCTCCGGCCGCGCGCCGGTCGCTGCAAGCGTCACCAGGAGCGTCCCGAGCAGTACCATCACGACGCCCGCACCACGATACAACACGTAGACGCCCTCGCCCCCGGAGCTGACCACCAACCACAGCGACTTCGTGAGGGCGAAGGCGATCACCGCGCCGAACAGCCTGACCGGTTCCGGCGTCCAATCGTACCGACGGAGGAGCCCGATTCCCAGCAGGATGCCGATGAGGAAGCCAAGCAGGTGGCCCTGGAAGGCGATCCCGGCCCAGGCGGGTGGCGTCGGCGGGCCGACCGACCGCGTCGCCTCGACGACCGGCTGTTCGGCGGCGTCGACGAGGACTCCCAGCGCGTCGTGGGCGACGATGGCGAGGACGGCAGCGAGCGGCCGCGTCACCAGAGCGAACCCAGCGAGGGCGTAGACCGCCCCCGAGTAGCCAAGGACCCACCCGAGGACGAACGGCGAGGGGACCACGGCCAGGCCAATCATGCCGAGCGAAATCAGGAGGATTCGGACTCCCGGGTGACGCAGTCTGTTCCACCGTCGGGAGGCAGTGTCGTCCCTGTCCCCTGGGTAGTGGCCGATTGCGTGCTCGACGATCGCGCCGAACACCACCAGCCCCGTCACGTTCCCGAGCAGGTGAGCGGGACCGGCATGTGCCAGTCCCGACGTGAGGAGTCCGACCGGTTCGAAGAGGCTCCAGGAACGGAAGGGGATCGTCAGTGGCTGGCTCCAGTGTCCGAGGCCGCCCTGGACGAACAGGTAGAAGCCGACGACCAGCGCCGCCGTCACCAACGTCGCCCAGGGCACTCCCCGGACGAACCGATCCCGGGTCAGAGACACCCAGCGCCCGCGACCGCCGACGAACCACCAGTAGCCACCCGAGAACACGACGACTGCGGCCAGGAGGACCATCCAGGGTATCATCCGATTGGCCCTGTCGGACAGTGCGTGCTTGAATCGTTCGATTCTCCAGATCTTCGCCAGTGTTGCCTACGATGGAACCATCCATGAACCCGCAGCCGGCCGGACAATCCGAGCTGCCATCCGCGAATGGGTACCTCGCGGTGGTATTCGTGGAAGATGGGAAGACCTTTTCCCGCCGACGTTGAACGAACAATCACTTCGTGTCTCGTCCAGAGTCCTCGATCGACAGCGCCGTCCAGTCGATCAAGCGTACCGGTTCCCGCGCAAACCCTGTCCGAGGCGTTATCCTTCTCATCGGCCTGGGGCTTGCCCGCCTCGGGTTGATCGACGCCGAGCGGGCACGCAAAGCGACGGATCTCTCCTGGCCGCGCGTGGTCACCGGGATCGCCCGGATGTCGAAAAACGCGGCCGACGTGGCGATGGTCGGGGCGGCCTCGGGGATCGCCACCAAGCCGGCGATCTCGGGTGTCGGTCTGGCCGGCCCGTTCTGGGGGCTGGCGTTTGCTTTGGGCGGCGGCTTTGCCGCCGGGACGATCGCCCTCGTCTCCCAGCGATTCGGGGCCGAGGAGTTCGGCCAGCTCGGCCAGGCCGTCCGTTCGAGTTTCGTCGTCGTCGTCGCGGTGACACTCCCCGTCGGCGCGGCCTTTTGGTTGTTCCCCGAGTGGCTCATCAGCCTGCTCAACAGCGATCAACAGGTCATCACCTACGGCGCAACCTACCTCCAGATCCTCGGCCTCGGCGTCCCGTTCGCGGGGCTCAACCTCGTGGGCAGTCGCGTCCTCATCGGGGCCGACGACGCCCAGATCCCGATGATACTCCGTGGCGGCGGTGCAGTACTCAACATCGTCCTCAACGGCGTGTTCATCTTCGGGATGGGAATGGGCGTGGCCGGTGCCGCCTGGGGGACCGTTGCGGCCAACGTCCTCGTCACGTCGCTGTTCATAGTCGGGCTTATCGCCGGCTGGCTCCCCGGTATCGGCCAGTTCCCGGTCTCGGTCTCACCGCGTGGGACGTATTTCCATTGGGACGATATCACCGATGTGGTCTCCATCGGCACGCCCGTCGTCGGGCGGAACATGACCTGGACCGTCGCCCGCTTTCCCATGCTGTTCATCGTCGGGATGTTCGGGACGACCGTCCTGACGGCGTACACCGTCGCCCGGCGCATCTGGGGGCTGATGAACGTTCCCGGATGGGGCTTTGGCCTCGCGGCGTCCAGTCTGGTCGGCCAGCATCTCGGCGAGGACGACGAGGAGACAGCCGGGGTCTACGGCCGGGAGATCGTCCTCATGGCGGTCGCGACCTACGGCGTCTCGGCGGCAGTCGTCGCCCTGGTTGCTCGGCCAGGTGTCGTCCTGCTCGGGGCCGAGGGCGAGGTCATTCCGATCGCCGTCGGCATGGTCTTTGCCGGATGCCTCGCGATCATTCCCCAGGGCGTCAACAGCACCATCGCCGGGGCCTTGGACGCCAGCGGCGACACGAACTGGCCGTTCATTTATCAGACGCTGGGCGTCTTCGCCGTCTCTATCCCCGCCGCGTATCTCGGTGCGAAGACCTCGATCGGCGTCTGGGGCATCTACGTCGCCTTCCTCGGCGAGACGCTCGTCCCCGCGGTGGGGAACTACTATCGCTTCTCGACGGGCAAGTGGAAGGCCATCAGCCGGGAGTACCGCCCTGAGACGGCGCTAGACGACTGATCGTTGCCGACGCTACCTTGCGTTGCTGGGACCGAGCAAACCACAACGGAAAAACTATAGCGGAAAAATACAATAGCCACGAAAATATGATCGAAGATAATGAACACGATGTGAGAATAACTCGGATCATCTATGTCCTTTTCGCGATTCAACTCACGATCATTGGTGTGGCCTTCGATCCATTCTGGCCACTCATTCCTGTTGGTGTCGCGATAAGCCTCATCGCGATAATCCGTCCGTAGCTGCTGAAGTTGATCCCGGAGACGTTCGTCTTTTGGGGGGTTTACCCCTTTCGACTGGGAACTGGAAAGCCATCAGCCGGGAGTACCGCCCGGAGACGGCGCTGGACGACTGAACTGAATTCGTTCGCAGCCGTATCCGTGCCCCTTAGATCCACTCGTAGCCACGTTGATAGCTGAGATGATACGAGAGCACGAGGACGACTGGCACCAGTGCACCCACTGTATACAGCTGGGTGAGTGGGTCGGGTGGAGTCATGATTGCAACGGTAGCGTGCCAAACTAATCCGAGGACCAACACAGACATCAGGAACTGAGAACCTTTCGACGCCATCTCTTGTTGTTCAATATTCCACTCGAACTGTCTTAAAGGCATCCGTGAGTCAGCCTGGACCTGGATCGGGTGCTCTCGCAACGTTTTTCTGTGATGACTTACCAACCCATGGATATGGCACCGAACGCCCACGCTCGGTGGATCGCCAGCCAGTCGCGAGTCGGTCGGGCGTTCGGCTTTTTTGACGCAGCCTGACTGTCGGTGGACTCGGGGGTCAGATTGCCCCCTTGACGAAACCGACGTCGCAGGTTTCGCTCCGCTATGAGCGAAATTGAGAACCGTTATCCGAACAACACACGGTACTCCGACAACAACTGATGGAACTCCCGAGCGACCAACTCGCGGTGGTCGAAGCCGCGAGCGCAGACGACCGACGCACCGTCGAACAGCTGAGCGAGGAAACCGGCTTGGCCACCGCGGCCGTCACGCGAGCCGCCTTCGAGCTTGAGGACGAGGGGCTGGTGGCCGTCACCGAAACGACCGACGAATCGGTCTCGCTGACCGAGGAGGGCGAGTCCTATCTCGACGCCGGTCTGCCCGAACACCGCCTCTACTCCGCTGCCGTCGAGGCCGGTGCCGACGAGGGGGGCGTCTCGATGGGGCAGGTCATCGGGGCCGCCGATCTCGATGGCGCGGCCGTCGACATCGCGCTGTCGAACTTCGCCCGGAAGGGCTACGGCGAGATCGAGTCGGGCGAGATCACCGCCGAACCTGACGTCGATCCGAACGACGACGCGGAAGCCGCCGCCCTGGCGGCTATCGATGCAGGCGACGCTGTCGATGACAACGACGTCCTCGATCAACTGGATCGACGCGGGCTGATCGAGCGCGACGAGCGCACCGTCCGGTCGGTCGAACTCACTGACGCGGCCGTAACGGAACTCATGGCTGGGATCGAGGAGGCCCAGGAAGTGGATCGCCTGACGCCCGATCTCCTTACCAGCGGCGACTGGGAGGACGTCGAATTCGCCGACTACAACGTCGAGGCCGACGCCGAGGCCATCGACGGCGGGAAGATGCACCCGCTTCGCGGCATGGCCGAGCGCGTCAAGGAAGTCCTCGTCGGCATGGGCTTCGAGGAGATGAACGGTCCCCACGCCGACGCGGAGTTCTGGATCAACGACGCGCTGTTCATGCCCCAGGATCACCCCGCGCGCACGCACTGGGACCAGTTCGCGCTGGACGTGCCGCCGATGGACGACCTGCCCGACGGGGTCCGCGAGGACGTCGAGCGCGCCCATCGGGAGGGCGCTGGCCCCGATGGCGAGGGGTATCACTCGCCGTGGGGCGAGGAGATGGCCCGCCAGGTCGACCTTCGTGGCCACACCACGTCACTCTCTGCCCGTCACCTCGCGGGCGTCGCGCAGGGCGACCTCGAACCGCCACAGCGCTTTTTCTCCGTCGAGAAGGCCTACCGCAACGACGAGATCGACGCGACTCACCTCCTCGAGTTCTTCCAGATCGAGGGGTGGGTGATGGCCGAGGACCTCTCGGTGCGGGACCTGATGGGCACGTTCACGGAGTTCTACGAACAGTTCGGGATCACCGACCTGGAGTTCAAGCCGACGTACAACCCCTACACGGAGCCGAGTTTCGAGCTGTTCGGCGAGCACCCGGTCACGGGCGAGGTCGTCGAGATCGGCAACTCCGGCATTTTCCGGCCCGAGATGCTCGATCCCCTCAGCGTCGAGTGTGACGTGATGGCCTGGGGACTCGCCCTTGAGCGACTCATGATGCTCGTCACCGGTGCCGAGGACATTCGGGACGTCCACGGGACGCTGGCGGATCTTGAGTACCTGCGAACTGAGGAGGTGCGTTACTGATGCCCACTGTCGACATTGACACTGACGAACTGCGGGAACTGACCGGCCACGGCGAGAAGAGCGACGACGACCTGCGCGATGATCTCTTCGAACTCGGCCTGGAGTACGAGGGCGAAACCGAGGAGGGCGAACTCCGATTCGAGTTCGAGCCCGACCGCCTCGATCGCCTTTCCGTCGAGGGGGTCGCCCGGTCGCTGCGCTACCAGTACGGCGATGACTGGGGCGTCTACGTCCCGAAGACCAACGGCGCCGACTGGACGATTCACGTCGAGGACGTGCCCGAGGAACGACCCTACGTCACGGGCGCGGTCGTCCGCGGGCTGGATCTTGACGACGCCTCGCTGGATTCGCTGATCCAGCTTCAGGAAAAACTCCACGCGACGATGGGTCGCAAGCGCGCGAAGGGCGCGATCGGGGTGCACGACCTGACAATGCTGAAAGGCGGCGAGGCTGCCGACGATGGCGAGGGCAAGTCCGTCCGCTACACCGGGATCGACCGCGACGGCGACACCTTCGTGCCGCTGGAGGGCGACGCCGAGATGACGCCCGGCGAGGTCCTCGCCGAGCACCATATCGGCGAGGAGTACGCCGACCTCGTCGCCGAGTACGATCGTGTCCCGGCGATCTACGACTCGATCGGGCTGTTCTCGTTCCCGCCGGTGGTCAACGGCCGCCGGACGGAGGTCTCGACCGACTCGCGTGATCTGTTCATCGAGATGACCGGCACCGACCAGTGGACGATCGATCACATGCTGTCGATTGTCTGCTACGCCCTGGACGCCCGCGGCGGCACGATCGAGGACGTCCGCGTCGAGTACGAGGACGCCCCCGAGGAGTACCGCGACTCGCTCCTCCGCCCCGATTTCTCGACGAAAACCAAGACCGTCGCCCACGACCGGATCGAGCGCACACTCGGGATCGACCTGCAAGGCGAGGACGTGATCGACCTCCTCGAACGATCCGGACTGGACGGGGAGTCTACCGAGACGGACGGGTCGCCAGCCTACGACGTCACGATCCCCCCGTATCGCGTCGACGTCCTCCACCCCGTCGACGTGATCGACGACGTCGGGCGGGCCTACGGCTTCAACAACCTCGACCCGCGCTATCCCGCGGTCGGGACGATCGGCGGGCGACACGAGCGCGCACGACTCGAGGAGGCCGTCCGGACCGTGCTGGTCGGACTCGGCTTTCAGGACCTGCTGAACTTCCATCTGACGAGCGCCGAGGAACTGCATGACCGCATGGGGATAGAGCCAGGCGTGGACGCCCTGGGTGGCGGCGACCCTGTCGAGATCCGCAATCCCTACAGCGAGGATTACACGGTCGTCCGGACGTGGCTGCTCCCGTCGATCATGCAGGTCCTCGAGAACAACACCCACCGACGATATCCCCAGGACCTCGCGGAGGTCGGGTTCGTCGCCCAGCGTGACGACGGCGCAAACACTGGCGTCGCCGAAGCCCGTCACGTCGCGGGCGCGCTCGCGCGTCACGACGTGTCCTACGAGGACGCCAAGGCCCGCCTCCAGGCACTGGTGGCGGACTTCGATGCCGAACTGGAGACGCCACCCACGGCGCATCCCTCGTTCATCGACGGCCGGGCCGCTGCCGTCGAGATCGATGGCGACGCGGTCGGCGTGATCGGCGAAGTTCACCCCGCTGTGCTCGTGGAACACGATCTGGAACTGCCGGTAGTGGCCTTCGAGTTTGATCTGGCGGCGCTGCAGTAAGCAAGCGGTTTTTCGCCCACGTTTTTGCGCGAGAAGCTTTGCTTCGAGCGGAAAAAGGTGGTTGAACACGATCTGGAACTGCCGGTAGTGGCCTTCGAGTTTGATCTGGCGGCGTTACAATAGTCGATACGTTCGCCGGCCCCACGGTACCGGTCGACCCCTGGTTCGGCAAGGCACTCTGTCTCCCCGAGAAGTGTTGAAGTCGAGGGAAAACCCGGCGGTCAGTGGTGGGATACTCATTGACACGGGTGTTAGGTTTGTCATTTCATCATTTAGCATAAATTTCGTTCGGATTGTACCACTTTGTCCGGAAATTCTGTGAGATGACGTCAGTCTTTCCGGTACGATCCGATATATAAGGAAACAACTGTTATGTAGAGTTGAGCAACGATGTCGACTACCGACGACACCGCGACGCCCGCATTGCCAGCCAGCTCTCGCGAGTCGAATCGCGACCTGGATCGGGCCTATGACGACCACGAGGACCCGTCGATCCTCACGGTGTTTCCGACCGACGCCGAGTGGCCGGAAATCGGAACGATGTGGATCTCGGTCGACGTAGAGCACGCGGTGTCGGCGGCCGACTGGCGGTAAGGCCGCATTCTCGAAGAACTTCGCAGTCCCAGTAGAGTGTCTGCTTAGAGGTCAGCACCGACTGCGTCCTCGACGCTGTCGAAGCCGTCGCGTTCGAGTAGCGTCGCGAGCCCACGATTGACGTTCCGGGCGATCGTCGGCCCGCGGTAAATGAAACCGGTGTAGATCTGGACCAGGCTCGCCCCGGCGCGGATCTTCCGATAGGCGTCAGCCGCGGTGAAGACGCCGCCGACGCCGACGACCGGGACGTCCGTCCGGCTGGCGACGAACCGCACCATTTCGGTCGCCTGTTCCTCGATGGGTCTGCCCGAAAGCCCCCCTTCTTCGACACGATCCGGGCTGGTGAGCGCTTCAGGGCGGTCAGTGGTCGTATTGGTCGCGATCACGCCGTCGAGATCGTACTCCTCGACCAGCTCCAGGGTTTCCTCGACGGCTGGCTCCGGCAGGTCGGGCGACAGTTTCACCAGGAGCGGGGCTGCGCCGGCGTTTTTCACCGTGCTGAAGATGTCTTCCAGCGACTCGCGGTTCTGTAACTCTCTGAACCCCGGCGAGTTGGGACAGGAGACGTTGATCACGAAGAAATCGCCTCCCTCGGCAACCTGCTCGTAGGTCTCGCGATAGTCCGCGGCCGCCTCGTCCATTGGCACGTCCTCGGTCTTCGCGAGGTTCACACCGACCGGCATCGAGACGTCGGTGTTGTCGAGCCGCTCGCCGATCACCTTCGCGCCCGGATTGTTGAGACCCATCCGGTTGATGATGGCCTCGTCCTCGACGAGTCTGAACACGCGCGGGCGTGGATTGCCTTCCTGGGGCTCGGCAGTGACGCCGCCGACCTCGACGTGCCCGAAGCCGAGTGCACCCAGTGTGCCCGGAGCCTCGGCTGTCTTGTCGAAGCCCGCCGCGACGCCGATCGGATTCGGGAACTCACACCCGAACGCGGACATCGAGAGACGATCATCGTCAACTTTGAACGCTCGTGCGAGTGCCGACTCGATCGGCGTCCCGTCGACGAGTTTCATTCCTTCGTGTGCGAGCGCGTGCGCAGTCTCGGGTGATAGCTGGAACAACAGCGGCTTGGTGAGGTTATAGGGGTTCATTGTGTGTCGATCCCGGGCCATCGGCACTCGGCCCGCGATGGCGAGTTAGAAGTCGTGCTCGACGTCCTCCGGATTCGCCTTCTGGATGATGATCTTGTTGTCCCGGACTCTGACGAACACTTCGTCGCCGATCTCCATCCCGGCGACAGCCAACTCGTCCTCGTGAAGGTTGATGTGGACGTTGTGGTACTCCCCGTCCTCGTCCTTCGCGCCACTCGGGCTGAGCTTCTTCTTTCGCACCATCGCGGTATCTTAACCTGTGGTTGGCTGGAGCACGTACTTAAGCCTACCGTGCCAGTCCCGTCGTCGCCGCTGGCTCGCACTGTTGGCCCATCGCGTACCCCGGCGCGCGCGAACCGCGCGCCGTCAGTCGACCGCCCGGATTTCGGCCGAATATCGCCACCCGCCGGATTTTCACATAAATATTTTGTGGCAACCACCCCCCGAATCGGGGGGTATTTTTATAGTGTGTCATGTTCTGGGTTGACATGGAGTCTCGAAAACCATGGCACGTGATACGGACAAACGAAACTTTGCACTGCGCGAATCGGACGGGAACGAGTCGAGCGTCTTCTCCGGGGGGACACCTCGTCAGGCGGCACTGAAAGCTGCACGACGGCTGGACCCCGCTCCGAGCGAGGACGCGGCCGATCCCGAGACAATTCGCCTCCGTGAGAAGGGGACGGAGAAAGTCCACGTCTACGAAGGATGGGCCTGGGAAGAGGACGCGCCCGACGACAAGCCCGACTGGATGCCCGGCGAAATCACCAAGGGCAACGTGTCCAAGCAGGGTGTCGAACATCTCGAGGAGATCTGACGCGGCGACACACTGCGGGATTACTTTTCGACGGGCTACCCGGAGTCGATAGTCACTACTGTCCCGACGGCCAACCCTCGGTGCGCGGCTTTCACTCGGGATGACCGGACGCACGACGCGCGGGATGACTACTCGACCTCCGGCCGCGCGCCATTCTTCGTCCTCTGGGAGCCACACAACCGCGGAAGTGAACGCGCTTGTTCTGGGCAGCCTTCCCAGTTGGCCAGTCGTGTAACCGTATTGGCCCCCTTTACTCACGTCTCATATACTGGCTCCACGTGTTGGCGGGTGTGTGGGCCTGCTGGCGTGGCTGGGCCCCATGTCACGGTACGACATCCCGACCCGCTTGTAATCGCATGACGTGGCGGGTCTCCTTCGACGGGTTTAAGTAATTACCTCCCATCTGAGTAAATACGCAGCGGCGAAGGGCGAACGACGCCCCTCCGGCCGCGTCGCGCCACTCGCGTGGTGCGATTCGATCCGATGCCCTTAAGTGTAACAGGGCACTTCGGATTGAATACGAACGTGGTTCGGACGGGGCACGGATCGCCCCGGCCGCACTCGGGTCCGATCGACGCCGGTTCGAAGGGTTTATACCCTTACTCGGTGTATGTTCGGGTCCGGAAGAACATGAGGATTCCACCCCTGCGGTCCGCCGTATAGATGGGATCTGATGTTAGCCCTGGTAGTTCGGTGACACCCGACTGGGGTGTCAGCGAACGTGCTTACGATAGCGACGACACCCCTTGGGGGTGTCATCCGCCTAACCCTCCCCATTATGGGGAGACATTCCGGTTGATCCTGCCGGAGGCCATTGCTATCGGAGTCCGATTTAGCCATGCTAGTCGCACGGGTTTAGACCCGTGGCAAATAGCTCAGTAACACGTGGCCAAACTACCCTGTGGACGGAAATAACCTCGGGAAACTGAGGCTAATGTCCGATACGACTCGCCAGCTGGAGTGCGGCGAGTCGGAAACGTTGCGGCGCCACAGGATGTGGCTGCGGCCGATTAGGTAGACGGTGGGGTAACGGCCCACCGTGCCCATAATCGGTACAGGTCATGAGAGTGAGAGCCTGGAGACGGTATCTGAGACAAGATGCCGGGCCCTACGGGGCGCAGCAGGCGCGAAACCTTTACACTGCACGACAGTGCGATAGGGGGACTCCGAGTGCGAGGGCATATAGTCCTCGCTTTTGTGTACCGTAAGGTGGTACAGGAATAAGGGCTGGGCAAGACCGGTGCCAGCCGCCGCGGTAATACCGGCAGCCCGAGTGATGGCCGCTATTATTGGGCCTAAAGCGTCCGTAGCCGGCCAGACAAGTCTGTTGGGAAATCCACGCGCTCAACGCGTGGACGTCCGGCGGAAACTGTCTGGCTTGGGGCCGGAAGATCTGAGGGGTACGTCCGGGGTAGGAGTGAAATCCCGTAATCCTGGACGGACCGCCGGTGGCGAAAGCGCCTCAGAAAGACGGACCCGACGGTGAGGGACGAAAGCTAGGGTCTCGAACCGGATTAGATACCCGGGTAGTCCTAGCTGTAAACGATGCTCGCTAGGTGTGCCGCAGGCTACGAGCCTGCGCTGTGCCGTAGGGAAGCCGTGAAGCGAGCCGCCTGGGAAGTACGTCTGCAAGGATGAAACTTAAAGGAATTGGCGGGGGAGCACTACAACCGGAGGAGCCTGCGGTTTAATTGGACTCAACGCCGGACATCTCACCAGCACCGACAATGTGCAGTGAAGGTCAGGTTGATGACCTTACTGGAGCCATTGAGAGGAGGTGCATGGCCGCCGTCAGCTCGTACCGTGAGGCGTCCTGTTAAGTCAGGCAACGAGCGAGACCCGCACTCTTAGTTGCCAGCAGCATCTTGCGATGGCTGGGTACACTAGGAGGACTGCCGCTGCCAAAGCGGAGGAAGGAACGGGCAACGGTAGGTCAGTATGCCCCGAATGTGCTGGGCGACACGCGGGCTACAATGGCCGGGACAGTGGGACGCCAGTCCGAGAGGACGCGCTAATCCCCGAAACCCGGTCGTAGTTCGGATTGAGGGCTGAAACCCGCCCTCATGAAGCTGGATTCGGTAGTAATCGCGTGTCAGAAGCGCGCGGTGAATCCGTCCCTGCTCCTTGCACACACCGCCCGTCAAAGCACCCGAGTGGGGTCCGGATGAGGCCGTCATGCGACGGTCAAATCTGGGCTCCGCAAGGGGGCTTAAGTCGTAACAAGGTAGCCGTAGGGGAATCTGCGGCTGGATCACCTCCTAACGATCGGGATCGGGGCGTTGCCCCGACCCACCTGCACGTTCGCCGACGCCCCAGTTGGGCACCTATGAACTACCAGGGCTAACATTGTACGGCGGAAGGGCCCATAGCTCAGCGGTAGAGTGCCTCCTTTGCAAGGAGGATGCCCTGGGTTCGAATCCCAGTGGGTCCATAGCTCGTATCCGATCGAATCCGATCCCCTTAAGTGTGGGACGGCGTTCGATTCGGGTACGGACGACCGATGCACCATCCCGTGTGAACGTGGATGGGAAGGGTTGATGCACGCACCGCCACCGACGGGCGTGTGTATGATACCGTGTGTACGTGCGATCCAGGCGTCCACTGGACGCGTTTACGTCGAGTTTACACTCGACGTGGCTGCTGTACCAGCTGGTGGATGGCTCGGCTCGGGCGCCGACGAAGGGCGTGCCAAGCTGCGATAAGCTCAGGGGAGCCGCACGGAGGCGAAGAACCTGAGATACCCGAATGGGAACTCCTCACCGCAATTGCCTTGCGCAATGGGGAACGCCGGGAACTGAAACATCTCAGTACCGGCAGGAAGAGAAAACGAATGTGATGTCGTTAGTAACCGCGAGTGAACGCGATACAGTCCAAACCGAAGGCCTTACGGCCAATGTGGTGTTCGGACTGGCACTCATCGTCAGAACGTCTTCTTGAAGTCTCCTGGAACGGAGCGCGATACAGGGTGACAGCCCCGTAACGAAGTCAAGTATGACGTGCGCCAGTTCCCGAGTATCGGGGGTTGGAAATCCCTCGTGAATTTGGCAGGCATCTACTGCTAAGACTAAATACGTCCCGAGACCGATAGTGAACAAGTAGCGTGAGCGAACGCTGAAAAGTACCCTCAGAAGGGAGGCGAAATAGGGCCTCAAATCAGTTGGTGATAGAGCGACTGGGCATAGAAGGTCCCTCGATAAACGACCTATCCGCGAGGATACAGTAGGACTCGAGGGAAGCCGGTGTTCAGTCGTACGTTTTGAAAAACGAGCCAGGGAGTGTGCTTGTGTGGCGAGTCTAACCCGATCATCGGGGAAGGCATAGGGAAACCGACATGGCCGCAGTGCTTTGCACGAGGGCCGCCGTCTTCAAGGGCGGGGAGTCACACGGGCACGACCCGAATCCGGACGATCTACGCGTGGGCAAGATGAAGCGTGGCGAAAGCTACGTGGAAGTCTGTTAGGGTTGGTGTTTTACAATACCCTCCCGTGATCTACGTGTAGGGGTGAAAGGCCCATCGAGTCCGGCAACAGCTGGTTCCAACCGAAACATGTCGAAGCATGACCTCCGCTGAGGTAGTCCGTGGGGTAGAGCGACCGATTGCCGTGTCCGCCTCCGAGAGGAGTCGGCGCGGCTGTCAAACTCCGAACCTACGGACGCCGTCGACGCGGGGAGTCCGGTATGCGGGGTAAGCCTGTGTACCATGAGGGAGACAACCCAGAGCTGGGTTAAGGTCCCCAAGTGTGGATTAAGTGCGATCGAAGGTGGTCTCAAGCCCTAGACAGCCGGGAGGTGAGCTTAGAAGCAGCAATCCTCCAAGAAAAGCGTAACAGCTTACCGGCCGAGGTTTGAGGCGCCCAAAATGATCGGGGCTCAAATCCACCACCGAGACCTGGCCACACCTGTCAAAAGGTGGTTGTGTAGGTTGGCGTTCTGCGCGGGTGGAAGCACGGGTGAGAACTCGTGTGGACCGCGTAGAAACGAAAATCCTGGCCGTAGTAGCAGCGAAAGTCGGGTTAGAATCCTGACGGCCTGAAGAGCAAGGGTTCCTCGGCACTGTTCGACAGCCGAGGGTTAGTCGATCCTAAGATCCGTCGCAACTCGAGCGGATCAAAAGGGAAACTGGTTAATATTCCAGTACCACCGTACATTCAATGTCGACGCCTTGGGGTAGACCGAGCCGGGCACTCGCCCGGTCGAATCGTCAAAACTCGTGGAAGCCGTAATGGCACGAAGCGGGCGAACGGCGAGATAGAGAAATTTGGTTCAACCTGGGGCCCATGAAAAGACAGTACGGTGCTCGTACCCAGCACCGACACAGGTGCTCTGGCGGAGAAAGCCAAGGCCTGTCGGGATCAATCGACGTTAGGGAATTCGGCAATTTAGCCCCGTAAGTTCGCGATAAGGGGTACCTGCTCGGGAAACGAGCAGGTCGCAGTGACTTGGAGGCTCGGACTGTCTAGTAACAACACAGGTGACCGCAAATCCGCAAGGACTCGTACGGTCACTGAATCCTGCCCAGTGCGGGTATCTGAACACCTAGTACAATAGGACGAAGGACCCGTCAACGGCGGGGGTAACTATGACCCTCTTAAGGTAGCGTAGTACCTTGCCGCTTCAGTAGCGGCTTGCATGAATGGATTAACCAGAGCCTCGCTGTCCCAACGTTGAGCCCGGTGAACCGTACATTCCAGTGCGGAGTCTGGAGACCCCCAAGGGGAAGCGAAGACCCTATGGAGCTTTACTGCAGGCTGTCGCTGGGACATGGTCGCTAATGTGCAGAATAGGTAGGAGACGTTACACAGGTACGTGCGCCAGCACGCCACCGAGTCATCATTGAAATACTACCCGTTAGTGACTGTGACCCTCACTCCGGGAGGAGGACACCGATAGCCAGGCAGTTTGACTGGGGCGGTACGCGCTCGAAAGAATATCGAGCGCGCCCTAAGGCCATCTCATCCGGGTCAGAGATCCGGAGAAGAGCGCAAGAGCAAAAGATGGCTTGACAGTGTTCTTCCCAACGAGGAACGCTGACGTGAAAGCGTGGTCTAGCGAACTCATTTGCCCGCTTGATGCGGGCAATGAATGACAGAAAAGCTACCCTAGGGATAACAGAGTCGTCACTCGCAAGAGCACATATCGACCGAGTGGCTTGCTACCTCGATGTCGGTTCCCTCCATCCTGCCCGTGCAGAAGCGGGCAAGGGTGAGGTTGTTCGCCTATTAAAGGAGGTCGTGAGCTGGGTTTAGACCGTCGTGAGACAGGTCGGCTGCTATCTATTGGGGGTGTTTGGTACCTGACGGGAACGACCGTATAGTACGAGAGGAACTACGGTTGGTGGCCACTGGTGTACCGGTTGTTCGAGAGAGCATTGCCGGGCAGCCACGCCACACGGGGTAACGGCTGAACGCATCTAAGCCGGAAACCCACCTGGAAAAGAGGTACCGCTGAGGTCGCTCGTAGAAGACGAGTTCGATAGACTCGGGGTGTACGCACCGAGGTAACGAGGTGTTTAGCCCGCGAGAACTAACTGACCGAAGCCACCATTCATACCGCATGTAAACGCGACGTAGTCGCGTCCAGGCGCAAACTGGATCGCACGTACACTGGTTTTGCATCGACCGATCGCTGGCCTCGCGTGGTTCGATTCCACGGATCGGCGTTAAGGCGGCCATAGCGGCGGGGCAACACCCGTACCCATTCCGAACACGGAAGTTAAGCCCGCCTGCGTTCCGGCGAGTACTGGAGTACGAGAGTCTCTGGGAAAACCGGTTCGCCGCCTCCATTCATACTTCAGCCCATCCGAGAGTGACAACACTCTCGGGTGGGCTTTTTGTATTTATGCAAGGAGCTGTTGCCGAGAGTGGCAACGCTACACGGGGCTCCAGTACAATACAGAGAGAATCCAGCCGACGGTCAGGCGCTCGGTCGGGAGGATTCCGACGTGCCGATCGCGACAAACAGCGCGCCCGAGACAGTCAACAACAGTGTAGCGAGCCCGCCGGGGAGGTCGCCACTGGTCAGGAACCAGCCGGCCGCTAGTAGACTCGCGACGACGAGTCCTGTGCCGAGAGTGATCAGTCGCCAGTCCCCCGCGTCGAGCAGTTCGAACGGTCGATTGTGCCGTGTCATTACGAGCAGCAACGATACAAACGGCCAAGAATGTTTTTATATTCTGAACAATTCTTGTGGTTTATTATAATTCGTAATGGATTTGTGAGGCGTCATACTGTGTGGCGACCAGACCGCTATGTTTATTGGATCGCTGGAACTAGACGAAGTTGCGCCAAGGTGGCAGAGTCCGGCCTAACGCAGCGGCCTGCAGAGCCGCCCATCGCCGGTTCAAATCCGGCCCTTGGCTTGTAACAAATATTACACAATCCCACTATAAGAGGGGTTGTGTTTACTTGAAATCGACGCCCGTGAGCGGGAGGTGTCGGGTGTGACGGCCCACTGTCCTCACTGTGGGGAACCCGTCACGTTGGTTTCGATCAGCATGCTCGTCGCGTGCGAAGTACAGGCGTGTGAGTGTGGCGTGGATCCGGAGTTGATCAGACCTGTGTAAGGCTGGATAGGCCATTCAGTAGTGATCACGCCCGATTATCGAATCCTCATGGCCGGAATGGCGAACTAGCGAAATTCATATAATGTATGAACACCAATCTCAGGTACACCGATGTCCCGGACGACTGCCACGATCCCCGACGACCTCACCGACCTGATGGAGGGGGCCGTCGACGCCGGCGTCTTCGAGAACAAGAGCGACGCGATCCGGCACGTCCTTCGGGAATACTTCGAAGAACATCCGAACGAGCGCGTCGCGGCGGCGATCGCGCTGTACGAACGCGGTGACGTCACGCTCGGAACGGCGGCGCGGTTGGCCGATTGCAACCGCTTCGAAATGCGTGATCGCTTGCGGGAGGAGGGTGTCGAACTCCGCCTCGGCCCGGAAGACATGGCCGATGCACGCGACGAAATCGAGACCGCCCGCAATCTCGAATGACGGGGTCGCCCGATCGACCGACAGTCCTCGACACGTCCGTGTTATCGAACTTCGCGCACGTCGACCGGATCGAGCTCTTGGATGATCTGCCCCGGCTGGCAACCGTCGAAGCCGTCCGGACGGAACTCGACGCCGGTATCGAGACCCATTCGTATCTCGAGCGTGCCGTCGTCGCCCTCGATGACGACATTCCAGTGATCTCGCCGTCACCCGCCGCCCAAGAGGTAGAACAACATCTCCTGAAACGGCTCGATCCCGGAGAGGCGCAAGCGCTGGCCGTCGCTGACGTCCGAAACGGTACGATCGTGACCGACGACGGCGATGCCCGATCGATCGCTCGCAATCGAGACGTCCCGCTGACCGGGTCGATCGGAGTGCTCGTCCGGTTCGTCGAGGACGACGTCATGTCGGTCGAAGACGCCGACAGGTACCTGAAGCGGTGGATCGACGAGGCGGGGTTTCGATCGCCCGCCCGGGACATCGAGACATTTCTGGACGAGTGAGGATCGACGCCGAGACCCTTCGACGCAAGCAGTCGCTTCCTCAGCGGGCCGCTTCGTGAACTTCCGGAACCACCACGCGCTCGCTTACGGTCATCCCGTCCTCAGTCACGATTGCACCGGTCGGCGGGCGACTCCGCCTGCCGACACACAAGGAGACGACTGATCCACCGATGACCGAAAACACGCACTCTTCGACAGAGGCATCGCTCTCGATCACCAACCGAATCGTCCGCCATCTCCCGCTGCGGCACCTGGCGATTGCCGCCATCGCGCTGTTCGTGCTGGCCGAGCCAGCGGCCGCTCAGGGGTCCGGCCAGGCCTTTTGCAACACGCCGATGGCGGACACGATCCAGAACGTCTTCACGCTGATCCAGTTCGGCGGGCCGATGCTCGGTGGCGTCCTCGCGCTCGGCGCGACGGTCGCCCTGCCCTTTGTCCGCCGGTCGGACTGGAAAAAGGAGATGAAGGGCATCCGGAATCAGGGCCTGCTCTGGGGTGTCATCGTCGCCCCGCTCGGGACCGAGATCATCACGTTCATCCTGAACAACGTCGTCGCCGGAGGGAGCGCGTGTGCGTTCTGAGCGTCGAGCAGGACTCCTCGCGATGGTCGCCCTCGTTGCGCTGACTGCGCTAGCGGGGTCGGCGCTGGCCGATCCACCCTCTGAGCCCGACCACGGCGTCAACGAGACGCGCTTTCCGGTCCTATGGTCCGGCGACGAGGACGGCACTGTCAACACCTACGACGAGGGCGGGCAGGACGTTGCGCTCCGGCAACTCGCCAACGGGACCGACCTGCCGCTGAACGCGCCGCCCCGTGATGTCGAGCGCTGGAATGCGGGTGATTTCGGGGAGTTCCCCGAGACGAACCGGAGCGTCTCGATCCAGCCGAGCTACGCCGATACGAGCGACGGTGAGTTCGTGAAAGGTGCTCACGCCACGCTGTTCGCCATCCAGCCCTCGACGACGCTCCGGCTGTCGGATTCCCGGCAACCGCTGTACGTCGGGCGATCGGGCGAGGTGCTCGTGACCACCGACTACCGCGTGCGCGTTCCCGAGGACGACACCACTGGCGACCGGCAGGTCTACTGGTCGCTGGAGACCCACCGGATCGAGGAGACCCGGCTGACCATCGACGGCGAGACCGTCGCGAGTGACGGCGGGAGCCACACGCCGCGCTTCGCGTTCGACGCCCTCGCTGCAGGGTCCCATCGTATTGCGGTCGAGACGGAAGTGTTCGTCCGCCTCGAAAAGCACGTCCGGACCGAGGAGACCGACTGCTGGGAGAACGGCACTACGACGCGCTGTCAGACCGACGTCGATCACAACTACACCCACCCGACGGAGACGGTCACGGTCGAGGACGACCGCCGCGTCGTCGTGGAGGACCTCCAGGTCACCGGGAAGCGCGCCGAATACCCGGACGGGAGCGGTGCGCTCGCGGTGACGGCGAACCGGCCCTGGCTGGGATACAGCACGAGCCAGGGGAACGTAACGGGGACCTGGCGACTCTACTCGGCCCGCGATCCGTCGTGGGACACCCTCGTTTACGCACAGCAGAACAACACCACGCAACGGCACTCGCCGCTGCACCCACTGCAGGTCAACGCGTTCCCGATGGCGATGGGCGCGTCGGCCGCGGAGCCGACGACTCGCGTTCTCGCCACGGACGGCCAGCGTTACGAGGCGCCGACGCTTCCCGAGAACGTCGAGTTGGGTGTCCCGAACGGCACCTACACGGGCAGCCGAACCATCGTCACACGCTTTCCCGAACAGGTATCGGCGATCCGCGCCCGGGGATTCGTTCGCGGGCGTTCGACCACGGTCGATACCGGGGACTTCGACACCGTCCCGATTCACCGGAGCAATCTGACGCTCGCGGTCCGCAACGACTCCGACTCGACGACCAGGATCGAGGTCCGCCTGCGTGACGCGGCGACGGGCGACCCCATCGACACCGTCGATCGTGACGGCTTCGTCGTGATCGACGGCGAACGGGTCAACACCACCGACGACGGCACCGCGCTGGTCACGCTCGACGATGCTGGAACGTTCGTCTCGGCACGATACGAACCCGGCGACTGGTGGCACCACGACCGGGGCTACGTCGAGGATAGCGTGACGGTCAGCCTCGACGGGCCATCCCTGCAGGTGCTCGCGGCCGTCTTCCGGTTCGCGGTCCCGGTGGGCCTGCTCCTGCTGGCGGCATACCTGATCGACCGGATCACGACCTGGCAACTCTGGCCGCCGTGGAGGGGACTGTGACCCGGACGCGTACCGACGCCAGTGGTCGCGACCGAACGGTGGACCTGCGGCCCGCCCTCGGTATCCTGGCGCTGATCGCCACCCTCGGCGGGTCCGGTCGCCAGGCTGGCGTCCGTCGCATGGGCCTGCTCGACGGTCTCGGCGACATCATCGTCGGCGCGCTCCAAGAACTCCTGCGAATCCTGTTCAGCCCGATCGAGGCCGCGATCCAGAGCCACGGCGACGCGCTGCTGGAGGTCGTGGTGCAGACGCCCCATCCCGACGCGGTGTTCGCTGCCCCGACGAACGGTCCGTGGCCGGCGGTCCATGGCTACTACTGGGAGACCATCGTGCCGCTCTCGCTGTCGCTGTGGGGCCTCGCGATCGGCGTGGTGATCCTGCTGGAATCGACGAGCCACCTGTTCAGCAACTACCACCGCTCGAAGCTCAAGAAGCGGGCCTTCTCGGGACTGATCGGCATTCTCTCGTGGTGGTGGCTCGCCGCGTTTTCCCTGCGGTTCATGGACGCACTGGCGAAGTTCCTGCTGCCCTCGCTGGAGGAGATCGCGCTGTTCGAGACCATGTCCTTCGCGGCCATCGGTGTGATCGGCCTGGTCATCTCGCTGACGGTCGATCTCGCCCTCTTCGTCATCATCGGGCTGATCTACCTGATTCGCCAGTTGGTGCTGTACCTGTTCGTCCTGCTGATGCCGATCCTGATCGTGCTCTGGATCCCCGGCGTCGGGCCGTTCACGCTGGTCTCGCGGTTCATGAAGAAACTCGCCGGGTTCTACGTGCCGTTCCTGTTCATGTCGGTCCCGGTCGCGCTGCTCTTTCGCGTCGGGGGCCTGCTCGGCCAGAGCGCGGGTCTCTCGGCCGGCGGGATCGGCACCTGGCTGACCGCACTGGTCGTCCCGTTTGCGGCGGTGCTCTCGCCGTTCGTGCTGTTCTGGCAGGCCGGCGCGATCATGTTCATGGCCGATCGGGCGGCCCGCCACGTCTCGGCACAGCGGGCCCGTCGGCGGACGACGACCGGCAAGGAGCAGGTCCAGCGCGCGGGCCACGCCGGCCGTAACTTCGCCCGTGGCGTCCGTGACAAACCGGCAGTCCGGAGCGACGGCCAGACCGTCTTCGGTTCGGGTGACTCGACGGCCAACGCGGCCGGTCGGCGGGTGAATCGTACTGGTTCGCGACTCGGCGATCGGTTCCGCCGTGGCGGTGACGACGGCGGTGGCGGCGGATCCGGCGGATCGGACCGGCAGGGCAACGGCGGATCTGATCGACGGAGCAACGGCGGGACCCGCGAGTCGCGGACCGACGAGTCCGCCGGACGCAGTGACGCTGGTTCTGGCGGAAGCGACGCCGGTCGCTCGACGACCACGGACTCCGATCGAAGCGACCGAAGCGATCGGAGCGGCGATCGGTCCAGTCGTAGTTCCGACGACGGTGGCAGGAGCGATTCCAGCGACGAGACGAGTCGAGACGCCGATTCGGGTCGGACCGAAACGAGTCGCGACAATCTGCGCGACAGCGACACCACGAGCGAATCGAACGACGACGCGAGCGACGACAGCAGTTCTGCAGGTGAGGGCAATGAGTAACGGAACGGATCCATCCAAACGCATTCCGAAGTCACTCGGTACCGACACGCAACTCCTCGGGCAGTACTCGCTGACCGACCTCATCGTCGCCGGCATGCCCGGCGTGATCGTCATCCTGCTGACGCAGGTCGTCCTGCCGTCGGATCTCGCGGTCGCCGGCGTCTCGGTGACGGTGCTCACGATCCCGCTCGCAGTCCTCGGGATCGCCGTCGGCGCGACGTTCGTCTACCTGACGCCCGGCTACACCAACAGTCTCGACTGGCTGGAGCAGTTCGTCGGGTTCCACCAGGGCGAGTCGAACCTTGATCACGAGCAGGCGAAAGAGTACACGCGCGTCGAGCGCGTGCTACCCGAGCACGACGCCGTCGTGCGGACCGACGGCGCGCTCGTGGGCGCAGTCCACGTCGAACCGGCGACGATGGCGCTGGCGACCGACGACCAGTGGCAGGCCAAGGCCGAGGCGTTCCAGGACTTCGTCAACACGACCGTCGAGTTCCCGGTGCAGTTCTACTCGACGACCCAATCGTTCCCGGCCGAGGAGTACCTCGAGGCCTACGAGTCCCGACTCGGTGATCCGGACGTCGAGGCGAACCCCGAGCTGGAGGCGCTGATCGAGCACTACGTCGCGTGGTACGAGGACGAACTCGTCCGCCGGCAGATGACGATCCGGGATCACTACGTCGTCGTGCCGGTGACGCCGGCGGAGGTCCGCTTCGAGCGTGACGGTCTCGTCCAGAAGATTGCCGACCTGCGCGTGATCGGGACGCTCGTCCGGGCGGCGACCTCGCCGCCAAAGGCCGCTGAGCGTGCCGCGATGGCGGAGGAACTCGACGAGCGACTCCGGCGCGTCGAGCGTGGCCTCCGTGGAATCGAGGACGTGAACGCCAGCCGGATCGACGCGACGGAGTTCACCCGCGTTATCGGCGAGTTCTGGGCAGGTCGCGACCTCGAACACGGCGATCTGGCCCACCGTATTCGAACCACGCCCCTCGTCGGAGGGTCCGATGCATGATTCGCGAAAAACTCCCATTCCCACAAACTGACGACGAACAGTCAAACGAGAACGATCACAGTGCCCCTGCCAGCGGCGACGAAGACAGCGAGACGCGAGAGGTCACCGTCGAGTACGACCAGTCGCACGAAGCGGTCGGCACCGTCCCGGAAATCCACCAGTCGCTGGTCGCACCCTCGGCCATCGAGCGGACGCCCGCCGCGATCCGGACCGGCGACCGGTGGGCGAAGACGCTGTGGGCCGGCGAGTATCCCGACGCGCCGATGGACGGCTTCCTCGAGGAGGTCTACGCCGCGGCCGAAACGCGCACCACCGACGTGAGCATTCACCTCGATCCGCGCGACACGCAGGCGACGCTGGACACGCTCGAAAACCGGATCGAGGACCTCCAGGCCGACCTCGAGTATCTGACCGAGAAGCACCGCGCGAGTTCCCGCGGCGTCGAGAAAGACCTCGCCGACCACGAAGAGATGTACGACGTCCTCCGGAACACGCCGATGGAGGCCTTCGACGTCTCGACGTATCTCGCCGTTCGGGGCGAGGACCGCGACGACTCCGACGCCAGCGACGTGATCACGACTGCGCGGCGAGCGCCGGCGAATCTGACGCCAGTCGCACCGCGCTGGTCACAACTGGACGCGCTCACTGCAGCCAGTCCGATCGCGACCGACGAGTTCGACGAGACGCTGGACGCGACGACGCCCATGCTCGGCGGCGCGGTCGGTGCGATGTTCCCCTTCGTTTCCGGTGCGTTCGCCGAGCCAGGGATCGAATACGGCACCTACGCGCTCAACGAGAGCCCGCTGATCCTCGATCGCTTCGCACGGGAGACCGGCTACTGTACCATGATTATCGGCCGCCTCGGCGCGGGCAAATCCTTCGCCACGAAGTTGCGCCTTGTTCGGCGGGCGATGTACGACGAGGATACGATCGTCGTCATGCTCGACCCGATGCGGGGGTTCGCGGGCGTCAGCGAGGCCCTCGGCGGGGAGCAGATCACCGTCGGCGGGACGCGCGGGCTGAACCCGCTGGAGATCAAGCCGACGCCCGAGCACGTCCTCGACGCGGTGGAGGACCTCGACCCGTGGGGCGAGCAGATTACGTGGGTGATGACCTTCTTCGGGACGTTCTTCGAGCACGTCGCCGACAATCCGCTCGGCGAGCGCAGCCAGACGCTCCGCCGGGCCACGCAGGCGGCCTATCGCCAGCAGGGGATCACGCGCGATCCGGCGACCCACGCGAAAGCGTCGCCGACGATTCGGGACGTGATCGCCGTGCTGGAGGACTTCGCCGCCGATCCCGGCGAGTTCGGCTACGAGACCGACGGCGAGCAGCAGGCCGTCCGCAGGGACGCCGAGTCGCTACTGAAGGATCTGCGGCCCTCGTTTCGCGATGAGGGGGCGCTGGCCAACCTCGCGAAGCCCACCGAGTTCGACCTGGATTCGAAGGTCATCTACCTGGATCTCCACCAGGAGGAGGGCGCGCAGGGGCGTGCGGAGACGACGCTGACGATGCAGGTGCTGTTCAACAGCGTCTACGAGCGCGTCAAGCAGACCGAGAAGAAGGTCGTGTTCACTATCGACGAGGCCCACTACCTGATGAACGACGCCTCCTCGCTGGATTTCCTGGAGACGGCCGTCCGGCACAGTCGGCACTTCGATCTGAGTCTCGAGTTCGTCACGCAGACCGGCGGCGAGTTCGCGCTCACGCCGGAGGCCCGGACCATCGCCAATCTCTGTTCGATCACGCTGCTCCACCGTGTGAACGAGGAGGACGACAAGATCGCACAGTGGTTCGACCTGAACGATCGGCAGGTGAGTTGGGTCACCTCGGCGAAAGCTGGCGAGGACGAGGACGGCTACTCCGAGGCGTTGATCGGGATCGATCAGGAGGGCTGGTTCCCGCTGCGGATCCGCGCGAGCGACTACGAGGCGAGCGTGATCGACGGCGGCGGGGATTTCGACGGAGGTGCCGACGCGGGGACATGACGCGGGAGTACGTCCAAGTCACGCCCTCCCGGAGCGACCTCGCGCCCGGGACGGTCGTCGAACAACTCGGCGCGCTGCATGCGCTCGATTCGAATGGTGGCGGTTTCCTTGCCGGTCTCGACTCGCTCGGAGAGGGCGGGCCGCCGACCTTCGAGTTTCTCGCGATCAGCGCTGGCAGCGACGAGCCGGTCGAGTTCTACTACGGCGCCGACCGGCGCCTCGACGCGTTCGAGGAACGTCTCCGGACGCTGTATCCCTCGACGTTCGTCGTCGAGCGCGCGCAGATCGATCCGGTGGCCCGTCTCGTTCCAGAGGAGAGGATCGAGGACTGCGAGAGCGACGTGATCGACGAATTCGAGCCACGGGGCGTCCGGTGGGTCGGCGACGCGATACGCACGCGGGACTGGATGACCACGATTCCGGCGTTCACCGACACGGTCGGGCAGGGCGACGACCACTCCCGTGCTCCGCTGGCGCCGTTGATCGATCGACTCACCGCCGCCGACCATCCGGTCGCGTTCCAGGTGCTCTTCGAGCGCAAGCCCGACTGGACGGCAGACGCCCGGGCCCGCGAACGACGCCTGCGCGACGGCGAAGACCGTCTCCTGGATCGTGCCCTGAGCGAACTCTTCGTCGGGGCCGGCGGCGACCGCAATGCGGTCGATGCGGACGAGTTTCAGGACCCCGGTGGTCGCGAGCGCGTGACTTCGATCGAGAACAAACGGCCTGGCCGGACGTTCACCGCGAACTTGCGAGCGCTTGCCCTCGTTCGTGAGGAGAGGGATGAAGACGAGGACGACGACGAAGCACTTGATCGGTTGCTCGACGACCTCGTGCCCACCTTCGATCACCTTTCGGGAACGCACTACGGTGTTTCGGGACGGCGACTTCGCAACGGGTGGCTGGAGGACCGTCGCGCCACCCGCGCGTTCGCTCGCTTTCGTGAGCGCGAGATCACCACCAGTCGATGGGGATCGATCCGACCCGACCTCGTGCTCAACGCCGACGAACTCGCGAACGTGACCGTCGTCCCGCCCGCGACGCAACTCACGACCGAGGGTGGCCGTGGCGCCGAGGCGAACCCCGAGAGTCGGTCGCCGCTACCGCGGCCGACGGCCGACCACATGGACCAGTTCCGCGAGGGGATGGCGATCGGGTACGCCCTCGACGAGAACGGCGAACCCGAAGATGAGCCCACGCGCGTCCCGGCGGACTTGCTGACGACGCACTACCTCCGGGCGGCGACAACCGGCGCCGGCAAGTCCAAGGCCCTGGTCAACGACGCGCTTTCGCTGTACGAGGCAACGGACGGCCCGGTCGTGCTGATCGACCCGAAGGGCGACGGCATGAGCGAGAACTACATGCGCGCCCACGCCGCCCGCTTCGGGACCGACGACCTCGCGGAGAACGTCCTGCACTTTCCCGTGCCAGACGTGTTGCCGGGCTTTTCGTTTTTCAACGTCGAGCGAGACCTCGCTGCCGGCCGAGCGCGGGTGGATGCCGTCCAGAACGTCGCCGATCACTACGAGGAGATCCTGAAACTCGCGATGGGTGAAGATCGCTACGAGCAGGCCATCGTCGCGCCGAACCTGATCAAGTACCTCGTCAAGGCGCTGTTCGACGAGGAGTACGGCCGCGAGAACGGTCTCTACCGCGAGTCCGTCGATTACTTCGCCCACACGCAACTCGAACACGTCCTCGATCAACTGTGGGCTGCCGGCCCGCCGGACGGCGACATCAGCGAGGCCCCGCAAGCCAGCCAGAACGAGGTCCAGCGGAAGATCAATCGCCAACTCGAACTCGATTCGAACACCTTCGCGACCGTGATGGGCGGGGTGAGCAACCGCCTCGATTACGTCACGCAGGACGCCCACCTCCGGCGGATTTTCGACAACACCGAGCCCCGGTTCGACTTCCGGGACGTCCTCGACGAGAACACGGTCGTCCTCTTCGACCTCGGCGACCTCCGCGACGAGGCTGCCCGACTGATGACCGGCGTGATCCTGACGAACCTAGAGGACGCCCTGGAGACCCGCGATCGGACCGTCGATGAACTGCCAGAGGACTACGTCGTGAACCTGCTCGTCGATGAGGCAGCGTCGGTCGTCGTCTCGGACGTGATGAACGACCTGCTGGAGAAAGGCCGGAGTTTCGGACTCTCGGTCGGCCTCTCGCTGCAGTTCCCCGAGCAGATCGAGGCCGAGGGCGACCACCAGGTGTATCTCAACGTGCTCAACGACGTGGCGACGACGCTCGTCGGCAAGATCGCCGTCGATCGCGAGATCGCGCGGGCGATGGCCCACGAGGAGATGGACCCCGCGGCGTTCGCCAACCGGATCCGGTCGCTGCCACGTGGCGAGTGGATCGCGCAACTCCCGAGTCCGACCTTCGGCGAGACCGGGCCGGAACCGTTCAGTCTCGAACCACTGCCGATTCCGGATGGTCATCCCGAGAGCGACGACCCGCTCGACCGCCGCCAGGAGCGGCAGTTCGCGGACGCCCTCGAACGGGTTCACGAGCGAACGGCGGCCGAGTACGGCGTGCCCGAAGACGGCGATCTGCCGGTCGATCGAACGCCCGACGCCGTTCGGGAGATCCTCGGCGCGGACGATGGCGAGCTTGATCGAGCGCTTGCGAGTGCGATCCGGATCGTCCAGATCCGGACTGGCGAGCACGAGACCAACGGCTGGGTGCCGGTCGCCGACGTGGACGACGAACTCCGGGCCTGTTACGACGCGGCCAACGTCGAGGAGCCACCGCCCGAGTACGAAACGCTCGCCGACGTGCGTGAGCGCTCGCGACTCATCGACGTGGATCTCGACGATTCGGGCGAGACAGTCGTCGCCCGGTTGACCGACGCGGGCGAGGACGCCGTTGCCATCGACACAGGCGACGTTCGAGCGGCCGGCGGGGATCGCCACGACACCATGCTCGCCGAGACCGAGCAGGCACTGACGCCACTCGGATTCACCGTCACGATCGAGGAGCAGGACGGCGCCGATCGCCCCGACGGGACGGCGTTCCACCCAGACCTGGACGTCGAGTTCTACGTCGAGGCCGAGACGACCACGCCCGACAAGCCAGCGAAAGTCCTCCGGAACTTCCGCCGAGCGCAGGACGACGGGTATGTCCCGCTGTTCGTCGTCGAGACTGGCGTCGAGTCGGTGACCCACTGGGCCGAGCGCCTCGACGGCATTCTGAATCCACCCGTCAAGCGACGGGCGGACGGCGAGACGCATTTCTACATCACCGACGAGTCGGTCACGTTCGGGGGCGGTGCCCGCGCGGAGGGTGGCGCCACCGCCGTCCGGCCGGTGACCGATGGGTCTCGACGGACCGTCTGGGTCGAAGATAGTGACGAGTTCGTGCTCCGCGACGGCGACGGAACCGACCACGCTCGCGTTGACGATCCATCCGACCCGTCGAAGGACCGATTCCCCGCGCTCTACAGCTACGACCCCGGATCGGGCGAGTTCACCGTTCGCGAGCACGGCGAGACACACGTCTACGACTCCCGGGACGCCTTCGAGGCGGACTGGGTTCGCGTGCGTCGGCCCTTCGTTCCCACAATCGAGTTGGGCGACTCGGCGTTCGGGCCCGAGGCGTACGCGACCGTGATCGTTCCGGGCGACGGCGGGGGCTTGGACGAACCAGTCGTCTATGAGGACGGGGCGATCCGATCGCTCGACACCTTGACCGAGTTCGAGACTGAAACGGCGGACTCCGCCGAGGAGGGTGATCGATGGGCCGACCTCGCGGACGATCCGGACGCGGCGATCGGCGTGTTCGCGGCCGAGCGTCTCCGGGAGGACGGTGACGCCATAGTCATGACGGCCGCCGTCTACGACGCCTACTGCGAGTGGGCGGAGGACCGTGGCTTGCCCGTCGAGTCGAAGAACTGGTTCGCCCGGCGATTGAGCAATCACGTCAGCTTCGAGCGGACTGCAGAGAATCGCGACGGCACGACTGTCCGGTGTTACGCGGGGATCGACCTGCAGGAGGGATCCGGCAATGCCAGTGCCTAAGGCGTCGGATTCTCTGAGGTTACAGTATCGAACCGCAGCTTGGGGTGCTAACCGGCGGCTCTACGCCCTGGATCGCTCGATAGCGAGGGGTTACAGCATTTCCTCGAATGCCGAAACACGACCACCTAGGTCGCCCCATCGCGTAATGCCGTCAAGTCTTGCGATTATCCCCGTCTCGTTTCGCCAGTTACGCCAGAAACCGACCAATAATAGGTGGGGCAAGAGCGTCGGAACGGAGGGAAGTATCCAGAGAAGTAGGAGAGCGAACGATCGAGCGCGGAGGCGAGTGTCTATCTTGGCAGCCGAGGGGTGGCTGCCATGAGTGAGCGTAGTGAACCAGCGATCGAACCGGCGGCGATTCCCGAGAGATTGCGGGATCGAGACCAGTGGATCTGCTGGCGGGAAGAGACGCGCGACGGGAAAGCGACAAAGGTGCCGATCGAGCCTGGATCGGACGAGTTCGCCTCGACTACTGACGCGGAGACGTGGACGGACTTCGAGACGGCGCGGCGGGAAATCGATCGCGAAGACATCGATGGAGTCGGGTTCGTCTTCAGCGAAGCGGGGCCGTTCGTCGGTGTCGATCTCGACGACTGTCGCGATCCGGGCGGGAAACTCGACGAAACGGCGCGGGATATCGTCCAGCGACTCGACTCCTACACGGAGGTCTCTCCGTCGGGGACCGGAGTGCACGTCATCGTCAAAGGGGAGTTGCCGGACGGTCGGAACAGGCGTAGAAGCGTCGAACTCTACGATACGGCCCGGTTCTTCACCGTCACTGGCGAGCGCATCGACGAGACGCCGACTCGAGTGGCCCATCGACAGGACGCACTCGCAGCGGTTCATCGTGAGTACGTGCGAGAGGAGGACTCGAATTCAAACGGGGCAAACGCTCCGGGCTCTGTATCGCCATCACAGCGACGATCGTCGGGGAGCGAGGCACAGTTGGACGACGCGGAGGTTTTGGAGAAGGCCCGCAGCGCCGAGAATAGTGGAAAGTTCGATGATCTCTGGAACGGGCGGAAAGCTGGCTACGAGAGCCACTCCGAGGCCGACATGGCGCTCTGCTGTCTGCTGGCGTTCTGGACGGGTGGCGACCGCTCGCAGATCGATCGTCTCTTCCGCCAGTCGGGGTTGATGCGCGAGAAGTGGGACGCGGTCCACTACGCTGACGGCAGCACCTACGGCGAGAAGACGATCGAACGAGCGATCGGGACCGTCGATGAGTTCTACGACCCGACTGGCGGAGGGGACGCTGGCGCGTCACCGACTGACCTCGAGGGCCAGCGTCGCCGGACACATCTCGTCGAACAGAATCGCCTGCTGAAGGAGCGGATCGCCAACCTGGAGACACGACTGGCGGAGAAGAACGAACGGATCGAGCAATTGGAGGGGAAACTCGAACGGATCGGCCACAATGTCGGCGGCTAACGCCTCTCTTCTCGATCGACGCTACTGTGTGACGACCTCTCGGAAGCGACTGCCGAGTTCAGCCAACCCCCGATTTCCCACCGTTACCGCGTCAGTCCTCTAGCCGGTCGATTCTCTGTCTGATGTCGTCTGCCGTGAAGGCATCCATTGCTTCGAGATAGTCATCGACAGCATCAACTCCCTCAAAGGAAGTGATCTCCTCAAGTCGTTGTTCGGCTGCCTGGTCGAACCTGGTCAGCCGGTCGGGGCGGTACTGGTGGGGATCCACGTAGAAGACGAACAGGACGTTGTAGTGCTTGTCACCGTGCGGTATCCCCATCACGAGACGGCAGTAGATCCGCTGGTCGCCACCGACGCGGATCACCTGGAGTTCGCTGCATCCTTCCACGGTTTCGTAGATGTAGTGTTGCGGGGTGGTGCTATCGAGAAGTTCGTGGAGGCGCTTCAGCACGGCCAGCTGGCGTGTTTTGTCTCCGATATCCGAAAGGCCCTCTGTGAACGTCTCTGCGAGAATGGCGACGTTTTCTTCGTCGGAAAGTTCGACGACGCTCACGCTATCCGTAGTTGCACATCCAACGCATAAAATCCCTATCGAACCGCGTTACAGGTCGAGTGCCTCGTCGAGGTCATCCCCGTCGGCGGTTCGACCCTCGGCGATGTCCTCGATTCCCTCGAGGACATCCGCCGGGACCGTCGGCTCCTCCTCGGATTCGTCCTCGTCGGAACGGGGAGTCGAGGCCATGAGTACGTACAAATTGGCAGTGCACTCGGTTAAACCTTTTCCGCTCCCGTCCTCCTGTCGATTCTCGCGGACGGAGTTTGACAGTCCGTCATACCCCTACCTTCCTGTTTCGGACAGCGTACCGATTATGTGATTGGTGCTGTTCAGAGAAGAATATGACACGGGTGGGACGACTCTGAAAGCCCTCGCCAGTTCCGGTCCCGCGACTCGCTGTGCGCTTCGAGCCTTGCAGGCTCTGTAGTGCTTATTCCGGGAGAGCAAGCTCTCCCGACGTTCGCCTCACTACGCTCGGCTCACCTTCGCCGGGGTTCCCGAAACTGGCTCGCCCTTTCGATCCTCCAGGATTCAAATGGTTTGTCGGCTAAATCCAGCCACTGATGAGTAATTCTAAACATCGTCGCGCTGGGGGAGACTCGTTTCATTTAGACTCCGGTGGATAGCTCTCGGCAGCGAATCTCAAGAATCCCTGTCGCTCGGCTTGTTGACTGACGGCGTTTCAGTAACGTTCTAACCACTCTTGGATAAAATGACTCTTATGTGGGTAGACATTCTCGTGGTTGCAGTCAGTTTAATCGGCTCGTTCCTGATCTCGATGTATACGGTCAACAGTAGAATCGACAAGGAACGGGGGCGTGAGATCGAGCGGTGGTATGTGGATGCAGGTGTGCAAGTGGACCTGGCCACGAAGGAATATTCGAATGAGATCCTCAGCGAGAACTCGACCGGGAACGACACGGTTGAGGTTCTCAGATCGCGGGCTGACGAACTCCAGCAACACGCAGCCGAGGGTCGACATCTGGGGGTGGATGAGTCGATCTGGTCCGCTCTCAGGGATATCGGGATGAACTATCGCTGGATGGCCTCCGAAATAGAGGCTGACGGAGCAACGGACTGGTCGGAGTTGACGGACCTCGAAGACGAAATGTGGGCGTTGACTGCGAAAGTGTCTGAGAGTATCCCGTCGGAAACGGAGTATTCGGCGCAAAACGGTTGGTGGCCGTTTTGGTAGCCACGAGGGCGGAGGAGAACAGTATCCTAGATCGAGTCTGCAGCCGGTTATTGAGTCGGCATTAACTCCTATCGGCTGGCTGGTGTGGTGCGATACGGCCCGCCACGCTCGCCGCTTTCCGCCCTCCGCGTCGCTCGGCACCGACCGTTCCGGGCTGCCTGCCTGCAGTAGCGGGCGGGCTGCCGGGCGTCCGGTTTGCCGCCAGCGGGTAAGCGCGGGGGATTGCGCTCCAGTCGGTGCTCATCCCGCCACGCTTACTCCGCTGGACGTTCGCTCCGGGCGGGTCGCCGCGCGTGGCTGGTTGTGGCACGTCCCTCGGGCGCTCTCGCTCGCGCCCAAAGGGGCGCTCGCGAAGGCGCGAGCGAGAGCGCAGAGACGGTTCTGTCGATCGTCATCGTGGAAAACCGCGATGTAAGGGCATCGCGGTGGTGGCGCGTGAGCGCCTTCGGAATCTAGAGTGATTCCAATGTCAGGTAAACAGCTATCGACTAATGAAGTTTCGGTCGATGCACAGGCACTCGAACCAACGCGCGAGCGGAGCGGGAGTGATGAAGTCGGTGAAGTCGTCGAGGACACGCCGGAGTTCAGGCCGTCGGTCCAACAGGAGACGCAGGCCAAGGTGGATTCGAATCATCCGGACGGGATGGTGCAGGACGTTTCGCACCTTACGCTGGAACAGGAAGAGCGGATCCGGGCCAGGGAGGCCGAACTCGATCACATTAGCGCGCAGGCGGAACTCACGTCTCAGGACGGGCGAGCACGACGGACGCGTGAGGTCGTCGTCGAAGATCGGCGGGAGTTGCGGCGCGAGCGACGACGGTTGGACCCACGAGAGCGACTGTCGCAGGAGGAACTGGCATCGGTGAATCGCGAGGCTGATCGGATCGCGAAGCGGTTCGACGGTGGGCCACGTCGAGCGGCCATCGCTCGAGTGTTGGCCGAGCGGGTGGTCCGTGGACAGGATCTCACGGAGGCGGTCTTCGAGACGATTGACGAGTGGAAAGCCGAACCAGGTGTGATTTGCCCGATCGCGGACGTGCCGGACGTGCAGTCAAACGAGGTAGATATCGAGGGAAAGATTCAGACGCTCTGGGAACCGAGCAATCCGGCCATTCAACAGGTCGGGCTCATCGCGGACGGAACGGACAAGATCAAGTTCACGAGTTGGAAGAAGTCGGATCCGAAGATCGTCCAGGAGGGTGAAACCGTGCGGATGTACGGTGTCAAGAAGAACTGGTACGATGGACGGTGCTCGCTCGCCGTGACTTACCACAGTCGGATCGAGTTCCCCGAACGGGGCTGTTGGTGGGAGTAGCGGCTTTAGGCAACAGGCGAATCTTTTTGTCGTACTTTCCCCCTGCCATAGTTGTTGACCGCTATCGCCTGCAGAAGTGTTTGTTTGCTCCTGAAAGGGGTGCGGGAGCCACGACCCGATGTGGCCCGCACCGAACGATGTGTTCGACGAACCAATGCCCCGAATGTGGCAGTACCGACGTCAATCACCTTCGAATGCGCGTTGACGGCATGGATCCATCGATCACGGTCTGTGTCATGATGTCCTGTACCAACTGTCAACACGAGTGGTGAAAACGACCAGATAAGCCAGAACTGAGACTCGTCACCTTCCACTTCTGTGCCGCCTCACCACGGCCCACCTCCCCACCCTCCGCTCCGTGCTCGCTCCCTCCGGTCGCTGCGCGCGCAGCCACAACCTCGGGTACACCATTTCTCCGGTAAACCCCTGAATCGTTTCGCGAGCGGGGGGCTTCACAGAAGGCACAGAGCAGCGACCAAGAGAGCACGAGGCAGCCGATCAGGAGTCTCATGAACCGAACGATTATGACTATGACTCCCCCACGGAGGAGTAAGCATGGCCGCTGAAAGTGATCGGCCCGAGATCCCCGATGAGATGTCCCCCGAGGAGGCGCGACAGTATCTCATCCGGTTTCTCGGCCGTCAGGACCTCGACGAACACGAGGAGATCTACGACGAACTCGCGACCGAATAAGACGTAGTTGTCGGTTGTCAATATTCTCTTCTTTAGATTGTGGCGGCTTTATTGACAGAGGGAGCCTTACCCTTACTATGATACACAGAACAGTCATTCATGGAAGATTGCTTCCTGGTAAACTCTCGAAACACCGCTGGCTCAATTGGTGGACTGAATGACCGCGGAGAGTAATAATCTCGAGGCACGTCTGGAACGGCTCGAGCAGACGTGGAATTCGATCACGGAAACGCCAGAGAAACCGCAGTCCACGATGTTCGTGATCGAGTACGGACTGGGAAAACAGCAGCGTGCAGAGGTCTACGTCAATCGCCTGCTCTGCTATCTCCTGGATCCCGGAAATCCCCACGGGATGGGAACCGAATTCCTCAACGTGTTCCTCCGCAACCTTCCAGACGCGCTTGCATTCGACGAAGACACTTACGATCTCTCAAACGTCCGCGTCGACGAACAGGTGACCGCCGAGCATGGCGACGAACGGAAATACCCCGATCTCGTCATCGATAGCCCCGGCGAATGGATACTCGTGATCGAACTGAAATTCTCCGCCGACGAGACCGGAACAGAATTTTACGCTCAGGCGTCTCGGATCGGCGATCAACAGATCGCGGACTACGAGTCGGGCCAGTACTACGTCTATCTTCATCAGCACGATGAACCGACTGCCACCAGTGATGCCTTTGTCAACTGGTCGTGGCAGTCTTTCGTGGCTGACGTTCTCGATGAAGTCATCACGGAGTCCGCTCCCCGCTATCCCCAGCGAACTGCCGCACAACTACACGAACTCAGGGACGACCTCAGGAATATTACCAGCATGAGTGACGAGCAAACCGCCGACCAGGAGAAGATCGAACTGTTCATCGAACACGCGGACGCGATCGAGGACGTCAGATCGACGTTCGACGATGCCTGGGAAGCCTACAGTGAACGATGGGGTCGGCGCCTCGCCAGTCAACTCGACCGATCAGAGGCGATCGACGTTCACGGCCAGTTCGAAAACGAGTATCCGGAAGTCGTCATTCCCCGATCAGAGACCGAGGACGAGCGCTGGATCCTCCGGAACAGTGGTGGTGATGACTGGCAGCACCTTCACAAATACGGCTGGTACAGACACGCAGAGACCCAGGAGCGACTGACGAGCCGGGCAGAGGATCGCAACGATCTTCGAATCGGATTCTATCATCGGATGGGGAAGCACCGCGATGCGGCCGTCCAAGACCATCAGCTCCAGTTCAAGTTTCGAAACATGGGCTCGAATCCTGGTGAGTTCAAGGACATCTATTCGGCGACATTCGATGCAAACGAGGATCGTATCGAAACGCTACTCTCCGGTACCAACGGCACCCTGACGGGAAACAAGCTGACGAAGATCACCGCCACGTACGATATCCCGGTCAGCACCTCGGATGGCTTCTTTGCTGCCTATACGACGGCCCTCAACGAGGCGTTTGTCGATCTCGTCGTCGAAGCGCCCGAATTGATTCAGCTCCTCGACGAGACGTTCGACGACGCCGTCGAGGAGTTCCACCAGTAACGAAACCACGGAATGGCACAGTGATAGAAACCCGTCGAGTTTTCCGTAGCTGAGGTCAGCTTGTTTCTCTTCCCGTGACGATATATACTGATGAGTATGGTCTGAGTCGAGTACCCCTTGGTGTGCCTGTGACGCACGGTATCAGTTTTTCTGCCCCTGCGATGGGCGAGGGGCTCGAGACACACTGAGTCCCTCGTAATTCGGTGATTCGAATGGCGACCAGCGATAGCTACGACCATCGATTCGACGAAGACGTACCGAGCGGATCAACCACCGGCTGCCCGGACTGTGGTGGTCGGGTTCGAACGAATTCGATCGAGACGGTCTGTGAGGACTGTGGTCTGATTCTCCACGAAGAACCGATCGATCACGGACCGGAATGGCGGTCGTTCGAGGACGATCGGACGAACCCGGAACGAACAGGGGCTCCACTCACGCCGACGAGACACGACCGAGGGATTTCGACGGAGATCGGCCGGAAAACAGACGGAAAGGGCAACGATCTCTCGGGTTCGAAGCGCAGGCAACTCGGCCGATTCCGACGGGAGCACAGTCGGGCACGATTCCGTTCGAAGAGCGAGCGGAATCTGGCCCACGGCCTCTCCGAAGTCAGTCGCATCGTGAGTGCACTCGACGCGTCGGACGTGATCGACGACCAGGCGTGTGACCTCTTCCGGAGCGCACAGGGCGAGGACCTTTTTCACGGGCGGTCGATCGAGGCGATGGCGGCCGGTAGTGTCTACGCAGCCTGTCGGTGCAATCGGCTTCCGTGGACGTTCGACGAAGTGAGCGCGGTCTCCCGGGTGAACAAGGAGCGAGTCGAGAACGCCTATCGGGCGCTGAATCGGGAGCTGGGGCTTCCCACCGTGCCGCCGTCACCGCAGCAGTACGTGCCGCGGCTGGCTTCCGAACTGGGTGTCTCTGAGGATGTTCGTCGCATGGCAGACCGATTGACCAAACAGGCAGAGGAGCGCGGGATCGCGAACGGTCCGAATCCGGCCGGCGTGGCCGCCGGCTGTCTCTACCACGCTGTACAGAAATCTGGAGCTGACCTGACCCAGCAGGAGATCGCCGAGGTGGCTGGCGTTTCACCGGCCACCCTGCGGCAACGCTGGCGTGAGATCAAAGGGTGCTGAGCGGCCCTCTCGGCAAACTATCCGGGATGAAACTATGAGAGTCGTTTGTCCACGAGATCTCTGCGCGGTTCGTTCGGTTTTGTGAGTTTGAATCGATGAGTTAGGGTGGTTCGGTTTCGACGATCGCCGCTTCCAGTCGATCGAGGAACGACGGATCGTAGTCTTCCTCGACGTGGTTGACGTTCCAGAGGCCGGATCGTCGAATTTCCGGACTCGGACACGAGTGTCCCAGCCAGTCTTCGTCTCGTGGATCAATCGACTGCCGATCGAAATTGCTCACGAGCGCGATCGCGTTGCGTTCGATGGTGGCCCGATCACTGTCGCGCCCGGGCTCGTCGTTCACCTTGATCCAGAGGAAGGGTAGATTCCGGATGTACTCGCTCACGCTGCGCTCGTGATCGAGTTCGTCGAGTCGGCGCTCACGCCCCGCAGTCGATCCGTCGCCCCAGTGGGGGTACTCTTCGGAGAGACCTTCGCGTTCGATCAGCGCCTCGCCGACGCGTTCCCGAAACACAGACCCGCGATGATTGCCACCTCCTTCGTACGTTCCACTGGTCGCTCCGCGGTGGGTCCGGAGACGATTCCAGAGGGACGTGCCCGATCCGGCCGATACGGCATGCGTGCCGACCCTGGTGAGTCGTCGGTGATCGGTCTCGGCGCGCCGCTCGTCGTCGGCGAAAAAGAAGTAGACGCCGCGCTCGGGCCAGTCCATGTAGCCGGTACAGTCTTGCAGGCGCTGCATTCCGTTCACGCGGTCGTCGAGGCGATCCATTAGCTCGTAGAATCGATCGAGATCATCGCGTCTGGACATTGTAGGGGAGTTCAAAATCCAGCACCAAGGTTTTCGTGGTACACGTTGAGTGGGATCGTATTCCCCCGTCGATTCTCATCCTGTCTGCGTGTTCCGGAGACAAAGCATTCGACCCGATCGTGGACTGTTCCGAAATTGACCGGTCGTCTCACGACGATCTCGTTGCAAAGTAGCCCGACAGGACGTTGCCAGCCCGAGAACTGTACACTGGCGACGAACACGAGTATGTGACCGAGGCCGTCAACCGATTTGCGAGGATCGCCGACGTCGACTGGCGGATCGTTTCCGCCGGGTTCGGTCTCGTTCGTCCCAAGACGGCGTTGCCTGCGTACGAGTGTACCTTCCGGGACATGGATTCCGTTCGGCGACGCCTCGAAGGCCGGAGGATCGATCCGGAGCAGTTCACGAACCCCGAGAAAATTCAGCACTTGGGAACGGAGTTGGGAATCCCGGATGCGATCGAACGCGCACTCGAGACAGACCCAGACATCGTCTTCGTAGTTCTCGGGGAGGATTATCTGCATGCAGCCGGATCGGCGCTCGAATCGTTCCCGGATGACACGACGGCGTTCGCGATCGCTCCAGAAAGCACTCGCGACGCGATCGGTGACTGTCAGTGGGTGCCCTCGACAGAAACCGAACGCGAGGCACTGGGGACGATCTGGACGCGGCTGAAAGGTATTCAGCTGAAGAACGTTGCTGCTGCCGTGGATTCAGCTGACGACCTCCGAGATATTGAGCAGAGTGACAGGCTCCGAGAGATGAGTCTGCCCAGTCCGAGTCGGGAGTAGGTTTTGCGTTTCCAGCGGATCGGGCCGGAATTTGCTTCTGGGAAGCCAGGTCGTCAACCTAAATCCAGCATCACTTTTGTGGGATTGGCGTTTTGAGTTGCGTCTCTACTGACGCCATAGCCGCCACCAGATCTCGCTTCGAACTCGGATCTTCCGCACGGTGGCGTTTGTTGTGCCCTCGAGAAGGGTGCAGGGCGCGCGAGATGAGCTGGCCGACGACGAGCATCCTTCGCGAGGTGACTACGAGATGAAAGACCCAGAAACCCGTACCGTGTTCGCGGGTCTCGACGGCCGATCGGATGCACAGCTTCCAAACTGGTACGCGGAACAGAAACCCGTGGACGAGCCGGTGACGTTCACCGAAGCGATTCGTGAACTGCCCCAGGCGATCGAGACGACGGTGGCCTACCAGAATCCCTACAGTGACGAGTGGGTCGAAACCGAGCGCTTCAACGCGGTCGTCGAGCCGTCGCGGCTTCGAGAGCAGGGGCGTGGTGAGGACGATGTCGAGCCCCTGTTCCACATTCCGACGGACAGTTACGCGATCATCAATCCCGTCGACGTGTACGGCCCCCTGGAGGAGGTGCTGCGCGAGGAGACCATCGACGGGCAGGCGCTCGGCGACGTGATGTTCGGCGAGATTCGTCGGTATCGGGGTGGTGGCGAGGTCCACATGGACGTCATGTTTGACGGTCTTGAAGTGACGCTCCCGGATCGCTCCGATCCGATCACGATGGGCATGACGTCGGGGTACGACTTCTTCGGCGAACATGCGGTGTACGTGGAGGGATTCGCCCAGGACGGCTACTGTTCGAACACGATGCGCTCGCTCACCGACAAGGAGGTCGTCAAGCACGTCGGCGACGTCGGAAACTTCCGGACCTGGTGGGAGGGCATTCTCGAGCAGGTCGAACTCGTCGCGAACGACCTCTTCGAGTTCATCCGGGACGCTCAAGAGATCGATCTCGATTTCTCGGATCTCCCGTTCACCACGACGGAGTTCTACACACTCCTCGGCTTCCCGGAGTATCTCGCGGAACGGGCAGCGGGCGATGCCAAAGCCAATGCTCCAAGTCCGTTCGAGATCGACATGTGGACGCTCCACTCTGGAGCGACGTACGCACTCACTCATTTCTTCAAGGGGAAAGAAGGCGGCTCTCTCGATCAGTACGTCCGCATTGCGAACGACATTCTGTTCAATCCCGAGCGGACGGTTGAGCGTGTCCACAAGGAGTACGAGGATCAGTTGGAAACCGAGAGTGGCGGAGAGTCACAGACATCACTCGACGGTGAGCGTGCACTTGCGAGTATCGAACACGTCAGCGAGGATCTGCAGGATGATGTTGAACAATTCGAAGAGCGGGAAGAAGTACTTCGGGACCGGTTCCAGGCGGCTTCGGATTGAGAGAGGGAATCGGATAGGAAAATACCGACCTTTAGGAGGAGTTCAATTGACGCGACTTGATAGAAGGCGATACACTCGACGAATAGTTGGCCATCCAATATCGTCGTTTTCGACCAGTAATGAGGTTTGGAGAGCAATATAGAAGATAACCCCGAACAACACGAGCGCAAGTGCTGGCATTACTCCTGGATTTATCGATGCTTCGAAAGCTCCGTCAGTCACCTCAAGCGAACTCACCCAATCAAGAATATAGAATACGACGAAAATACCTCCAAAGAAAATCGTAACCGTGGCTAGTCGATTGATTTTAGTCACAGTTTCCTTTCTCGAATTCGTGTTTCCTGATGGAACGCTGGCTAAATCGTCCGGAACAGGCCACCGTGACTCAGGGTGGTTCAGCCAGTAGATCTTTGTCTGTTTCCCAGCATCCGCATACAATAACACTCCTCGGTTAACGAGGGAATTGAGCCGTTTCCGAGCTGCTTCATCGCTGAGATCGGTCATATCGGCCACAGCTGATTTGCTTAGGAACGGTTTGTTCGCCTGCACGAAGCACCGAAGTATTGCTTCATCTGGTACAGTTACCGAGGAGATATCGCGGAGGACATCCCGTTCAATGAAATCCGGAAGTTCGGATTCAGTCATGATTCGTTCGATGTCTTAGTCCATGGTCCCCTTGAAGATCGCCATGAATTATCGGATGGCAACCAGCAATTGGTGGTCGCCAACTGGCCACTTGACGGGCTGTATATTATCCGAGAGCAGGAATGACGATCTGTGTTCCAAAAACTCAGCGATCGATCCAAATCAACCCCATCCGAGTCAGGAGAAGGGGTGAAATTCGGATCCCAGTTTAGAAAATACAGTGACCGTGAGGGGCTACTGAAAGCAAAACCGACAGGATTCACTTCTCAGAGGAGATCGGTCACTCCAACCAGTCACCTTCAGATGGATCCTTATGAGGCCCTGCGTATGGCCAGTCTCGGACCAAATAATCCCGTCGATACCCAGACAGACACATGGAACTAATCGATATACATCGTCGGGTTAAAGCGAGTGATTGCAAATCATGGCAGATATATTTCCTAGGGATATCTGTCCTGGCTGCTGTCAGCCTCTACTTCGACATCGGAATGATTCACTCATTCCTCTGGAATCTCGAGTCCTATCTCTCACCGTTGGACTGGTTAGCTATTTTGGGGATTCAAGGCATTCTTATCGGATTTGTCGCAGAATTCTTTTACGAGCAAGGAGACGGGTATGCCAAGGTCCTCAGCGATCTGTTCGGGTCCAAAGACCGGACACTTCTGTTCCGAGTCGGGATAATGACCGTCATATCTGGTATCATAACGATGGTCGTTCCGACCGTGCTTAGAGCGGTAACTGAATTCCTTATTATTCAGACAACAGGGGCAGTGATCGTGCTTGGGATTTTGCTAATTCACCTGGAGATCCGTAATTGGAACGCAAAGACTGAATGGCCCGCAATCGTGGCAGGAGGATTATTTGCAATCGCACCAAGTGTGTTAATTTGATTGGATTATAACTACTATGTATGAGTGATATATGCTAATGATTGTGGCGCCAGATACGGTTTCTGTGGCGAAAGTGAATTTTGGATATGATTTATATATTGGACTACCTGCAGAAGCCAATCTAATCGCTGACAGACAAAGGCCCACTCCGCACGGACGGCCCTGGTTAGCTGTTCAATCCCGAGTCAATAGTATGACGGATCAATGAAGGGTATGTGTAGCAGAATTAAGCCAGGGACACCAGAGACCAACGAAGGCTCGATAAAGAGCAGTTTCTCTCTGGATTGATGATGTCAGAATAGATTACTAATCCACCATTCCAAAAATTGCATCCGCCGTTTCGGACTCAAAAGCTGAGACGAAATCTTCGTAGGAATTCACTTGGACAGCAGTAGGTAGTTCAGATAGCCAAAGGGGGAATCCACCAGTGACAGTCGAACGTGACTCATTGAGTCCACCACAATCGGGGTAAAATAGTATTCCCGGTACGTTGTTGGCGAGCATGTATGACGTCATCTGGTAAAAGTCGGCGTTTTTCGGCCTCTCATTCTTCCATTTCGCATCAGCAACGAGTGATACCGTATTTTCCGGGTCATATATCGTAATATCGGGCTGAAGTGTCACTGTGTGTTTTCCGCCAGTGATTAAGTTCTGTGACGTATCCTGGAATTTCACTTCCCAATCTTCGCGCTCTGACAGAACTTCTTTACAGGCACGCTCAACTGCGTTCTCGAATATCGTATTCATATTTACTAACATCGCAAACGCCGCACTCGAGCCGGCTTGGAGTTCCGACACGAATGAGTTCCTAATCACCAATTTAGTAAGTCGGAGAATGTCCTCGTAGTGGTCAGCAAGACGATTGAGTTCAATACGCTCTATGTCCTGTATCGTCACAGGCGTAAGGGAAACCTGACGGCGAAGCAACTGTTGATGTTGACGAAGCGACTGGGTTATTGAACGGTCTGAGACCGCCCCTAGCAAGACAGTGGTAGCATGTAGGATGGCTCGATTCGCCAGAATATCATGAGTCAATTCGTCGTAAGTACATTCAAACGCAGTAGGAACTGGTGGTTGTCGCTGTAGCTGGCGATGGATATCGAGTCGTCCGCGAAGATGAGACTCGGTAGCGTCGGTTCTTCGGTAGTCCGTGTAGAGTCCTCGATCTACAATTCTCCGCAATTCCGCTTCGTAGAGTGCACCAAATGCATCGAGAAAAGTGTGACCTGCTTGATACGGAGCCTGTGATTCGAACGTGGTCGCAGTCGTGTCATGAGCGTATTGGAGAAGATACAGGAGGTTTGTGCCGGCCGCTTTCGGGCGGACTTCAATAGTGGGTCCATCTCTCAACGAAACGACTCCAACGTACTGGGTCGAAGTGAGTATTGCTTCCCCATCTCGGTTGTAATGCAACTTGATACGGTCGCCCTCTTTTTCCTCTCCGCTATTCACTTCGTTTTCCAGCATCGATACGGCCATCTCTGAGAGTTCAATTGGTTCGCTGGATTCGTATTCTCCCAACTGGATGTCGGCTTCAAACTCCTCCTGGTTACGATTGAAAGAGAGGGACATATTACTCCTCATCAGGAGCTGTTTCAGGTTCGAACTCCTCTACAAATACGGCTAGCGTATCGCTGAGCTCTTGAGATGAGAAGGGCTTGATCTCTTCTCGATCCCAGTCGAAGAGCAAGTCACCTTCGCCTTGGAAAAGTGATTCTCGAATGCGCTCATATTGGCCGAAGAGATACTCTTCGAGTAAGGGGAGAATCTCAAAGCGCCAAACGTCAACGATCTCTTGCTCGTCTTCAGCACCAAATAGGAACGAGTGACCAATCTGCTTACCACGGCCAAGATCCGGTTCATTCCGGATCCGTTTGTTGAGAACGCGAATTGCGATTATCGACTGGGCAATCAGCTGGGAATCGGAGGTGTCGGTGGTGGCGTGGTGCTTCACACTCTCCCAGTCACCCAGGTCAAAGTGCGCTCGAAGCAGCTCGAGTTGGGGAGGGAATGAGAGAAATCGGAAGCGTCGTCGAAGCGCAGCATCGACCAACGCGATCGACCGGTCGGCAGTGTTCATGGTCCCGATTACATAGAGGTTTGGCGGGATCGTGAATGACTCTCCAGAATGCGCCAGGGATAATTTTGTCTCATTCTCACCACCGAGACGCTTGTCTTTCTCGAGGCCAGTGATGGTCTCGCCGAAAATCTGGGCTAAGTTTCCTCGGTTGATCTCATCGATGATGAGGACGTATCGTCTTGGCTCCTCATCATCGGCCGCTGAATGGAAATCCTGCTGGGCACGAGTTGCAACTTCGAGGAACACGCCGGACTCCTCATCATACTTTACGCTGCCGTCATCAGTAGTCTCGGCGCTCAATCCTTCAATGAAGTCCTCATACGTGAACGACGGGTGGAATGTGACTGTTTCTAACTGTCCGGTGTGGGGGTCAACCGAATCCTGTTGGTGGAGCCACCACCGGGCGAACCGCTGGGCTGTATAGGTCTTCCCCGTCCCAGGCGGCCCATAGAAAACCATTTGCCCGGTTGCCGTGAGCTGACGTGCGATATCGTCCGCTTGATCCGGCTTTTCAGCTTTTTCGAGTGGCCCTCGTCCTTCCTCGGGCGGTCTCTGAATATCAGCGACTTCGATTTCATAGTTCTCGTTGAGAATCGTCCGGGCCTTTACCTGGCTCATATTAGTCGAGAAACCGAAATCTGCCTGTAATTCCCGAAATAGGACGAAAAAGAGCGTCTCTGCTTCACTCGCTTGGTTCGTCTGACCCACTCCTAACTCCTCAGCCGCGTTCTCGAACTTCTGTTCCTGATCAGTATACAGTCGCCTGATCAGCTCGCAATGGGTTGCCTCGGTTTCGGTGAGTTCCGCATTAGGTTGGACGCTCGAAAGCGACTCGGTAAATGCTTCCAAAATTGTTCGCGTCAAAATGTTCCGGAACCACTCTCTACCCGTATCACTAAACGGAAGCCGCGTCCGGACATCCACTACTGCTTCGCTGACCGAATCATAGCTATCAGACGCTGACGGTATGGGGACGGACCAGTGCGCCTGGCTAGCCACGCTCATAATAGCGGGCTCTTCCGCGATGAACAAGTAGAGGAGATCAAGCGGGCATTCGGTAAAATAGGCTCCGTGGGCCAGCTCGAAATTTTGGTCGTAGAACAAACCACTGTGTGTTTCCAGAATGTCGGTTAATCGCTCTCGGTAATCGTCATTCTGAAGGAGGTCGTTATCTATGTCGGCCGGGTCGGCAAATTCTCGGTAGTCTCCGAGTGGGAGATAGTATCCGTCTCCTCGGGCTCCATCATCCCACGAGTCGTCTGGCGGCCCCTCGAAATCTGTTTGAAGGGTCGAGGTAACGGTCGAAATTCCTCGAATTTGGCGTTTGTCTTTCAGAACATGAAATACGAGATCGCCTACTTCGGGCTCCCGGAGGGTTCCATAGATATCCCTCCCATCTCTCGATTCGCTCCTCGAGAAGACAGCAGTGCCGAGCGAATATTCACCATCCTGCTGCTTGTAAGGTTTGTCCTCGACAGATGTGACTTCGATGTAGAGCGCAGGATCCTCACGGGCCGACCGGATCATCTGATCGACTCCGCCATATTCGTCAACTACGTTCGCGACACTGGAATCGTCGGGAATGATCGTCCGCGTCAATGCATCTTGATCGATATTGAGGTGGTCGTGAAGCCGATAGCTCTCGATTTCGATCGGAACCGGAATGTGCAATAGGAGAATATCGTCACTGAACTCCTCTCGGGGCTGGATATCTCCAGTCTCTCGATCAGTTACGTACGAGGCAAACCGTTCGGCCATCTTCGGGTCGGAAATGATGTCCCGAACTTCTGCTGCCCAAGAATATCGGTTGCTCCCGCGGTAGAAGAGTACGTGATCCCCCGGACGAATATCTGATACGTCAACGTGGTCGGCTTCGGGGACAGGCCACGCATGGACAGTTTGATCGAATTCTCCAGGAAAGTGTGGGTCGAGATGAGTGTCTTCGATCCCACGGTGGACGAGATCGTCGAATACTGCCTGCTCGGTTGGGCTAGTCGCCGAAGCGAGAACGATTCCTGGTTTCATTTAGCATAAAAGGCATAGGCCAGTCACATAAACCCACTCGTCGTCTCGTCCTGCGTAAATGAACAGAAGGTGCCGTGGGGAAGGTATAAGGGGCATTCTTGTCTTTACTGAGTAACTCTAGATCAATGAGTGCCGAGCCCAGCCAATTACTGCCAGGCACCGTCATTCGTAACAGAAATCGACTCTGGCGGGTCGACGCAGTCGACGGGAAGAAAATCACTGCGACCGCGCTCGACGGGCCGACGACGACTCATCGTTTCTACGCACCAATCGAGAACATTACGGAGGGGAGTCTGCCGGAACCGGACGCGGAGAACATGGGCAACCCACAGTTTCAGGACCTCCTGATTCAGGCAAACCGGTTGTCGATGCTCCACGGAACGGCGCCGCTCATGAGCCTCCAACGGTCGCGCGTGATCCCCACTGAGTACCAACTAACTCCAGTGGTCATGGGTCTCGATATGCCCGCTGTCCGATTACTCCTCGCTGATGACGTCGGGCTCGGGAAAACTATAGAGGCAGGGCTAATCACGAGCGAACTTCTGGCCAGAAATAGGGCGGAGCGTATTCTGATCGTTACACCCGCCAACTTGCGTGATCAGTGGCGAGAGGCGTTCGAACACTTCTTCCACATCGACGCTCAGATCACTGATCGGCGAAATCGAAGGGCAATGGAGAAAGAGGTGCCGCCGGGAACCAGCGTGTGGGAATACTACTCCAAACATATCGTCTCGATTGACTACGCGAAGCAGGCGCACATTCATAACCAAATACGAAGCCAAGATTGGGATATGGTCATTATCGATGAAGCCCACCAGGCCGCTCGGCCGCACACTGCGTCGGCTGGGCAAGCTCCTTCGAAGCTGCGATGGGAGTTTGCGAAAGCGATTACTGAGGACGCCACGCACGCGCTTCTTCTCACTGCGACGCCGCATAACGGATACACGGATAGTTTCGCCAGCCTGCTTCGGATGGTCAATTCCGATATCGTTGCTGGTGACGCCCATAATCCATCCATCAACCAAGAGCTCGCTAAACGACACGTCGTACAACGTCGTCGGAAAGACGTCGAAGAATGGTTCGGTGACGACAATGAGAACCCGTTCCCAGAGCGTGACCAGGCAACAGTAGACGTAACGCCGACTGAATACGAGAAAACAGCATATGATGCAGTCAGAGACTATGGCGACACCCTCGTCGAGGCTGCAAAAGAGGCTGAGAACAGGAACGTAGCCCAGTGGACTGTCGTCCATTTCCTCAAGCGTGCGCTTTCCAGTCCTGAGGCCCTACGACGTTCGCTCGAGAACAGGCAGGACAAACTCGATGAACGCCTGGAGGAACTCGACGACGACGGTGTCAGTGAGGGTGAGAACGCCGGCGTTTCGGAAGAACTAGCGAAGGCCAATGCCCTGGACAGTGACCCAGGGGAAGACTATTCGGAAGCGGAACTCGGGGAACGCGTCGAGCGAGTCGTCTCTGGAGATCGGGCCGCGATCGAAATGGAGCTCGACGCACTCGAGGAGACGTTGGCGGCCGCAGACAAGGTCACACCAACAAGGGACAGCAAACTCCAGAAACTGCTCGATCAAACGCTGCCTGCCAGGTTCAACAGCGGTGGGACGATCATCTTCACCAAATACATCGATACGCTGGAATACCTCGAAGAGGGGATCGAGGAGTTCCTAGAGGAGAACCATCCGGATGTCGAACTCTACACCCTGCATGGCAAGCTGAACACGGCCGAACGGGACGAGCGATTTGAGCAGTTTGCGGACGCCGACCGAGGCGTCCTGGTCTCAACAGACGTGATCAGCGAGGGGATGAACCTCCAGTATGCCGCGAACCAGGTAATCCACTACGAACTTCCGTGGAACCCCAATCGGCTCGAGCAGCGGAACGGACGGGTCGACCGGTATGGCCAGAAACGAGACAAGGTCTTCATCCGGACGATGGTCGTCGACGATCCGATGGATCGGACTGTTCTCACCAAACTCATCAAAAAGGCCCAGGAGATTCGGTCTCAGTATGGCTTTTCACCGCCGTATCTCGGCGATGACGAAGGAATCATGCAACTCCTCGATGCCGATGATCTCCAGACGGTGATGCCCCAACAGACGCTTGGCGATTTCAGTGACGGAAAATCCACTGATGAGCAAGAGAGTGCTTTCGATCAAGAGGTCCTCGAACGAATCGAGGACGAGTCATTCTACGACCACAGCGAAGTAGATCTCAAGGAGGTCCAAGAGCGCCAGAAGGAAACCCAAGAGCTCCTCGGCGGCCCGGACGCTCTGGAGAACTTCGTCAAGAGTGGGCTCGATCTGTTCGGTTGTGTCTTTGAACCGAAGGTCGACGGGACCTACGAAATCCGCGTCACTTCAGATGAGCTCCGAGGCCAGGATATCCAGGAGGCATACGAGCGGGTGACATTCAACCCCAAACGCGCCGCCGAAGACGCGGACATCGAGATGCTGGACATTGCGCACCCGCTCGTCCAGCGGTTGATCGAGTCTGTCAAGGAGGTCGCCTTGACGAGCGATGATCGGTATGGTCGGACGGCGATGCGTGGTACCGAGGTCGTCGACGAGACCGTCGCGCTGTATACCTGGAAGGTACGGTACTTCGCTCACACCGGTGACAATCCAACGGTCATGGAGGAACTGCTACAAACCGCGCTTCCACTCTATGGTGACGGCGCCTTGTCTGCGGACGAGCTCAATCGACTGCGGGAGGCGGAGGCAACGGCAGCGAATCGAACTGAACAGGAGTGGAAGCGCGACCTCGAGAACGCCATCGATCACGAGGACAAAGAGCACGTGATAACGCGTCGGGCAGATGATAGACGCGAACAGATAGAGGAGGAACGCAGTCGGATGCGAGAGAAACTGGAGGACGCCGGATACGGCAAATCGATGGGTGGCATCGATAACCTCTCCGTCGCGAGCAAAGATCTGCTGACTGTCGGCCTATACTACCCATACCAATGAGTTCGGATACGTCGGATTCGATTCAGCGTCGCCTGGAAGAGACCACGTTCATCGAGCCCAACGGTGGGCTCCTCACCGAGCAGTTGATCCAGAAACTTCGTAACGAGAAGTGCTCGGAGGATGCTGTTCAGCCCAAGACGTTCCAGTATCCCGGCGATCCACCATCGACGACGTCTGCACTCGAGGGTCACATTTCGGAGGCCTGGGACGACCTCGAAGAGCGCTGGGACGAGGTCACGCGAGATAACGAGCTGTATGGGATGGACGTTTCCGATGCACGGCGTCGATGGATTCTGAAACTGTTCGAGGAGCTCGGCTTCGACCCGGAGTACCAGCAGGCAAATCTCTCAGCGGGTGAACTCGAAGCGAATCTCTCCCACTTTGGGTGGCCTCGGAGGGATTCCGTGACTGCAAATTCCGAAACTCCCGACACCATTCCGCCTGTCCTGCATACGATCAAACCCGACAAGGATCGCCCGCTCGATGATGGAGATCACCAAGGGGCTGTCGGTCGGCAGCAGAGTCCCCACGACGAGCTTCAGCGATATCTCAACGCGACTGAGGATGTCCAATGGAGTATCGTCACGGATGGCCTGAAGCTACGCGTGCTGCGTGATTACTATCACACCTACACCCGAGGGTACGTCGAGTTTGACCTCGAGAACATCTTCACCAATCGGAACTACGACGACTTCCGAGCTCTCTATCGGATCTGTCACGCCTCAAGATTCATTCCAAGAGGAAGCGGGAACGAAGCAGAAACTCCCATCGAATCGCTGTATCAGGTTGCGCTCGCTACTGGCGTCAAAGTCGGCGAGGATTTGCAGTCGAACGTCGTGGAGGCTCTGGAAACGCTTGGGAACGGTTTTCTGAATCAGGAAATTCGCGAGGCCCTCGAGGAAGGTGGTCAGGAGGCGGCGCAAGCGTATTATCAGGACCTCCTGCGAATCGTCTACCGGCTTCTGTTCCTCTTGTTTGCGGAGCAACGGGGAATGATGGCGGATCGGGGAGATCTATATACGAAGGAATACAGCATTAGTGCGCTTCGTGAGCGGGCAGAGCGGAAACAGTCCCAAGATCACCAAACTGACCTTTGGGAAGGGTTGAAAGTCACCTTCCACTTGGTTGGTCAAGGGGTTACAGAAGAAGACCTGAACGTGTCTGGGTATAATGGGGGACTCTTCGATGACGAGAAACTGGAATTCGTACAGGACGCGACGTGCGATAACGATGCAATCCTCAGCGCGATTCACAACCTCACCCACGTAGAGCAACAGGGCTACCAGCAACGCATTTCGTATGCGGATTTGGGTGTTGACGAGATCGGTGCGGTATACGAAAGTCTGCTGGAATTCACACCGCAACTAGCTGAAACCGCTCTGGAGCTTGATGATCGCTCGATTTCTCGGGGTCAATTCTATCTCGACGATCGAGGGATGGAGCGAAAGGAGACGGGGAGTTACTATACCAAACCAGAGCTGGTCGATGAGCTGATTGAAAGTGCTCTGAAGCCGGTCGTCAATGACCGGCTGGAAGACGCTGATACAAAGGAAGAGAAAGAAGAGGCGTTGCTGGATATCGATGTCTGCGATCCGGCTGTAGGGAGCGGCGCGTTCCTCATTGCCGCCAATAATTTCCTCGGGAAGCGCTTGGCAGAGATTCGGAGCGACTCTGCATATCCCGATGAAGAAACTGTCCGACAGGCACGGAGATCGGTCGTGCAGCACTGTCTATATGGAGTGGATCTGAACCCGATGGCAGTTGAGCTTGCTAAGGTCAGTCTATGGATCAACTCTGCTGTTGAGGATCAACCGTTGAGCTTCTTAGACCACCGAATCAAACAGGGAAATTCTCTCCTCGGAACCACTCCTGAACTGATCGCCGAGGGGCTCCCGGTCGATGCTTACGAAACTTCTGGAGGTCGTGAGTGGCACGAAGGGAACGAAGTTCGCAAAATGGTTCGGAGTGAAAATCGGGACCTGTCTAAAGATTCTCAGCTTCAAACGGGTTTGAATTGGAGCTGGGACGATCACGACGAACACGTTGAACTAGCCAACGAAATCGAGGGAATAGACGAAGAAGACATCACGGACATTGAAGAGAAAGCGGAATTGTTTGACGAGCTGGAGTCGTCGGAGAGCCTTCGACGAGATCGATTAGCCCATGACGTCTGGACTGCGGCATTTTATTGGCCCTTGGATGGGTCTGCCGACGAGTATCCTTCCCCCAGGAGTATTGAACGGGTTCGTCGGAATCCGCCGGAGAATCTCGAGAGGTCGTTTGACGAGCTGGATGGCTTCGAGTCGATGTGCAAGCGGGCTGTGGAAATAGCTGAGCGCCAATCGTTTTTCCATTGGAAATTGGAATTCCCTGCTGTCTATTCGTCAAATGGTGGATTCGACTGTATAATAGGGAATCCGCCCTGGGAAAAAATGGACTTCGAGGAACAGGAATTCTTCGCTGTCCGCAAACCCGAAATTGCCAATGCACCGACTTCGGCGAAACGGAGTGAGATGATTGAGAATCTTCAGGATACAGATCCTGAATTATATGAAGAATATCAGCAAGCTGCCGAAGCGGCAGAGGATACGATGAACTTCATGCGGGAAAGTGGTCGGTATCCACTCACTGGGCGCGGTATTATGAATACTTACGCTCTATTTGCTGAACTGGCTCTAAGTAACATACAACCCGATAGTCTCACGGGAATGGTAGTACCCACGGGCATCGCTACTGATGCGAACACTCAATATTTCTTCAGAGAAATTGTTGAAGAACGACGACTGAAGTCCCTCTTTGATTTCGAAAACAAAAAGGGTCTCTTTCCAGGTGTTGACAGCAGGTACAAATTCTCTTTATTAACACTATCTGGCTCGGATCGAAAGCAATCGTCTTTTGAACTGGCATTTTATCTAATAGAACCTGATCAGCTTCAGGATTCAGAGAGGAGGTTTAAGTTGAGTCGGGAAGACATAGAACTCATCAATCCCAATACGAAAAACTGCCCCACATTCGAAAGTAAGGCTGATGCGGAACTCACTTTAGAACTCTATAACTCTGTCGGCGTCTTTAAGAACACTGCTGAGGAACGTAACCCCTGGTCTATAGAGATTAGCCGAATGTTCAATACGTCTGATGATTCTAACCTCTTCAAAACGGAAACCGAGCTGGAGCAGAACAGTTGGAATCTTACTGGAAATAAGTTCGAAAAGGGCTCAGACCTATATATTCCGCTGTATGAGGCAAAACTAGTCAATCAGTTTAATCACCGGTATTCTACTTTTGAGGGGGTTCCTCAGGCAGAAGCGGATAAGGGGAATGCAGTCCGGCTGGGTGCAGAAGAACTTGATAAACCAAATCGATTGGCACTACCCCGGTATTGGCTCTCAGAATCTGAATATCAGGACAAGAATGGGGATGACTGGCACCTAGCAGTTCGAGACATTACGAACGCAACGAATGAACGCACAGTGATCGCCTCGATTATCCCTGGCGTTGCGACCGGCGAAACTTTGAAACAAATATCTGGACAATCTGCGGAGGAGAGTCTACTGTTGCTAGCGTGTCTGAATTCATTCACGCTTGATTTTGCGGCTCGACAGAAGGTCGGAGGAACTCACCTGAGTCACTTCATCCTACGACAGCTCCCAATCCCCTCACCAAACAGGTTTGAGCGCGTGAAACTAGATGGAGAGCCTATTCGAGATGCTATCCTAGAACGGTCAATTCGGTTGATGTACACTGCTCATGATCTGGATCCATTTGCGGAAGAAGTAGGGGAGGGCAGAGGGCCCTTTACCTTCACAGGCGACACGCAACCGAGGAAAGAGCTCAGGATGGAGCTAGAAGCCCTCATTTGTCACGTCTATGATTTAAGCAGTGACGACTTTGAACAACTGTTTGACTCGTTTGAGCAGATTCGAGACCGTGAGATGGAGGAGCACGGGCGGTACCAGACCAGAGAGACAATCAAACAGAAATATGAGGAATTCGCACCGCGGATTTCCATGAACCAAGACGATTCATAATGGAAGGGCAAACAAAATGATTGGGCTGTATTTGATTCCTGTTGGCGATGATTGGATGGACGAGTTCCGAAGGACCGTTGAAAACGGTCTTGATATCGATGAGTCAGCACCCTCTGCTCTCCAGGATTATGAGCGAGTGAGAATATGGGGAACGGAATCGAGTCAGGCTACGCAAGGCGGGGGAGGCATTAAACGAACCGCGTTTCGAAACATGGAGTCTGATGACATTCTTCTCTTCTACTCCGAGGGCGAATTCTTTGCATCTGCCCGGGTAGAGCAGAAATTTGAGAATCCCGATATCGGAGAGTGGGCTTGGAACTCACCGGAAAGCGATTGGACCTACACGCTCCAGGATTTCGACTCGATCAGTGTTCCCAAAGAAGAGGTTTGGGATCTCCTTGGCTATAGCCAAAACTATCGACTCCAAGGACTTACTCAGGTCTCTGAAGACGCGATTGATACGCTCCTTACAAAGTATAATTCTGTCGAGGAAGCGTATCAAGACTTGATCGATGGGTCCCAAACCGATCGTGGTGACGAAGAAGTTATTGAGGAAGGCACCTCTAGCAGCCGTGACCATCTCGAAATCCAATGGAAACTAATCCAGCTCGGGCGTGATCACGGGTATGAGGTCTATGTCGCCAAGAACGACCGGAATAGAGAATTCGAGGGAGAGGTTCTCGGGAATGATTGTGTCAATTCGCTCTCCCTCACTGGCTTTAGCGAAGCGGCGCAGAATATCATCGAGTATGTAGATGTGATATGGCTCGAGGACAACCATATCGTATCGATGTTCGAGGTGGAGAGCACGACGAGTATCTATAGCGGCATCTTAAGAATGACTGACTTCGTCGCAAAAGTACCCAATCTCGCTGTCGATATGTATATCGTCGCTTCACAAGAGGACGAAGATTTGGTTCGGAAGCAAATTCAACGACCAACTTTCCAACAGGTGTTAACGCCCGCAGACTACTCGGACGTACGGTTTGTCTCGTTTGAAAAGGTCCGGGAGAAGTACGATCTTGTTCAAAATGCTGGTCCGCTACAAAGAGTATTCCCCTAAACTTACTACGTAAACCTGGGACATCATCCTTACAATGCCAGGATTCCGCGATTGGAATGTAGTGTGAATCAGGAGCAGTTTTATTGTTCCACCCTGACTTTCTTTGGACATCATCAATGCAGGTCACCGAAATTGACATCGAGAATTTTCGTAGTATTCCCGAAACATCTATTGGGCTTGGAGACTTCAATTTATTGATTGGTAAAAATAACGCAGGGAAATCAAATATCGTTAAGGCAATCTATCGGTATCGGGATTTAGTGGCTGGGAATGTGGATATATCTGATTTTTATGAATCAGCTGTAACTCGGGGAAAGCAACCTGAGCCAATCAAGTTTAGCATATCATATCAGATTGAAGAGGGGACTAGAGAGAATCTAATTGAGAGTTTGTCGGAAAACCATGAGGTGTCTGCATCGGTCTATGATACTCTCATGGACAGTGAGTCATTTCAAAAGTACAATCATGAAATATCGATTCGCGAAACTGGCGTCTCACACAATACAATTAACACTTGTCTAAATGGTTCTAAAGTGGAATTGGGGACGCTTGATGTGTCTGACGAGTCTGTTGAATTGCTCGACTTAGATGAATTGATGGACAAGAACCGATCTCGACACCAACTATCTGACAAACCATCAAACCAAATAAATGATGTTATTCCATCTTCGATTCAGGGAGGTATTCTTGGAGAATTTTCTGAGTGGAAGATAATCGCACCATTCCGTAGAACCGAGGAGAGGGGAGTATTTGGGGCGGATCCTGATTTAGATCCCACTGGCGAAAATCTCACAACCTTTCTGCAATCGATTCGAGAAGACGGTACTGGTAGATATAGTAAGATATGCAAACAATATGAAGATATAATGGAGGGCGTAGATGAGGTTCGTATTGAAACACGCGAGGACGGGGATGGTAATGCAGTGCCAACAATTCGGATTGATGAACAGCAATCTGATGATATCGGATTAGATGAGTTATCCTCTGGTGCCAAAGAGATTTTAATATTGGTTACACAAATAATCGTATCTCGATCCGATAACAGTCCCCTCTATATTGAAGAACCGGAACTTCATCTCCATCCCGCTGCTGAACGAGAAATATATTCTATGATCACTCGAGTGGCACAAGATTACAATACACAAGTCATCGTCACCACCCATTCTGATGTCTTTGTAGATGAAGTAAACGTAGAGGATATTTTCTCTGTCAAGCGCGGTGATTACACTTATATCGATACCGTCAACCAAGGTGAGTTAGGCGAAATTCTTACTGACATTGGTTATCCAACAAGCGAGTTTCTTCAAGCAGATCGTATCGTCTTTGTGGAAGGCCGAAGTGATCGTGTTGTACTTAGCAATTGGGCTAAGAAGCTCGATTTGTCGTTTTCGATAAATGGGGTTGAACCTGTCAAGTTTGGAGGAGATGAAATATTTGAAGACGGGAATCCATATACTAACGAGATTCCAGATCTCTTGGGTCAAATGGGAATACCTTATAAGTACGTATTCGATTCGGATGGGGAAGATCCAGACAAGAAGGAATCAGAAATCGCGAGTGAACTGGGCCTCTCGGCCGCAAAAATTTGTGTGATTGACGGCTACTGTATCGAGTCATACTTGGCGAAACCGCCGAGAGCCTTGGCGGAGACGTTGGTTGTAGAACAGGAAGAGATAGAAGAAGACCTACCGGATGACCCCTATGGAGTAAATATGAAATCGAAGTTTGATTCCTTATTTAAAAAACACTTAGGGACTGGGTATAGTGAGGAAAAGCATGGGGCCGCAGTTGCTAAGAAGATGCAGCCAAACGAAATCTCTGAAGAGATGAAAGCGATGATCGAAGATATCGTAACAATGGAGCGAAGATAATGAATGTGGTTTGCGTGAGTTTACATGGGGTGATTAAATAATGAGTCAAAAGCATGCCGATAGTCTTCTAAAGGCAGGGACGGAGTCGGAAGTTCATCAAATCCTCAACGGCAAATATTTTGAAGAAAGTAATTGGGTGCCCCTCGGTGATCAGGAGAATAACTACGGGATTGTCGAAAACCAGGCAGCATCTCCGTTAGCAGCTCTCACGGAGATCATTGTGAATTCTATTGACGCAATATTACTTAAAAATTATAATCATAGATACGGAGATGAAGATCTTGAGGATACAAAGTTTGAAACTATGCAGCAGGCGGCAGAAAAGCTCATTGAGCCGTCCAAGGAGGACCTGGTCTTAGCGGCCGAAGGAGAAAAAGGAGGGCCACTGAGTCTGGTTGTTGAAGACACAGGAGAAGGAAAACTGAATGGAAGATTTGAAGAAACCTTTCTTGGGCTTCTTTCGCCGGGAAAGCTGAAACAGGAATATGAGTTTTTGCAAGGTCAATATGGAATGGGTAGTTCTGGTGTTTTACCATTTTGTGGGCAAAAGGGATATAAATTGATTCTATCAGCTTCTCATGAGGATCCGGGTCAATGGGCCTGGAGCATCATTCGAAAGAATGAACAAAAAACCCGATATGAATATTTCACAGTTGACGGAGATATTCCGACTTTTGGAGGCAAAGTGAATGGCAGGAAGTATGGGTCAGTGGTTAAACTTTATAATTATCAAGTCAATCAGCAAAGCCAAATATCTTCAGACAGGAATATCCGTCGCTTTTTGGAAAGGTATCTACTCAAATCGCCAATTTCGATTAATTTGGAGGAACGTCGAGACTATTCCTCCTTCCAAATGGAAGATGAAACAGATGGGATGCTTCCCCATATTGAAGAGAAATATTCAGAACTTCTCAAAAGCAATCATCGAATACAATATTCTTTTGATAATTCTGCAATTGGAACTAGAGAAATTCAAGTAATTCTTTTTAAGCAAGATAAGAATTTGGATGAAAAACAGCAGGAGAAAAAACGACTCTTTATAGGCGGCCGAAAGCATCGTCGTCAAGCAATATTCTTCGTTGTAAATGGGCAAACCCACGGTGATCAAGGAAAGAGTTTCTTGAAAAACAGATGTGGACGGCCACGAACAGCCGACGACACTCTCGTATTCGTTGACTTCTCAGACATTTCTGGGACTGATCTTGTTAATTTATTCAAGCCAGCCCGAGATAGATTGACAGATAAGGAAATTGCCCGTGATCTAATATCAGGCCTACAAGAAGCGATCGAAGAGGATGATGTCTTGTCGAATGAAGAGAGACTCCGCCGGGAAGAGGTTATTGAAGAACAAGACGAAAGTCTTGAGGAATACTTCAATACTGTAGTAGATGATAATCCCATCTTACACTCATATTTCACAGATGAGGGGAGTGCATCTTTGGATGATGAAGAAAGTTCTGAGGAAACGAATGTCTCTGTAAATCTTGATGATCTGGAATTTGATCCACCACATATCCCGGACAAACTATCTCCAATTGAAATATTCCGATCACATGGTTCTTATGACCTTTGGAATTCAGAGGCAGGTATCTTTGAGTTAGAAGTGCCCATTAATGGAACCCGTCGTCTGAGATTTTATTTAAATGCGCCAGATAATTACTTTTACCGAGACCAATCAAGGGGATCGCTTTCAATAACTCCATCTGAAGCAGTTAAGTCCTGGCAACTTAGCACCGGTATCCTTTCGCTCACCGTCGAACCACTAAAGGGATCGAGGGAAGGTACTGAAACACCGATAACTGTCGAAGTTACACGTCCGACTAAACAACCCTTGACCTCGACGGTTCGGATACAGTGTGTTGAACCGAAAACTGAAGAGAAGGAGCCTAATGACGAGGAAATCGAATTCCGGTTACCCAGTGTCACGGAAGTAGAGGAGGATAGTTGGGAAGATCACAATTTCGATGAAAATGAAGTAGTAAGGATTGATGATTACAGTGATGAGCAAGGAGATATTGCTGTTTTTGTAAATATGGACTGTGTACAATTGCAAAGCTTCATTGATCGCCACTCTTTGGAGAGTTCTGAAAAGGCAGAAATAAGAATGGCATTTAAACAAGGTGTTGCACTGTACAGTATATCTCAGTACATTGAATTTTTAGAGACGCTCCGGGAACAAGAAGAAATAGATGAAATAGATGATGATACGGCCCCATCGGAGATATTCACTGAAGAAAACGACATAACGCAAATTGTATCCCGGTCAATGAGGGGAATCGCTTGGACATTGCCTGATCAGTATTATAAAGCCAAAGAGATTGGATAGCTTATAACTGTTCCTATGGTGAAAACTAGCAGCGCTAGTCCCATTTGAATTCTACTCAATCAGTATTTTTAATCAGTGGTCTCATGAAAGAGTATGGCCACCCGTCTCAATCCTTTCGACGCACTCGACGAAGTCCAAACCTCGTATCGGGATTACGTCGAGACGTTCCAGAACGTCGACGACGATACGATTGAAGCCTGGATCGACGAGCGGATCAACACTGGCAAGGTTCTCTGGAAGGAGCCGTTCGTCCAGCTGAACGAGCGATTCCAGACGGGTCGATCCCTACACGAATTCGTCGATGAAGGATCGCTCCACTCCGGCGTCCTCGATGTCTTCGATGACGAGAGCGGTGAACCGATCGAACCGTACAAGCACCAGTCAGAAGCGATCGAATCGATTCGCGAGGGGAACACGATCGTCTCAACTGGCACGGGGTCGGGGAAGAGCTTCGCGTTCGGCATCCCGATCGTCAGCCACTGCCTCGAGGCTATCGACCGAGGCGAGGAGGGGATCAAGGCCGTCATCGTCTATCCGATGAACGCCCTGGCGAACTCGCAGTACGAGGAGTTCGCCGAACGACTCGATGGGTCTGGTCTCAAGCTCGGTCTCTACACGGGGGACACACCCACGGATCCCGACAGCGAGGCGGAGTTCCTCAATCAATTCGGTCGTGACGAGCCGTACGACTGTGAGGTCGTCTCCCGGGAGGAACTCCGCGAGGATCCGCCGGACATCCTGATGACCAACTACGTGATGCTGGACTACATTCTGACTCGTCATCAGGATAAGGAACTCTTCCCGCCTGAGCACGACGGTGCCCTCGAGTTCCTTGTCCTCGACGAGATCCACACCTACACCGGCCATCAGGGGGCCGACGTCGCGGCCCTCATCCGGCGACTGCGTGAGCACACTGGCGCGGGCGAAGGGCTGACCTGCATCGGGACCTCAGCGACCGTCCAGAGCGAGGAGGGCCTGGACGCCGACGAGGAGATTGCCGAGTTCTCCGAACGGATCTTCGGATCGCCCGTCGATCCGGACCGAGTCATTGGCGAGTCTCACTATACTCTCGAGCTGACCGGGGATGCGAATCTCCCCGAACGCGTCGAAGTAACTCAGGCGGACATCCAGCGGTTCGATGGATCTGCGGATGAGGCGACCAAACTTGCAGAACGGATCACCGAGCGATCGCTCCGAAAGGAAGAAACGAAATCCGCCAAAGCCATTGGAGAGGTTCTCCTCGATCACCCCACCGTTGCCTTCCTCGACGAACAGCTTAGCACCCAGAGTCAACAGATCCAACCGTCCGGGGAAGCCGCCGAACAAGCGGAAGAATCGCTCGTTGAGGAATACCGCGAGAACTTCCGGCCTGCTGCGACAGCTGATGAAGCTCGTCGAGAACTCCAAGCTGCCTTACTTGCGGGCACCGTCGGAACGACGGAGGTCCAAGGCGACCAACAACCGATCTTCGTGCCGAAACTCCACTCGTTCTTTAGCCAGGGCTCTGGGTTGGTCGCGTGTCTCACCGAGGAAACGCTCGAGGACGAAGAGCCCCATTTAAGCGACGCTGGAGACCTTCAGTGTCGTCATTGTGCTCGGGAATACGACCGGGATATCAAGGCCTTCCCGCTGTCCTTCTGCCGCGCCTGTGGCCAGGAATACTACACTGTAGTCCGTGACGACCATGGCCACCTGGCGCCACGTGAGGTGAGCGATCTCAGTGTCGAAGACGACGAGACAGCAGGATACGTCATGCGAGGGGAGTGGGACCGGGAAGAGACACCGCTCCCGGCCGATTGGTTCGATGACGACGATGTCCTCAGGGACACCTGGGTCGATGCAGTTCCTGAACCAGCTACCTACTGTCCCCAACATAATCGCCTGACTGACGGCCACCTCGAGAGCGGACAGCTCGATTGTGGTTGTTTCGCCACGCAAGGAATTCAGGTAATGTGGACGGAGGCGGAGTTCCTCTTCTGTGGCAACTGCGGGGTAAGTCACACGCGAATGGGTCGTGCGATGGAGCTCTCGAAGATGTTCAAGTTCGGGACAGTCGGTCGATCGACCGCGACTGACGTCCTCATCGGCTCGACGATGCAGGAATTGCCCGACCCTCAACAGAAGACGATCGCCTTCAGCGACAATCGACAGGACACCGCATTGCAGGCTGCCCACCTCAATAATCTCTATCAGCGGGTGAAGTTCCGCCGTGCGCTCTACGGTGCGTTGCAGGAAAACGGTCGTGTGAGCCTCGCTGATATCGGAAACCGTACCTTCGACGTCTTAGATAGCAATGATGCACTACCTGATGGCCTCCAAACTACCCGGTTCGGCGTTCCTGACGACGAGAAGGGGAGATATAGCCGATATCTGGAGTTCCATACGCTGCTCGAACTCAGGAAAAGCCAGCAACGTGGTCAGCAGAGCCTCGAAGACGTCGGTCTCATCGATGTTGAGTATGAGCACCTCGAGGATCTCGCGGAAATCGACGAAGCCTGGGAAGACGTGCCGGAATTAGCTGACGCCGACCCGGCTGTCAGACACGAATATTGTAAGGCATTCCTCGACTTGTTCCGGCGAACTGCGGCGCTCAATCACAACATTTTCACCAACTTCGGTGATTTCCGGAGGGACGTCATCAACAATCTCGATGACGATGCGCAGTTTCACAAGCAGCAATTCTTCAGGTTCCCTGAAGGATTCAGTGACTCAGCAGACACAAGTGGCACTGAACAAATTCACCGGTTTACCCACTGGCGATCTCGCCACGTCAAGTGGACGACTAGGGCACTAGATGTCGATTCGGATCGAGCTGTCGAGGTCATTAAAGGAGTTCGAGATCTCCTAAGCAATCCCGATGAGCTTCCCCTTCTGGTGGAAGCGCCCATCTATCGCGGGCGCAAAGCCTACATGCTCAACTCCGGGCTCGTTAAGTTGGTTCCGCACGATCCGAGTGATGTTTCGGTTTGTCCGAAGTGTAAGACCGTCGTTACTCGAGATCGTCTCGAGATGTGCCTCAACAGTAGCTGTGGAAACGTAACGCCCGAGCAGACCGACCTCCGCGATTCGTACTTTCACGAGCTGTATACCCTCTCCTTCGACGAAGCGGTGGACATCTTCGCAGCCGAACACAGTGGCCAGATCGAAGGAGAGCTTCGGAAGGAATTAGAGACCCAGTTCCGCGAGGACGGGAACCTGAACACGATTGTATGCACTCCGACTATGGAGCTGGGGATCGATATCGGAGATCTTTCGAACGTCTTTATGCGTAACGTGCCGCCGAATCCCAGCAATTACGCCCAACGCTCGGGTCGAGCAGGTCGTCAGGACCAACCGTCGCTTGTGACCACATTCTGTGGAAGTGGCTTCGGTCGTGCTTCGCATGATCAGTATTTCTACCAACGTCCGGAGCGGATCATCGCTGGTGAAATCTCACCACCGACGTTTCTCCTCAACAACCGAGATCTCCTGAAAGCACATATCAACGCCCTCGTGCTCGAAGTCATCGACTTCAAGCTACAGGGAAAGATCAAACAGATCTTGGATATCAAAGCAACCGAAAACAGTTACGAGCTATATGGGAGTTATCGTGACGACTTGGAATCTGCGGTAGAATCGAACCGTGACGAAATCATCCAGGCCGTCAAACAAGCCTTCAGCAGAGAGCGTCAACACACGGAGTACACTGACTGGTTCACCGACGAATTTATCGAGGAACGTGTCGATGAGTTCGTTGGCAATTTTGACGAAGCCTTCGATCCGTGGCGAATTGAATACAGTCGGCTGACCAGAGAACTTCGTCGGTTGAACAAGAAACTCGGTGCCGAAGGCGGGGAATACCTTGAACGGCAGGAGCGGGACGCGATCGAACGTCGCCTGGAAAACATGCGGGATGGAGGGAAGCGATTCTACTCCTACCAGTATCTTCGCTCACAGGGTTTCCTACCGAATTATGGCTTCCCTCGATCGAACTGCACACTTGGATTCACGACGCTCGAAGACGATATTCAGCGGGACGAGGCACAGGCGATCCGCGAATTCGCTCCCGGAAATCACGTGTACTACCGCGGGGAACGACATGGCGTCAAGTACGCCAGGCCGAAGACTCGCGATGCCGAACCGGTTACGCGCCATAAGATCGTTTGTCCTGCTTGTGAGACGATTCTGATGGGTGATGATGCACAAGAGGCGGCTGGCTGCCCGGCCTGTGGAGAGACGTTCGACGGAGTTCACACGAACCCGAACGCAATGGAACTCCCGGACCAGCGGGCCCGCCCGGAGGAAAACATCACCAGTGATGACGAGGAGAGACAGAGGGAAGGCTATGACATCGAACAATACTATGAACGCCGGAATGCGACCGAGTACGAACTTGCGGGCGATGGGGTTTCAGCCCATGTGACTTATGAATCGAATGCGCGGATAGTCACGGTCAATTCCGGAATCCGGGGCAGAGACGACGACGAGCTTCAGGGCTTTGCCCTGTGTACGGAGTGTAACCGATGGCTCACGAGTTATAATCAGATCGAAGGCCACGTTGACGACGGCTGCTATGCGAATGCAGACGAGGACGCAGTTCGCGAGGGTATCGAACTCTACACAGAGGGCGGACATGATACCGTGACCGTGACGACGCCCTTACCCGGCCAGGTGGATGAAAACCGGTCGGAATCCTTCTTCCACACACTTAAAGAAGCTCTTTATCAGGGAATTCTCGTCGAATTCGATCTTGATGAACAAGAGCTTTCGACCTTCATTAAGCCAGCGCCAGGCGATCATGGCGACCTTACTATCGTAATTCACGAGACAAGTGAAGGCGGTGCTGGTGCGCTACACGATCTAACTGATCCAACGAAGAATCGCTTTGCTCGGGCAATTCGAGAGGCACTTGATGTACTTCACGCCAATGATCCCGATGGATGCGAGCGGGCCTGTTACGAGTGCTTGATGTCCTACTATAATCAGCGTGAACATCCACTGTTCGATAGAGAGTTAGTCATGCCATGGCTTCGAGGAGCACAGTCGTTGACCCTGAATCCGATTGATCGCACTTATGACGAGGAGAGATACCAGGATCTCAGGAGTACTTGTGAATCTAGCTTAGAACTCGATGTCCTCGAACGTGTCCGAGACGAAGGCTATCCCCTTCCTGATGAGGCACAAAAGACGATATATGACGGGGAAGAACCAGTAGTTGAAGCCGACTTTTTCTATGAGTCTGCAGGACGACCACAACCCATTGCAGTATTCGTCGATGGCCCGGACCATCAGAAAGAACACGTCCGAGCAGGCGACGAGGAAAAGCGCCAGAGGTTGCTACAGATGAATTATCGATATTTTAGCGTCTCATCACCAAGCGAAGTCCCCGATCTCTGGGAGCAGATATAGCGGGCAATACCGCCCACACGGTCTAAATCCCGTCATGCCGTCCAACTTCTCGTGGGAACCCATCCAGAATTTCTCGCCCCGTCAGTCTGTCAGTCGTAGTTCCGGTTCGTACGAAGAACGTCCCGTCAACGTCAACCGGAACTTCAATTGCTCGGTCCACGTTGATGATAAGGATATCTGTTCCATCGACGCGAGCTTTCTCAATGTCTCGGATGACGTTTGAGAGATCGTTGCTCAGAACATTCGCTACCGTTTCTTCCACCTGATCGATAGAATCAAGACCAACTGGGGTTCCGGAATCATCAACACCGATCAGAATGGTCCCACCTTCATTATTTGCGAGCGCGGCTACTTCTTGAGCGACTTTATCACGGTGATTCGGCAGCTGTTCTTTGAATTCGAGAACTTCGCTTTCTTGCCGTGAAAGGACTGTTTTCACGCTGTCTGGGGAGACTCGGAATTCCCCCTGGAATCGTTGCTCAAGCGCTGCGGAAAGTAGATCCGAAAATGAGGAGTAGTGTAACTGGTCTTCCTCCGAGAGGAGACCAGTTTCCAATTCAGCCTCTTGCGGTGCTTCCTCATCGTACCGGATCGGGATGATTGCGAGCGAATCTAAACTCTGTGCAATTGACCCATCAGCAAACTCGAACTCCCGATATCCATTGATTATCTCTTCAGGGTCCCGAGACAGATCCCCAACGTTCAATACAATAATACTCCCAGTCGCCGCAAGTGGAGCGGTATCATAGACTCCAAGATAGAAGGAGTGAATCTCTTTACCACGATTTATCCAATTTTTGCCCACCGAAGAAACGAGCGATTCAACGTTCAGGGCAAACCAGACATCATCAACGCTTCCCGCATTTAGTTCAGCTGCGCCCGATATCTGTCGTTGTGGAGGCTCTGTTGGAGTACCAATCACGTAATCAACATCGTGATAGAAACTGTGTCCGGACGGGGAATAATTTCGTTCAGCGACTAACTCACCTTCCCGAGCTGCTTCAAGCAGGATGTCACTCCTTGATAATATGTCCCTTCCCACTGCCTCGCAGATCACGTCGGTTTGCTTGCGTCCTTGGCCGGAGTAATCTCCTTGCTGGAATAACTTCAGGACCTGTCCCGGGAGTTCACAAAAGTGGTCTGAATCAGTCATCGTCCGTTTGCTCAGTTGCGTTCACCTTTGAACTGTCGGTCAAGCTGTCTGAACTAGATGATGTGAGTTCAGTTTGATGGTTACTGGAAAGGCGCTTTGGGACTGGAAGATCTTCAAGTACCTTGGATTGGAGTCGAAGGTAGCCATTGCGAGCATGATCACAGGTAGCTCGCAGCCATCGTTCGACTTTATCCGTATTTAGATATGACTGTAATTCTACTATATCAACGCTATCCTTCGGAATGAGATAATACACGGAATGGCGCGGAACAATGTCTCCTCGCTCATCTAACCAGAATCGGGGACTATCAGTGATATCTCGAAAGAGAATTTTCTCCTGCAGCATCTGATCCATCGGTGGGTTTTCATGCCATGCATACCACTCTCGCCTCCCCTTCTGAAAGCACGATCTTTCTTCTAGTCTTGACCGGTGCACGTCATTGAGCCATTCGCCAAATGTATCAAGATCCGATTCATCGATGAGGTTACCTGAGTCATCATACGGACAAAGGAATTCTGCAGTTGGATCAACGCTTCTGGAAATCGACTGTTGCTCGAGTTCTTTTCCCGAAATAGTCGGTACACTCCACTGGTCAAACTCAGAAGGTGCTTCCCCCTGTGAAAATACAAATACAGAATCTGCTCCTGTCGCCATTCCGGGGCTAATTCGCTCCGTAATATCGCCCAATGAAACACCAGTCAAATCAAGGTCTGGATCAATATCTCGAACCAGCTGTGACCACCGGGACCCATCAAATGGAAGGGAAACCTCACGTGTATTTCCCTGTCGAGGTACTACTTTCGTCCCATTGGAAGGCGTGTTACTAACAATGGATATTGTTGGGTATGTCGTGTGGCTCGGAAACGAGTCCTCACTCACGTGCTCTAATCGCTGTAAATGATATGAAGAAAATTGCTGCCGCAGAACGTTAGCTGTCTCCGTGTATTCGAATTTTTCTGGGGTGATAAATGCCAGCCTCCCTCCGTCATTGAGCAAATTGAGAGCTCGCTCGAAAAACAAAATATATAGATCAAACCGGCCTGCCGCAGTTTTGAAACAGTTGCGGTAGTTATCTTTCTTTGATTCGTCGATTTCTGTGATGGGAACATAAGGCGGATTTCCGATAATATAATCGAATTCCCCAATATCGCGCTCACTATCCAAGAAATCAAATACTTCAAATTGAACAGGTGCATTCTCAAACTGACTACGAGCCTTCTCAAGTCGGCCTTTGTGGGTATCACAAGCAATCCCCTCTGGAATAGGATGCCCGTGGTCAAGACAGTAATCGCGGACCGCTTCAATAAATGGCCCTTCTCCTACGCCAGGGAAAAGAATTCTATCTCCTTTGGTAGGGGGGGACGTATCGAAAAGAAGTTCTACCATTCGCTCAGCAATCTGATCTGGCGTTTTAACGAACCCCTTCATTTGTTCTTCAATTTGATGGCACACACTTAAAGGTATATATCCCTCGAGACAATATTGGAACCCCTTTTGATAGGAATTTTAGTTTTGTGTAATAATTTTAATGACCGCATGATGGATTTGATTAATATTTGAAACAAGCCAGCGACCCTTGTCTTTTTGATGGAGCCCCAATCAATCTTTTTCAAGAGGGAATTTGACTTGACCCCCATTATTTTCACAAAGTAGTTCAGACCCTCATTCGATGAGTGCGTTCGATGTAGGTGACCATGTCCGTCTCGATATACCGGATCAAAATGATCCTGACTTTGAACGCTTACACGGCCAAACCGGGGAAATTACTGAGATATTAAAAGACGACGCTGGTAAGACAACTGGCGACGGGCGTGACTCGACACTTTACCGAGTTCAATTGGACAATGGAAGAATAGTTGACGTTCGGTGGCGTGATATCAGAAGACCCTGATAGGTAGAGATTTTCGCAATCAGCTTTGGGAGTGATCAACGCTGCAGACCTTTCCATAGATTTACTATATCGGAGAGGTGGAGAGTACCAGCGTGATCAACGTGTCCCTACCACTCGACGCTTGAAGACGGCGGATCCGATAGAACAACAATATATCCGAAAGTGAGCTAATGTATCTGTGATTTTTCGCCATATTCCATGGTTCAATACTCTTCATTAGACGAAACCAGGCCCGAGAGTTCCCCCATCGGTCGGGGGTCAATCTCCAGCCGATCGCCTTCAGCAGTATAGAAAATCGCCGGCGACACTTCTCTATCAGGATACATATGTCGTACAACGTGATAGTAGACGCTGAGTTGCTTCCGATATTCGTCTACGGCATCCCGTGTGAGATCGGTCTTGTAGTCGACGATCTCGACACGATCCTCAGTCACGTGCAGCAAGTCGATCACGCCAGAGATCGTCACCTGTTGTTCTCCAACCGCTACCGGCAGGTACGCGTCCTCTTCGACGAGGAGCGTTCCGTCCAGTCCGTCAATGAAGTCTCGCACCCGCCGTTCATCATCACTCGCAGGCTCGACAGCCTCGCCGGCAGCGTACCGCTCGGCGAACTCGTGAACTCGATTCCCGAACTCGATCCCACGGCCCTCCTCACGATCCTCGAACACGCGATCGTCCATCAAGGCGTGGGGCGACTGGCCAGCCGGCACGTCGGGCTCCGGGATCGACACCTGCAATCGCGTCTGTTCGGTACGGTCGATCCCGGACTCCTTGAGTTCCGGCTCGACGGACTCTGGCTCCAGCGGCAGGTTCTCGAACAGCGGACTCGGCTCCACGCCCGCCGAGAACAGCAGGTGATCCTGTGCTCGCGTCATCGCGACGTAGAGCAGACGGCGTTCCTCGTCGTAGTCACGACCTAGACACGCCGACAGCACTCGATACCGCCAGTTGTCGTAGAGGTGGGGCCGACCGTGTGCCGTTGAAGACAGTTTCGTCTGGCGCAGGCCGATCGGATCCTCGAAACGAATCCGATCGTCGCCGCCGCCCGATGGCGGGAAGCTGTACCGATTGATATTCGCGACGATCACGATCGGATGTTCGAGTCCCTTGGCCGCGTGGATCGTCTGAACGGTGATGGAGTCCCCGCCTGGGTTGTCGTCGATCTCGTGGGTGGCCTCGGCGTCCAGACTCCGCTCGATGAAACGGATCATCCCGCCGAGATTGCGTGTCGTCCCGTCCGAGACGTCCTGCAGGAGGGCGACGAGCGAACTCGCGGAGGCGTCCGCAAAGCCGTACCGCTCGAAGATCTGCCGGACGATCGCACCGATCGACTCCATCGCCGCGAGTCCCTCCTGAAACGAGACCATCGCGTCGGGATACGCTCGCTCGTCGAGAATCTGCTCGACCTCTGCGAGCGTGTAGCCCGCCCGTTCGAGGACGACCGCCCAGCCACGTCGCGAGTCCTCGTCGGCGAGAATCCGGAGCCACGCGAGCAGCAGGATCGCCTGATCGGTCTCGAAGAGCTTCACGCCGCCCTCGTAGGCGACCGGGACGCCGAACTCGTCGGCCGTGGTCTGTAACTCCCGCCCGAAGCGTCGCGTTCGGGTGAGGACCGCGATGTCGTCGTAGCTCGGCGTACGAAGGTCGCCGTTCTCGTCGTCGACGGCGTAGTCGTCGTTGCCGACGATCGTCTCGATCCGGTCGAGGATCGCCTCGCGTTCGCTCGCGCTCGTGAACGCCGCGATCGTCGAGTGCCCGCGCGCACTGTCGGCCTCGAGCCCGTCGATGTCGTCGACGGTTCGCTCGATCGACTCGCTCCCTGTCGCGGGCACCGTCAGCGCGTGCCGTGAGAGGTCCAGGATCAACTGCGTCGAGCGGTAGTTCCGCCGGAGGGGGATCGTGGTCACCTCCTCGACGGGAAAACCGACGCGTTCGTACTCGCCGTTGAGTTCGCGTTTGTACGTCCGGAGTCGTCGTTCGAAGGATCGAATGTTCTCGACGGCGGCGTACTGAAAGCCGTAGATCGACTGTTTCCAGTCGCCGACGACACAGAGGTTGTCGGTCCCGGCGAGCAAGAGTGCGAGCTTGAACTGGATCTCGCTGGTATCCTGGAACTCGTCGACCATCACCTGCTCGAAGGCGATCGACTCCCGGAGCGCGTGATCCTCACAGAGGAGGACGAAAGCGAACAGCTGGAGGAAGCTGAAGTTGAGGTAGTTTCGCCGGAGCGCGAACTGGATGTACTCGACGTACACGTCGTGGACGAAGTCCTTCAGCGCCTCGCGGTCCTCCACGAACGCTTCTTCGGCCCACTTCGCGTCGATCGAGGGATAGCCGTCTCGCAGCTCGCCCTCGCCGGGGGCGTCCGGCAGGAAGCAGCGATCGCGCTCGAAGCCGCTCAGGGAGTCCCGTAGATCAGACTGCGTGGCGCCGTTGGCCCCCTCGTTCGGTGCGTTCGCTTCGGCGAACAACTCCTCGAAGGCCTCAAAATCCCCGTCCAGAGCGGCCTCGCCGTCACGATACCACCCGTCCACGGTGGGAAAGACGCCCTTCGCGGCGAGTTCTCTGATCAACTCGAGTACCGATGTCGGGTCGTTGAGCACGCGGAACACGGCCTCGTGTTCGGGATGGGCGTCGACGAACTGCGAGAGGAAGGTCCGGAAGCGATCGGCCTCGATGACCTCGTTTTCGAGCAGCTTCGTCGAGCCGGTAATCTGGTCGTCGATCCCGAGGTACGACGGCGCGTCTGCCCCGTATTCGAGGAGCAGGTCGTGACAGAAGCTGTGAAACGTGCTGATCGGCGCGTCCCGGAGCGCGGACATCGAGTAGTCACACCGCGCGACGACGCGCTCTTTCATCTCGGTGGCGGCGTTGTTTGTGAAGGTGACCAGCAGCACGTCGTCGGGCTCGTAACCCTCACTCAGTAGGTTCGCATACCGGCGCGTGATGGCGAACGTCTTGCCCGTCCCCGCCCCGGCGTCGACGACGTGAATCCCCTCGGTCGCCTCGATCAGCTCGCGCTGCCGGGCATTCGGCGTCGGCTCAGTCATCGCGACCCTCCTCGGTCAGTAGGAGGTCGCGATGTGTCACGCGATCCAGATTGGGGTCGCCGACTGGGAACGACGACTTGCGGTAGTCGTTGATAAGGGCGATCTGTTCGTCGAGGAACGGCTCGAATGCCTCGACGTCGTCCCGGAAATAGTTCTCGCCACGCAGGTCGAGCAGCGTTTTGAGTGCGCTCTCGATCCCCGACGTGACGTACTTGTACTCGCCGACGCGGTCGCGAGCATACCTGACGAACGCGTCCGCAAACTCTGTATCGAGGAGTGCGTCCTTCTCGTCGATGTCGGGAAACGCGTGCCCGTCGAGGAACTGGGCATACGCATCATATCCCAACTTTTCGAGAGTCTTCCGTCGGTTATTGCTTTCCGCAACGCCCACACAGAGTGCGTCGAAGGCCGTCTGCGTGCCCGCCCACTCGTCGAACGTCTCAGGATAGTACGTCACGCGGACGAGCGCGTCCTCGATGTCTGCGGTCCCGGTAATGGCGTCGTCGACCAGATCCAGGAAGTGATAGAACACGAAATCGATTGGCTCGTCGCGACGAACCCGACGGTGATGGGCGAGATAGAGGAGCGCCTGGAAGTCCGGCTTGTCGTGAATCTCCTCGATCGACGAGCGATCCACGACCTGTGACGCGGATTTCGCCGACCCGCTTTTGTAATCGAGAAGTTGCGTCGGGGAGTGAATGAGATCGACCTTGCCTTTCCCGCCGAGTTCCGGATTTTCGAACCACTGCTCGGTGATCGGTGAATCGATCGGGTGATCGAAATAGTCGGCGACGAGATTCCCAAAGGGCAACACCTCGTACTCGCTGTAGTCACGCTCGACTGGCGGGTTCTCGTCGATGAATCGTCCGATTAGTTCGAGCCCCACGTCGAATTCCGTTTCGAGGACGTCACGATCAACCTGATCGACGAACGGCCGGAGTTCGTCGAGAAAGAGATCGACGAGCTCCGCTCGATCCGCGTCGGCAATCACGTCGGGATGATTGACGTAGAACTCGGCGAAGTCGTGATAGCAATTGCCCTTCCGGAAGTAGTCCCGATCGGGTTGCTCGACGAGCTGGTCGAAGAAGTAATCGCGCGGGCAGTTGACGAACGTGGACAGACTCGACTGGCTGATCGTCTCGATCGGCTCGGGCGCTGCGCTGACCGGGTCGTGCTCGAAACCGGTCGAGCCATCTCCTCGCCGATACGTGTGCGGGATCGTCCCGAAATCGTCGAACGTCTCGATGTCGTCGTCCAGAAGGTCGTGGAAGTACAGACACGGCCGGACTGGTTCGCCGGCGCTGGTCTCCTGAACGAGATAATACTGTTCGCGACCGTTCTGGAGGAGGAGCTGGAACTGTCGGAGGTGCTCACGGTCTTTCCGTTCGGTGTCGATCCACGGCCGATCGATGACCTGGTGGGTCCAGTCTGCATCCAGTCCGAGATAGAAGACGGCGGGCCGGTCGACGTAGGTCGAGGTGTTCGCGTCGGCGAGCAGGACGCCGCTGTCCTCGCGATCGATCGGCACGTCGAATGCACTGAGGTAGAATTCGAGGTCGTCGAGTCGGCCGTCCGTGACCGGTTCGTCCACCAATCCAAGCACACCGAGTTCGTCGCGAACGGCGTCCAGCGTCTGATTCGACAACTCCTCGAACTCCCGAATCGCTTCGCCGAACGTCCACTCGGGGACGTTCGCACAGAACGCCTGTATCGGTTCGGCCGCCGGACTGCCGAGTTCAGCCAGGAGTTTGTCCTCGTCGTCGACGGGGAAATCGATTCCGAGCCCGCGAGCGATCGGTCGCACGTCCCCGACGCGGGCTCTCGAATCGGCGTGCGCTAACCTGAGCAGTTCGAGGAACGTTCGCAGTCCCTCGTTGTCGGCGAACCCGGGGCCACCGTAGAAGGGAATGTCCCGCGCTTCGAGGGCCGATTCGATCAGCGCGGGGAAGGGCCCGCCGCGGTCCATGACGATCGCCACGTCGTCGGCGTTGTCGCTCGTCACGTTGTCCACGATCGCCTCGACGATCGCCGTCCGGGACGCGAAGCTGTGGAACGCCGGCAGGTCGAAGGCCTCGCTCGTGAGCGGGTCGATCGTGTCGTACTCGGCGGGCAGGATCGACCGGTCCAGCGCGCTGAACTGGGATTCGCCGATGACGGCGACGTCGCGGTCCTCGTCGATCCGGTAGGTGTCGAGATCGCGGTGTGCACTCGCGACGGACGCGATGACCTCGAGTACCTCCCGCGTCGCCGTTGTGTCGTAGCGATCGTATTCGAGGATAGCTTGGCGATCACCTGTCTCCTCCCAACAACCGAGGATCAACTCGACCAGATGGGCGGCCTGCTTCCAGGGCAGTGCCGTCTTGTCTATCACTTCGACAAAGAGCTGTCGTTGGTCCTGCGGTCGGAACTCGTCGGCCGCGAGCATCTGTGGTGTGGCCGCGAACCGGCCAAGTCGTGGGTGGTCCAGCCGTCGATTGAGCGCAAGACTGAGCGGCGCGTCGACCGTCAACACGAGATCGTAGCCCGCTACCGCCTCGAAGAGATCGTCGATAGAACGAGCCCGTTGAACTGGCATACTCTGAGTCCTGCCTGACGTAACAAAAAAGGGGTGTCCCGTGCCACTACCACACGTGCATCGAGAGGGCCATGTCGGGGCTGCCTTGCTCGCCTACGCGCCGGTCGGGTTCATCGTCTTCGTCGTGGGCTTCGAGGGGGCCGCAATGGCCGGAGCAGTCGGGGCCGGTCTCCTCGCCATGGTTCCGGATTACGACCAGCACGTCCCCGGTATTACCCATCGGGGGCTCACCCACACAGTCTGGTTCGCAGCCCTTGTCGGGCTCGGGCTTGGTCTCGCTGGCGTCGCAATCGGATCAAACGACGGTACCCTCACAGCCATTGGGCTCGGCGTGTTCGGATTACTGGTCGGGACGGTCACGATCCTCTCACACATCGCCGCAGACGCTCTCACGCCGATGGGTGTCGAACCATACGCCCCGGTCCGTGACGACCACTACTCCTACGATGTCGCCCGAGCGGCGAACCCGATCGCGAATTATGGATTACTGGCTTTGGGTATCGCTGCATCAGGAGTCGCATTAGTGGTAGGGAACGCCCTTACGAATATGTGAGAGTCTGGTTCTGATCCAATTGGATCATAAGGTCTCCGAAGCAAGGATTAGTTTCAGCTACTCGGGCCGAGAGTCCGTTACACCCGGATCTTGCCAGTCTTCAGCGTCGTGTTCATCCCATGGGAGGAGATAGACCCCTTTCTCTGCTCGGTCTTGGCAGTCCAGATCATCCATCAGATTGTTCCAGCGGGCTTCTATCGTGTCGCCAGCTTGATCTTCGAGAGTCTCGTCAAGCCTGTCGATCAGCAGCTCCTTGTGGCGGGCCCAGCGCTCACCCCCATGTTCACCGAAGACGTCTTCGTACCCTTCGCCCCGAAGAAGACGAACCAGCGTCGTCAGCCGTAACGCACGGTCGTCACAAATATCGAACTTCTCCTTGAGTGTATCGCACATTCGGCCGGCGCAGTCTGATGCGCCCATATCAGGATCGTCTCAATTTGGCCGTATATATTCTCCCCCCAGATTCTTCTCCTACGCGAAACAGCGCCACAGACAGGTCTCCCTACGTTTCATCGTCGATATCTCGTTGCCGTTGGCGGTCTTCATCAGTGAAGCCGTTACTCTCGCCGGTCTGCCGTGCTCGACTGATACTCTCGGAAGCAGACTCGTAGGCTTCCTTCGCCCCTTCGCCACTATGTGACATGCTGAGAGAGCTATCAGCATCCATTCCGACTTTCTCAGCTGTTAGTGCCGCGTCCTGATTCGCACCGATGAACAAGAATTCCCAGCCCTCCTCTTGGCGGGTCTCGACTCGGTCCCGAACCGCGTCTTGTGGTGTCTCGGAAGCGTTTTCCTTGCCGTCCGTGAGTGTGACCACGATAACGTTGTCCGGTTGGTTCGCCGGGGCCATCGCTTCGATACGATCGGCAGTCTCATCGATCGCACGAGTGATGGCATCGTGGAGCGCAGTTCGACCGCCAGGTATGTAATTCTCCTCTGTCAGTTTATCCGCCTCATCAATCGCCCGATCATGGTAGACCAGTTCGACGGTGTCGTTGAAATCGTATAGCGTGACAGTTGCTTCGCCGTCTTCGTCTCGCTGGTCTTTGAGAAATCTGTTGAAGCCGCCTCTTGTATCGTCTGCTATCTTTTCCATGGAGCCAGACGAGTCCAAGACGAACGTGATGTGAGTCAGCATACAAATGATTGTAGATTGTTAGATGGGATAGTCGTTTGGGTAAAATATGAAAACGAGTCGTGAGTAAGCCGATTCAGGAAGTTCTACTGGGACAAATGCAACCCCATTGCTACTACTCAGACGAGAGATGATCAACATGAGAATCGAAACACCCGAACGTGGTCAAGATCTTCACCACCCGAGTGAGGGTTTCGAGAATACTGTCTTCGCGTTCGATCGCGACTACACAGTAGATGTCAACCCGCCACGGGAACCAGACAGGGAAGCGGTCCCGCTGGAGTGGGTCGGATATCTGGCTCATCATACTAATCACATCGTCTACGCCATCGGGAATCAGCTACTCAAACGAGAGGCCGGGATTCCTGGTATCGCAGAGATCGTCGAATCGTATTCTGAAGTGGAAGGGGCCGATAGCGAGTCGGACAAGTTTAGTGCTCGGCCGAGTCGTCGGGAACGCGTCCGAATGTTGGCGGATCTCTACCCAGCAGCGAACGAATATATTGTCGTCGATGACGTGGATCTATCCGCCCTTCCTGGGTGGACTCATTATCCGTCCTGGGAGTTCGTTCCAGCAGCTCAAGAGAAAACCATCGTGGACGACCTGCCACCGACACAGGACGCCCTCGAGAATGTTGAGGTGGAACCTGCGACAGACGGAACCGCCTCCCACTTTTCATGATCTTCAATCAATGTGGATTCGTCGTAATGCGATGGTAGATCGTCATCCGGGACACCGACCAGACCTCTGCAGAATGTCTGCTCAACCGCACACACGGTTAAGTTATTACAAGACTATTGTCAGCACTTTATTAGGATGCAGGTAAGTTCAGTTGCGCAGGTATGAATTGCAACTTCTCCTGAAAGTGTGAACTGAACTTCGGTGGAAATTTCATTCTCAAACTAAAACGAAAAGTTGAGAAATGAGAGGGAGTCCACACAGATATACCAGGGAGCAAAATCTCGTAGCACCTCTCAGAACCCTCATGCTCAGCTACCCAGGGACAATGCCACAAACCATTTCTAACCAGGATTATTAATGAGTTCTTGCACATTTTCCACAGGAGATCTGCAAGCACCAGACCACTCAAATAGTAATGTATCCTTCCCGAAAGAGTGGTCCTGTCCGCATGAGGCTGTAGAGGGGCGGGAAAAATGCATATTTCATCTAACATCGAAGGAACGGGAAAGGGACGACATCTCAGACGAATATGTAGCTAACCAAGCTCGGAAACTTGCTACAGAGAGAACTGAGAAAGCAACGCTAATTGGAGCGAATCTCCCCGAGTTAGACTTAAGTGACACGATTGTTTCGAGTGAATCAGGTGGATTGTTAGATCTTCGGTTTTCATCGATTTCTGGTGAACTCAACTTCAACGACACACTCGTCGAAATACCCGTCTCAGCAGTAGGTGCAGAACTCACGGGCGGAATAGAGCTTCGAAACACGACCTTTGAAAAAGAAGTCTCCTTCTATGGTTCACGCATCAAAAGTACAATTGAAGGGATGGCTGTGCAGTTTCAGGGGAGAGCAATCTTTGCTCGCATTTTGGCGTCATATTCTGTGAGATTGCGTGACAGTACCATTTTCGAGAAAACAGCAACTTTTTCCCAACTTGAAATTAAAGGAAAACAAGGCTCTTTAGATCTTCGACGTGTACTGGCTAAGGGCCCGTTCTATGGACGTCAGATTGACGTTCCAAGATTTGATTGCAGCGAAACAGTGTTTGAAGGATTTTTTGGACTACTCGGGGCACATATTCGAGGGGACGCGAATTTCAGGGATTGTCATTTCAAGTCACTAACTACTTTTGGAGATGGTGATCGAAAACAGATTCCGGATAATACAGAAATAGAGGGGAGTGCGGACTTTACTTCGGTGCTTGCCGATCAGACACTCAGCTTTGAAAAAGTCAAATTCAAAGGGGAACTTGACTTCACTGGTAGTTTCTTTGCTCGTATAGTGCGGCTTGAGTTAGTGACATTATATGACGGTGTCAAGTTGAACCAATCTAAGTTCAAGGGGGGCCTCGAATTCAAACCACAGTATACGACCTCTGAGGGAGACTATTTCACCGTTACCGCAGCGGAAACGTCAATATCTTCAGGGATACTTGCCCAACCGGGACAGGCACAATCAGTCCCGATCCGTTTCGAATTTGTCGATGCAAACCTGGGAGACGTCTCCTTCTATGAGACAGAATTAGAGGGGGAACCGTTTTTGCTTGGAAATTATACCTACAAACCGTCCTCACTTGATCATGTGAAGTTTGTGCGAACTCGGTTTACCGGATTTGACTTCACATCATATCGGACGGCATTTGAAGGGAACTGGACATTGCATCGGTTTACAAATGCAAATGAAAATCGCCATCAATCAGATCTCGATCCTGTCGATTTAGAATTGACATATATGTATGGCAAGCAAGGTGCGAACAACATTGGTGATAACCTGGCTGCTGCAAAATTCTTCCAGAAAGAGATGGAATATCGCACGAAGAGATACCATCCAGCCACGAAAAATATATATGGAAATAGTTGGTTGAAGCACGCCGGACTTCGATTATGGGGACTAACAAACTTTTCAGAAAGTCCTACTCGAGTCTTTTCTTTGGGAGTGCTTCTAACCGTCGGCTTTGCAGCGTTGTATGGGATTCTATCATTTCTAGGGATTGCCAACGCACCGTATTCAAACGCGCCGCTTGGCACCGGATATCTAATTTTCAGTGCCGAATCTTTGATTACCTTGGTTCATGCCCCAGGGGCAATTGTCAAAGCATGGGAGATCCGTCTACTTTCCGTCTTTGAAGGGTTTCTTGGGGCCTTCCTGATAGCGCTCTTTGTATTTTCCCTAACTAGGGCGGTCCACCGATAGAATGCTTCCATCCCCTAGGGATTCCTAATGCAGGAGCGTGCACGATTGTTCGCAGATAAAAAGTGACACAGCTCAGAAACACCAGATTGAGTCTCAATCCATTTGTCGAAATCTGTCGATATCGACTTCCTCATCTGGGACTATCGTGGCGTTGACGTAGTGGCTGTTCAGCGATCCAGCCAAGCGCCGTTCATCAATCTCATCAAGGTCGACGATAGGGACCATTGTTTTCCCATCTTCGTTTCCGTAGTACTTCCCGTCGATAACGACACCCTGCTCAACCAGCTTGTGCGATTCCCCCTGTTCTTGCGCGCTAATGATGACCGCCATTGCTCTCACACCCCATATACGTACACGATACGGAACTGAATGACCTTCAAACTTCAAGGGTCGAAATGTTTTCTACCCACGCTTCACCCAACTGTTGATTTATCGATATCAAAAGCCCGTAGTTCGATACCAGCTATTGGAAGCCTGTGGCCATCATTTTGACTGGTCACAAATGGGGCAGTCCCTGAAAGCCGGAATGTGACGGTCCATTCGCCATCAGTGCCGACAACACAGAAATTCTCAGCTCCAGAGTCGACGGTGATGATATCGAACGTGCGAGTATCCGCACCGAAGTCGACAGTCATTTTGTCACCCTCAACAGCGTACATAAGCGAGATCTGTATCGGATGGACTCGGCCCAAGCCGGTCACCAGAGAGTGAAGTGAATCAGACGTTCGGCGGTCGTCCATCGTCCACCTGATTGAGGAGTTCTGCTGCACTAGAGTAAACGAGTACCCCTCATAGGGGTTCTTCGCAGTCACAGTACGAGTATCGCTGGTGCCAACGTCAATCACTTTCCCGCGGAGATGTCCTGTCCGGACGGGTGCCTTCGTCCTGATCGATATCCAGTCGCCCACCTGGAGAGAGGTAAAGTCAGCACCCCATCGAGTGACTGTGTGACGAGGGAACGTAGCTTCTCGCAGAGCATGCTGTGTGTCGATGGCAACGTCCGCGTCAGGATCTTCATGGGTTCGAAGCGTTTCGATAGCGGCTTCCGATCCGATTGCACCGAGTGCTATCGTCGCAGCTGTCCGCACCTCCGGTTCGTCGTCAGTGAGAAGAAGACATACAGTGTCAACATGACTCGAATCCAAGCCACCCACTCGTTCGAGATGAGCAAGCGCACGACAGCAATGCTTTCTAACAGACGGGTGAGGGTCCCGAAGCAGGTCAGACAACATTTCTTCCCAAATGAATATTTTACTAGACCGGCCGAATGCGACGAGTTCGGTCGTCCACGCAGCACTATGACGGACCCAGCGGTTGTCATCAAGGAGTAGCTGCTTGAGAGTGCGAAGGTCGCCATGGTCGAACCGCTCCGGGTCGGCCGCTGTCCCTTCGCTGATTGCTCGAGTGAGATCAATCCGAATCTGGTCGTCAGCATTGCTTTCCCGGAGGAATGCGAAGATATTACCCACGATCGGCTGAACGGCTTCGCGATTTTCCTTCGACACTTCACACAGTGCTTTCGCAATCGTCCGTCGTGTCTCACTGTCACTCCCTTTCAAGACTTTGACGAGGCGGTCGGTATCCTCGTAATCGAGTGACGATGGATGCTCCCAACAACGCTCGAGAAGATCAGTTGATACCGACATCACAACCCCCCATTATATTGCTATAGATTTGGCCGCCACTATCCATTTTTGGGATTAAATTATTCAGCGGGTGACTTCGGAGATCCGTTGACTATGGTAGCTTAATTTCTCAGGGTCCAAATCGTGTTCCCCATCGACAGTCAGAGTACTACCGTGAACAGTATCATCATATTCATGATGTATCTCATAAGTCCCGGGATCAATCTCTATCAAACCGTAATCAAAGTCTGCATGATGATTCGGACATAGAACCAAGATATTACTTGGCGTGTCTGGTCCGTTATGCGGCTCACCCAGCGGCTTGATATGATGTCCCTCTGCGTAGCGTTTATCTGGACCCTGATACCGGGGACTATCGCAGACCTGACACTCGTAATCGTATGCTCCTTTTAATTCTTTGACGAGTGTCGTGTTGCGGACTGTCCGACTAATAGTCGTTTCGACTGAATCCGGGGTAATCACGTCGTCTACGAACTCTTCAGAGTCAATATTCGAAGAATTAGCGGCATCTAGTATAGCCTGCGAATCGCTAACCTGCTCATCCTCGTCTGTCAATATTGAGTCAAATATTTGCATTTCGTCGATCAACAATTCATCCGAAGAATGAGAACAAGCCCGTTTGATATGCTTTTCAACGGTCGCTTCTGATCTTTCGATCTCCGATGCAACTTTTTCGAGTGTCATTTCGGGATCCTGAGCCCATAGTTCTCGAACGTTCTGGCAATCCTCTTTGGTTAGATTACCTCCCCGTTCCTCAGTTGATCGAGAGCTCGTAGTAATATCGTGAGAACAGTTTCCGTTGACGTGTTGAACAACGGCCTCATAGCTCCACCGAACATCCCGTGCAACATCCATAATGCTTCGTTCTTCGTCGTCGAAGAACCGCTCGCGGAGCACGGCACAGTCAGTTTCCGAAATCGGCTCCCGATCACTGATTTCGCTCCGAGCCACCGTGGGCGCATCGTTATTATGTGAGCACTCACCGGTGAGATGACGAGCAATTGGCCGCCATCGTGTCTCGAACCGTTGCTCTAAGGTCTCCGTATCGAAACCATCTGCGAATAGGTTTCGGATCTCCTGGCACTGATCAGCATCTAATTGATGACTGACCGGCGGGTCGATTGGTTCAATTGCGATATCGTGACTACAGTCTCCGTATAGGTGGTGGCGGAGTTCCTGTTTCTCGATATCTAGCTCCTCCACCAATGGATCAAACCCGGTTTGCTGAGAGTATTCACGTCGGATTGTCGCACAACGCTCCGGCGAGACCACAGATTCTTCCATCATGTTTGTTCACCTCAGAACCTCTCGATATTCATTGATTGTATGGTTGGTCACAGAGATTATATCTGTCAGGTCATCACGTGTCAGGTCAGGATGGTTATCATCCACTCGTTGGTTCGCTTCCAACACAGCGGCACAGACTCCAGCCTCCGTACTACTGTTTTCGTCGACCAATTCGGAATGTCCTTCAAGAACCGATTTTGCTTCTGCCACGACTGCAGGTGAAAGGTCGAACTCAGATTTGAGCACGGCAATTCCGTGTTCGGCATCTTCGAATCGGTGGTTCTCTATTGTGTATTCTGTCTCGTGGTATATGTGTCTAAGTATTTTTGTGTACTCGGTTCGGATCGTCACTTCGCTCGGGCCCACAACGTCAGACACCTTGCTCTGTGTGAGTTCATAAGAACAATCGTTTAGATATTGACCCGCAAAAATTGTACTCGCTGCAATTGTTGTCGGAGCGAGGTTCTCTAATCGACCAGATAAGGAATCCACAATATCAAGAAGGATATCCATCTCCTCATCAATCGGAAGCTCTTCAGCTGTCCTTTTGAGCGTAATCTCAGGCCGCGGTGGTGGCAACGGAACGCCAGCTTCGTTTAGAATTCGCGTTGACACCGTTTGTAATCGCTTATCTTTGATTCGAGCTTCACCCGCGACATCTCGGAACGTTGCTCCGCAGTCCTGATGTAATCGCACCGTGGCGTACACACATGTGGCACTGAGATCATCAAGTCGACTGTATGTGATATCCTCTTCAATTATTTGATGATATATGCGAAGAGCTTGTTTGACAACGGATTCGGAAAGACTGAGACTATCGCCCATTCGTTCTATTTCACTCGCAACATATCGAACGCCAGCGGTCTGGAAATCACTTTGACTCATTGAATCATGGTTTGCAGAGATGTCGTAAGTAGCTTATCGTGCTAAAATCAGCCGCTGTGGGGGTTGTGTATGCACTTACCAAGACACTATTGACCCGGAAAATATACGTAACGGAGTCCTCACTCTCCTCAATATAGTTTTACAGTGCTGTGATCGACGAGTTCAACCTTCGGTAGTTTCCATCGATATTGATCGGAATGTCCGTTCATCACATACTCGACTCTATCTAGATCTTCAAAAGGTACTGACTGCGATTGCAGTAATAGGAATATGACACTTATCCTGGGAGTTACCATCCCATCCTCACTACTGGCCAACGGCCAAGATCAGACTAATTCCATGTAATTGAGCCTTGTTAAAATATTTGATATCTGATCTTATAGCGATCGAGAACAAATTTGGCGTTTCTGACGATACATTTCGGGATGAGTTCGCGACCTGACCAAGCCAGGACCTCATTCGAACCAGTAGCATGGTACTCTTTCTGGAAATTCCGGAATTGCCCCTCCGCCATTTAATATGTCGGCTGATTAACGAACGAATATGCTCAGAGACGCCCGCTTCCTCCGGGAGGAGTTCGTTCCCCGAGAGGTGGTCCACCGCGATCCGGAGATCAACCACTTATCAAGTGTCCTCCAGCCACTCGCAGACGGTCGCCCCGCCGACACGGCGTTCATCAGTGGCCCCTCGGGGTCAGGCAAGACGTGCATTTCGAAGTACACCGTCGAACAGCTGAAAGAAGAAAATCTCGATGTCGAATCCATCTACGTCAACTGCTGGAACGACCACTCGCGTTTCCAGGTACTCTTCCGAATCCTCGACGAAGTCACGAGTACCGTCGATATCCATCGCCAGTCAACGCCGCGTGACGTACTGTTCGACCGTCTTCGCGATCACGACGGCCCACCCTGTGTCGTCATCCTCGACGAGGTCGACCAGCTCGCGGACCGGAAGGTCCTCTACGAACTGCTTGGCTTGCAGTCGTTCTCGCTGGTCCTGATCGTGAACGACGTCGAGGAACTCCTCGCCGAGGTGGACGAACGCCTGGCGAGCCGCCTTCGCAGTGCCGAGCGTATCCGCTTTCACGCGTACACGACCGACGAACTCGTCGACATCCTCCGCGAGCGGGCCGACCGGGCGCTCACGCACGACGCGATTTCACAGGAGCAACTCGAGGCGATCGCCGACGAGGCTGGCGGGGACGCCCGCGTCGCGATCGCGACGCTCAAACTTGCCGCGCGACAGGCCGATCGAGACGGTGCCGAGCAGATCACGACCGACCACGTGAAGCAGGCTGTCCCCGACGCCCGCGAGGAACTCCGCCAGAAGAATCTGGACGCGCTATCGGAGCATCAGCAGGTGATCTACGAGATCATCGAGGAGCACGAGTCGATCGCCCCCGGCGATCTGTATCCGGAGTACCGGTCTCGCGTCGACAATCCGAAATCCGATCGAACCGTTCGGAGCTATCTCAAGAAGATGGTGCGGTACAACCTGGTCGCGGCCGAAGGATCGACGCAGGACCGCCGCTATCGGAGTCTGGCACCGCCGAGTCCGTCGTGATTGCTATAACCAGCAGGCGAAGCCTGGATCCGAGCATGACGGCCAATCACGGCCCGACGATAAGATACTTTACTCTTGCACATCTATGTGCAACCATAAGAAGACAGATGTATACTGCATGCGGCGAAAAGGAGCTGAAGACGTTGCTCGCGATCGATCCGGGCGATACGATCGTCGGCGTCGCACGGAAGATCGACGAGAACCGCGAGACGATCCGCCGGACCGTCGATCGTCTGGAAGCCGAGGGCTACGTTGAATACGACGACGGACTCACTGTCCTCGACGACGGGGTCCGAGACGCTGGACTGCAACTGCTCGCGGCCTCGGCAGGCGTCTCACCACCGTCAATTTCCGAGGCCTACGTCCTCCCGCAGTTCGCCAATATGGACTTCGCGTTCACCGGGATCGACGCGGTGTACGTCTGGACGCGTGGCGGTTACCAGGTCGCGCGCGAACCAGACGATTATCCCCTCTTCATCGCCGTCGAGGAATCCGACTTCGAAGGCTGGGAGCGATTTTTCGACCAGTTCGATATCCCCGTCTCCCGCGAGCGACAACCGCGCGAGAATATCGACGGCCCACTCCAGGTCGTCGTCGAATCTCGTGACTCGATCGACGCGGAATCGGTCGACGGCCGTCCGGTCATCACGCTGGACGAGACGGTCGAATTCGCCCGGGAATACTACGCCACGTTCCAGTCGGCCTTATCCATGCTCGATCGCATGTACGACGAGGTCGACAGCGACGCGGACTACCGGATGGAGCCAGCATGAGCCAGGAAGAACGCAGCGAGGCCCTGATCGAGGTGCTTGAGGACCTCCAGGAGTCGGACATCGACTTCGTGCTCGTCGGCGGGTATGCCGTCAGCCAGTTCGAAACGCGCTTCTCGACTGATCTGGATCTCGTCATCGCTCCCGACGAATACGACGATGTCGTCGCGTTTCTCGAAGCCCATCACTTCGAGCGCCAGGACGCCCTCGAAGTCCCGCCCGAGGAGACCATCTACGATCGAGAAATCGAACTGTTCGAGCGCTCCGAGGACCTCGTCCATCCCGTCGGCGTCGACGTGCTGGTGAACGGCCTTGGCTGTCGGCAGACCGACGCGGAGTGGTCGCTCGCGTATCTCCGCGATCACAGCACCGAGCGAGCGATCTCCGGTGGGTCGAAATCGACGACGGCGCGCACGGCAGATGGCGAGATTCTGGTCGCCGCGAAACTACACAGCGCACGCCCGACGGATCTCGCAGACGTACTGGCTGCCGTTCCGGAAATCGACCTCGATATCGTCGAAACGCACATCCACCGTGGCGACCCGGGCGCCTTGCAGGCGCAACTCGAAGACGCACGGGAGTTCATCGCGGAGGGCGGTCTCGACCACCGGTTCAAGAGTCTATTCGGCCAGTCTGCGGCGTCGAGTGACGATATCGACGCGTTACTCGAATTTCTCGAAGGACAAATCTCCTGATAACCCATCATAGAAACGTTCCCTACCCGATATCGAGTGTAAGAGTGTGAGAAATATAGAAAGGATGTCTTGATATTCCGATATCTAGCCGATTTCTATTATGACCCGCGTGGCCGATAAAGAGGATGTATCTCCCATAGAAAAGCTCTATAACGGCCTGCTCAGCGTTCTCATATTATAATACCCGTCGCATCGCCGTAGTTAATCTTCCAAATGAACTGGAGCAAGACTCTTACCACTGTTTGTGAAAATATGGATAAAATGGTGAAACTGGAAAGGGAACTTGAGAAAGTGGAGAAATACCTCCGGGAAGAGTCCATTTCAGCGTTTGCGACTGGATCCCGTATTCAGGGTACAGGCAACAAAATGAGTGACTTGGATATTGTAGTCATTGATGACGTTAACGTAGAGGTCGTTGGGAAGGAACTTTCGGAGGAGATAGATGCTGGATGGCCAGTTGATGTCGTCCATTACAGTCTGGAAGATATTTTACACCGTATTGACCAATATGACCCATATATAGTTACAATGGTACAGTCAATGGAACCGCTGACGCTCGATGAGAAGATCGAAGCCGATCTCCGCAAAGCGGTTACGACAGCAGACCCAGACTCAGAGTTTATCGAAAATATTGCTGAAGTTAATATCTATAGAGCGGCAGAGAGCACTGCTCAGGCAATAATCTATGAAGCATATATAAAAACTGCTGAGAAGGGCTACCGTCACGTTCCTCCCCAAGAACTACCAGACTTGGTATCAGAACTCGAAATAATGCCAGGTTCGTCTCTCGACAGAGTTCTTGAATTAAAACGGCAGGTCGAGCATCCTGAAGGCGATACCCGTGAAGCGTTTAATGAACTCGTGAGTATATACAAAGAAACACAAATAATATAGCATACTCTGGGGATTACCAGATAAGAGCGGCGTTAAATTTATACTTTTGAATCACATACCCAATGATGGGTGAATCGGCCCATGAGCATTGACCCAGTAAACGAACCCGCCCCCGGTTTCACTCAAGGCCAGATTCGGGACGCTGACCGGTTGCTCTCCGATGGTACGCTGTACAAGGAGAATCCGAACGAACACATCCAGTTCACGGCTAACACCGACGATTTCGAAGAACACATCACGGTACCAAAAGACAACCCGCAGGCCGCCCACGCGTCGGCGTACCAGGATGGGGACAAGATCGGTCAGGAGCCGTTGGACGAATAGCTGGACTTATCCTGGCGTATTTTTAAAAGAATGATTTGAAACGAGGGTGGAGTATTTGTGCTTTGTATCATACACTGGTAGCCGAATATATAAAATGGTAAATATCCCGATAGTCCACACGGCCATCTACTGAGCGCCTGTTTCACTCCCACTCATAGAACACAAAATATTGTAAACAGTCCTATGACAGACCTCTCCTGATGCAGAGCAAGGCCGGTCGCCGACGTGCCGGATGTTTATTTAGGATCGTCGAGAGAAATTGCCCTATGGGAACCGTCGGGACAAACGAAATCGAATCGGTCGATGAGCCGTCACTGCCGGTTCGTCTGTTCCGTCGGTATGCCCCCGATCCCCTCGTTCGATTGTGGCTCGGCGATCCGGACGAACGACGCCGCAAATTCGAATCAGCACTTGCGACTCTCGAAGACGAACTCGCTTCTCTGAACGAGGAACAAACGGCGCTTCTCGACGGTGAACACTACTTGACGACGCGGGAACGACGCGGGTTCTCCGAAAGCCTTCAGCGTGCGATCGACGAGTACGACGAACTTCGATCGACGACGTGGCCGTTCCCCTATTCGAGCAACGACCGCGATCGGTTGGACTCGATCAGATCGGAGCTACAGGGAATCACTGCACGTCTCGACGGATACAACGAGGAGTTCGTGGAGCGACAGCTGGAGCAGTACGAGAACCTCTTCACGGATATCGACGAGGCAGACCACGACCTGAATCGCGACCAGCGAAAAGCGGTCGTCCGGAACGATGAGTACAATCAGGTCATCGCCGGTGCGGGGACCGGCAAGACACTCGTCCTCACGCACCGGATCGCCTACCAGATCGAACGCGGTGTCGATCCGGATCGGATTGCCGCCGTCACACTCACCCGAAACGCCAGAGACGAGATTCAGAAGCGCCTCGACGAGCGCTTCGGCATTACCGAGGTCACCGTGGAAACCTTCCACAGTTTCGCAAATGGGATCGCACGCCAGGCCACGGACGGGCATCGCTCGACGATCGACGATCGCGACCGTCGAAACTTCGTCGAGGAACGGATCCGCGACAAACTCGATGGGGACGATGCCGCGTTCGCCCGGCACTATCGCCAGTTTCTGACCCACTACTCGACCGAGACGCCGGTCCCCAACGATCACGAATCGCGAGCCGAGTACGTCCGGGCCCGGTCCGAACGGTCCTACGAGACGCTCGCCGGCGAAACGGTCGCATCGCAGGCCGAGAAGGCCATCGCGGACTTCCTGTTCACGCACGGCGTCGAGTATCAGTACGAGGCGATCGCCGAATGGGCCGAGACGGGCGAGGACAGGGACGTTTACAGTCCGGATTTCTCTCTGCCCGAATACGACATTACCATCGAACACTGGGGGATCGACGAGAACGGTGCCGTCGCGCCGTGGTTTGCCTGGACCAGCGAGGAGTACCGCGAGAAACTCGCGTGGGCACGCCAGCAGTTCGCGTCGAGTGGCCACACCCTGGTCGAAACCTACGATTTCGAATACTGGGCCGGCACTCTGGAGAAGGCCCTCACCCATCGCCTCGCGAGACATGGCGTCCGACTGGATCCGATGAGCTTCGACGACCTCGTCGATCACGCTCTCGACGACCACGAGCGAGAGCAACACCTCATCGGACTCTTCGCGAAGTTCATCGACAACGCCGGGACCTTCGATACCGATCCCGACGAGATCCGAGCCGATCTGTCGCGGCACGATCCCCGCGAGTATCACTTCGGTGTCTGTGGGTCCATCCTCCTCGAGGAGTACGAAGACTGGAAGCGACGGAACGGTCTCGTGGACTTCGACGACATGATCTACGACGCCGTCGCGGCCGTTCGCGAGGACCCGGACCGCTTCCAGTCGCAGTTCGAGCACGTCCTCGTCGACGAGTTCCAGGACGTCGCGATCAGTCAGATCAGACTGCTCGACGCGCTGACCGACGGTCCCGACGCACCGCACCTCTTCTGCGTCGGCGATGACTGGCAGAGCATCTACGCGTTCCGTGGCGCTGTCGTCGAGTATTTCGTGGACTTCGAGGAGTACTTCGGGCCGGCAGCGATCACCGAACTCCGCGAGACCTATCGCTGCCCGGCAACCGTCCTGGAGGCGAGCACGGACCTGATCGCGAACAATCCCACGCAGATCGAGAAAAGTCCCGTGGCCTGCAGTGGCCGGGAGACGACACCACGGCTCCACGTGCTCGACGGGTACGACGAGTGGCAGTATGCGGACCGGGTCGGCGAGTACGCGGCGACTCTCGTCGAGCAGTACCTGAACGAGGACAGTGATCCAGAGGACGTAATGATCCTCTCGCGATACGATAGTGGGGCGCCGTTCGTCGATCAGGTCAAAGAGGCGCTCGAAGCGCGGAGCATTCCCTACGACGGCAAAGCAGACGGCGACCGATATCGGCCCGACGGTGCACCGGCTGGGAGCGGCGCTGGCGTGTCGGTCTTCTCCGCCCACCAGGCGAAAGGGCGCGAGGCACCGCACGTCATCCTCCTCCACGTTGCTCGGGGCGAGGACGGATTTGCACCCGACGTCCGCAACAACGAACTGCTGAACCCCGTCCGTGATGTCTCGGCGAACACCGACGCCGAGGAGCGCCGCCTCTTCTACGTCGCCCTGACACGCTCGGAAGCGACGCTCGATCTGCTGACGAAGGCGGGCGAGGAGTCCGGGTTTCTCGACGAAATCGATGCGTACCTCGCGCGGAGTGAGAGCGTCGTCGATCCCGGTGAGGTCGGCGACCGAGTGCGCATCACTGCGACGGTGGCCACGCTGTGGGACGACCCGCACGAAAGTCAGGCACAGGCGGGCTTGCTCGAAGACGAGAGTGGCAGAATTAAGTTCGTCTCGTGGGAGCGAACTGACCCGCCAGTCGTGGCGGAGGGAGCGACGTACGTCTTCGACGAGGTCGAAGTCAGCGAGTACAACGGTGATCGAGAGATCCACTTCACGGAGGCAACGACGATCCACGAACGAGAGCCAGGGAATCAATGATACGGCGACGGCGGGATCGGAGTTGCCGAGTGGGAGTGGGTTTAACGGACTGGTGATCGTGGGTTCGCGCATGGTTTCGACCGACGCTGCCGAAGGCGTTCTCCTCGGGTTGGCCTGCGGTGACGCACTCGGACGACCGCTCGAATTCACACCTTGCGACGAGATCGCTCGACAGCACGGCACTGTCACGGAGATGCTCGCAGACGGCACGCACGGCAAGCCAGCGGGGACCGTCACCGACGATACCGAACTGGCCCTTCGGATCGCACGGAGTCTCGTCGAGAACGAACGCTTCGACGGCCAGGATATCGCCGACCGGTTTCTGGAGTGGTTCGAAGACGACCCGTTCGACATCGGGTTGATGACCGCCGACGCGCTCCGGGAGTACAGCCACGGGACGGACTGGCGGTCGGCCGGCCAGGAGGTCTGGCAACACCGCGCCGAAGGATCGAACGCCGGGAACGGGAGCGTCATGCGGTGTGCGCCCCACGCGATTGCCTTCGCCGACGACCCCGACACGCTCGCCAGGGTGAGCAAGCAATCCTCGGCGATCACCCATCACGACCCGCGATGTCAGTACGGCTGTGCCATATTGAACGAGACGATCGCCGGCTATCTCCGCGGCGAGGACGATCCGTTCGGTGACGCGCTCGCTCGTGTCGATGGAGAGGCGCCGGACGAACTGGTCGAGACGCTTCGGTTGGTCCCGGATTTGATCGACGACACCGACCTCGAAACCAGCGGCTACGTCGTCCACACGCTGCAGACGGCGCTATACGACGCGTTGACAGCGGACTCGGCCGAAGCGGCGATCGTGTCGGCCGTGAATCGCGGTGGCGATACGGACACGATTGGTGCCGTGGCTGGTGCTGTCGCCGGCGCTCGATTCGGGGCGGAGTCACTCCCCGATCGCTGGCTCGATCCGCTCGACTATCGCGAGGACCTGTCCTTGCTCGCACGGTTGCTCGCGACGACAGAAATCAGCGCGTCGGTCTGATCCATCTTCTCCATCAGGTATCCTAAGCATAGGCGACGGGTGCCATTCCGTCGGCTGTCTCGCGAAAATCCCTAATCAGCGAACTCGTGAAATTCCGGAAGTAGCGCGCCTTTGCTTACGTTTCTGGCAGTCCCTCGTTGATTTGCAATGTCCCGAAACGACCCTGTGTTCGGGGACGGCTTCGATCGACCAGTCTGTCCGAACGGCCACACCGCGTGGACGCGGTCGAACGGCCACTACTGGTGTCACGACTGTAGTCGTCTCCACGGCGCAAACCCCGAGTTCGACTCCCTGCGAGACCCGGAGACCGGCGACAGGATCGACCCAATCGAGGTGAACGCCTCGTGACCGGTGATGTGCCGGAATCGACCCGGAAGTACGCCCGGGAGAACCGCGAACAGCTCGAGTACATCCTTCGGCACGGTAGCAGCATCGAGATCCGGGCCTACGCGGCCGCACTGCTCATTCGTGGGCTGTCCGATCCGGAACTCGATCAGGTCGTCGAGGAACTGGAGACAGGTCGCGAAGTACTGACTTGATGTGAGTTGTCGCGCTCTGATCTTCGACCCTCATTCATCGTTCTCAAGGCCCAGCACTAGGTTTATACTACTCGATGGACTCTATTCCAGTATGAGCCTCGAAGAGACAGTCGACTACCTCGCCGAGGAACTCGACCTCGAGCGGAGTGAACACGTTCGCGAGGTCGGTCAGTCAGTCGCAGAGCTTCGCGACTGATTAGAACATTTCTCTGAAGTCTCGTTCGACGAGGCCGTCCTCGAGATACGTGATGAACTCTTGTTTCGTTGGCCCCTGACGGTCGAGCAGGTCATCACGCTCTGCACGCTGTAGGACTGCCTGAGCGAACTCCGTACAGTGCGATTCGTGCAGCCCAGCGTACTTCGAGAGTGCTTCTCGCCAGTGCATATCCAGTTCGAATTCGGCCAAACGGATTTGGATGCCATCTTTCCGTTCGACGAGGTCGACATCAAGCTCTGCGAGCGTTTTGAATCGGACGTTGTTTCGACGGACGGTGATGAGTCGCTTCGAATCGACAATGTAGGGGTCAACCCACTCTCGCCAGGCGCTGTCGTCGACGTGAGTTCGTGGCATCGCGAAGTCCGGTTCCACACTTTCAATACAGAATTGAAGCATCGCGATCCCGGTACGATGATTCGCATTTGGGAGGGAATGCCGGAGAATCAAGTTCGACATCACTTCCCCAGCAACCTTTGGAAGTGGTCCACCCCAGGACACGTGATCGAGTGCCTGTTGGATCTTTTGCGGCTCGAACTCCTTGTAGAGCCGAAACTCATCCGCTTCTCGAACATCTACAGCGGCTTCCAGCAGCTCCACTAACCGGAACGTTACGACTTTTCCAGCACGGGGGAGGGTACGAATTCGTTCGGTCAGCCAGTTTCTATCGAAGTCGATCTCGTGTGCTGATTCGACCTCTTTATCCCCCTCATAGAGCACATACACTGGTGTTTCGAACGGATACCCGATCAGCTTGGTCGACTCGTCGGATTGCTCTCGCCGGGAACGAATCTCCGCCGGTGACGCCGAGCTAAATGTAAGAGAGAAATTTTCGGCCTGTGGGTGATGATAATAGACGAGCCGATCCATCTCACTGTGTATTCATGTTGCGCGGCTAAAGTAGTCCTGTTTTATTCTGAATTCACAGACCCGATTTTGCGACTGGCCGCTTCTGGCACCTCTGGAACCACCACGCCCGATCTTACCCACTCGTGCAGCGTACGAGTGCCGGGTGCAATCCGAATGTCAACTGTCGCTCAGCGCTTCACGGAATCGTTCGGCGTCTTCGAGGAGATCAGGCCGGTTCTCGAAGACCGTCATCGCCTCTTGGGCTTTCTCGATGTCGTCGAGGAGGTCGGGATCCTCCTTGATGAGGGTCAGAATGGAGTCCCGGAGGTCCTGCTCTTCGGCCTTGATCTCCTCGACGGCGTCGTGGGAGGTCGCCTGGCCGCACCAGACACAGAAGTCCTTCTCGCGGGGAGTCTCCTTCCCGCAACGTGGACAGTCCATCGGCGCGATGGGATCGGGCTCGTCGTCCTCGTCGATTTCGGCGCCGTGGATCTTCGCGAGTTCGCGGTCGGCGTCCTCGCCGAAGACGCTGACGTAGCGCGCCGCCACGTCGCTGCCGCGGACCCACCCGTGGTGATCCTCGATGTGGGCCTGGTTCATGCCCTGCGAGGCGAGATAACTCGCGGAACTCTTCCGGAAGTTGGTGAACGTGACGGGCTTGTTCACGTCCGCGTCCTCGGCGGCGCCCTCGAGGATCTTCGTGAACATCCGGTAGGAGAACTCCTCGGCACGGTTCAGCTTGCACCACAGCGGCGCGTTCGGATCGTCCCGCGCGGGATGATCAGCGAGCCACCGCTGGAGATAGGGAACGGACGGAATCAGCGTGACCGTCCGCTGACCGGTCTTGCCCTGGAAGGTAAGCTGGTAGCCGTGGCGGTGGTCGGCGACGTCGCCGATGGTGAGACTGCGGATCTCGCCGCTGCGCGCACCGGAGTCCCACGCGACGGCGATCAACGCGGCGTCCCGACTGTGGTTCGTCGCCTCGATCATCGGGAGAACGTCTTCCTCCCAGTGGAGCATGTCGCCGGGGTTCGGCGCGGGGTCGTAGTTGTTCGAGGTGCCGGACGGTACCCACTCGATGCTCTCGGGCGGTTCGTCGCCGTTCTCGTCGGTCGTTCGCCGTCCGAAGACGCTGAGTGCGACACGGTAGTCCCGGTTCGTCTCCTCGTTGTCGTAGGTGCGGTTGATCCAGCGAACGAGTTCTTCGGTCGCCTCGCGGTCGTCCAGCGCGTCGGCCACCCCGCCGACGTGTTCGGCCATCCGCGTGCAGTGCCGGAGGAGCTTGAGGTGCCGGTGGTCGCTGTACTCGGTCTGGAGCAAGAAGAGCTGGTCACTGAACTCGAGCAGTGCCGCCCTGTCGTCCTCGCTGATCTCTTCGGAATCCTGGATACGCTCCCGGAGCGTGTCGATCTGATCGCCCGGATCGGTCATACCAGTACATGGGGCTCCCACCCCTTTAAATTACGGCATGTGAACTACCGGTTCAAATCCGGCCCTTGGCTCTCACCCTTTTCCTGAGATCCAAAGACGACATGCAGATGGGTAATCGCATGTCGGATTGCGAATTTATACGCTGTATGGCGGGGTCGAATACACTCCATGCTGAAATTTCTTGATCTTTCACGCACCTCAAATCCGCTCACAATAATCCTCCCCCGAATTTACCTAAATCAGAACCAAATGTCTCTGTTGCTGATCCAGAACCGTGGACGATCCTTCTTTATCGTTTCCCACGTTCCGCAGTCCATTGCGCGCTTGCCTCGACAGCGTTTTGCACCGTCAGTCGTGCGATTTCCGGTCGAGCATTGTTTTCTCCGCCGGCGGGGAAGAAGTTGAACGTCGCCGGATCACCACTGTCACCGAGGCGTGCCGCGAGCGTGATGACCTCGCCTGCGTCGGCATCGACGAACTTTCGTCGAACCTGGGTCTCGCCGGCGGGCACTGACGTTTCGATCGCCGCGTCGTATTCGTCCTCGACGATCGTAATTGAGACGGTCAGCGACTGATCGCTGTTGTTCTCGATGACGACTGTCCCGCCCGGGTACCTTGAGTCGGTCTCACTGGAGGGGAGGACTCCGAGACAGCCCGAGACTGACACTATACTAATCGTACCTCCCACTGCAGCGAGAAACTGCCGTCTGTTACGCATCATCTCCAGTCCACTCCTTCACATGTGTTTTCAGTAGCAACATCTCGGGCTGGGTTCCCGTTTGGCAGCGGGGGATATACGGGTTGTTCGGCGTTTCGGAGTCGGAAACTGTGGCAAGCTCTTTTATCGGTCGTGACCCGGAAACGCGGGTATGGGAGTGATCAAACGTCTCATGATCGGGTTCGGCATGGCACGCCGGAGCGTCCGCGTGCTCCGAACCCATCCGAAACTGCTGGTATTTCCACTGATCGGCGGGCTCTCGGGCCTCGCGTTCCTCGCGACGCTGTTCGGGAGTCTCGTTTTCACCGGCCCGTTCTTCGAAGTGCCCGGCCCGGCGATCTTCGTCGCGCTGTTCGTCGCGTACCTCGTCGAGACGTTTATCGCGTCGTTCTTCACGGCGGCACTGGTCGTCGCGACCCGAACGGCGTTCCGCGGCGATGAGCCGTCGATCCGCGCCGCGTTGGCGGCCGCCTGGCAGCGGAAATTACCACTGCTTGTCTGGTCGGTCGTCGCCGCCATCGTCGGCGTGATCCTCCGCGCGATCGAGAGCGAGGACAACCTCGTTGCCCACCTACTCGCCGCGGTCTTCGCGGTCGCCTGGAGCGTGATGACGTACTTCGTCGTCCCGGTGATCGTCTTTCGGGACCCCTCGATCACGGAGCTGTTCAAAGAGAGCGCGCGGACGTTCAAGGACACCTGGGGCGAGTCCATCGGCGCGATGGGTGCGATCGACGTCGTGACCGTCCTGCTGGCCCTGGGTGGCGTCGTCCTCGGTGCGATCACCTACGTCGCGACGGCCGGCCTGGGGACCGTCCAGCTGGTGGCGACGCTGTCGGTCGGGGGGACTGCTGTCGTGATCGGACTGCTCGTCGGCAAGGCACTCAGCGGCATCGCCAAGACTGCCCTCTACGTCTACGCGACCGAGCATACCGCGCCCAAGCACTTCGAGGACATGGACTTCGGCGAACTCGGCGGGGCACGCTCGTCCTCGACGGCTGGGACGTTCGGAGGCGGTTCCGGACGAATCTGATTACAACGCAGTTCTCCTGTCATTTGCCAGGATTACCGACAAATGCGACCGGGTAAACCAGATTTGCTGAGTCAGCAATTCGGAAATACGGACTCACTGTCGGGACATGTACGTACTGACGTGACCGACAAACCGAAGAGGATCGCCATCTGCACCCCAGAACGTGTGCGTCTTGCCCTCCACCACGGATCCGTTGCCCGCCCCCGCCTGGCTTCGTGATCTCCCCGTCGTCGTGGGGAACCTCGTCCCGATTGTCGGCGTCATCTTTTTCGGGTGGTCGCCGACGGCGCTGTTGCTCGTCTACCAGGCCGAACTAGCCGCGATTTGCGTCTGGACCGTGATCAAGATCCCCTTTGCCCATAAGCGACCCAACAACGCCATCGACGATCGCTTCAGGCTGCTCGGGCCACTCCAGGAGAAACGCGGCGCGGTCGGGTCGCTGGGTCCCTTCCCGCCAGTGTATCCGCGGAACGTCCCGACGCTCGTCTTTGCTGTCGTGATCACGCCCGTCGTCGTGGGATTGGCCTTTGTCGCCTTCGCCCTGACGCGACCGACGGTCACTGAGGCCGACGCGGCCGCGTTCCTCCTCGGTGGAGCCGCGGTCTTTCTCACCCGCGGGATCGACACCTACCGCGAGTACTTTCGTGGGAACGACTATTTGACGCACTCCCCGCGATCCTTGCTGCTCGTTCCTTTCAAGTACCTCTTCGTCGTCGGCCTCCTGTTCATGGCCTTTCTCGGCCTCGAATCGACCGTCGAGACGACTGCGATCCTCGATCCCGCGCGGTCGGTGCTCGCCCTCGCGGTCGGGAAACTCGCTTACGACGTCCGGGCGAGTCGACTGGAACGTGATGACGACCGCCGGGGCCTCTTCTCACGGCTTTACGGAAGCAAACGCACCGAGATCGAACCTGAACCTGTCGAGACACCGGACGTGGAGCCACGTCTCCGGACGTCGATGGGTCGGACGGCGACGGTCGTCGACGCCCTGCTTCACGGACTTGCCTATCTGGCTGGCTCGATCGGGTTCGTCACCGCTTTGATCGTCGGCTTTGGCGTGCTCGCATCGAGCGTCGGGTTTGTCCTCGTCGGTCTCGGCCTGGGCGGATTCTTCGTGGCGTTGCGAGCGACCACCCGGTACTTCCGGTACGGAACGCTTGAATACCACTGCTACGACGATGTTCTCGTGGCATACGACCGACTCCTCGAGGAATCCCAGGCCAAAGTGGAGAATTACGCAGTCACCGATATCACGCTCTCGAACGGACTAATCGATCGCCTGCTCGGAACTGAGTCGCTCGAATTCAATGTGTATTCGACGGACGACACGACGATGGAGCTGTTCGTTCCGAGTCCCGAAACGGTCGATACCGACGACGACGCCAACGAGAGCGTCCCGATGACTGTTCCGCACCTCCAGGAGCCGCGTTCGATCACGGACACACTCGGTCTCTCGTGGCACCTCGACGACAGCGCGGGTGAGTAACGGTTACGTGACGTTGTGGGCATTGTTCGGATCGTCGCTGAACGTGGCTCAAATGCCCCTTTGACCGTATGTCAGGTATATGAACGCGGACCGAATACTGTGAAACGCGGAGGTATCACGATGCCGCTCCTGAAATGTTCCAACTGCCCTCAACGATTCGACTCGATCACAGAGATGCGCGAGCATGCCTGTCATCACCGTCAGGAGAAGAGCACGTGAATCACATCACAGCCAGTCGTTAGCGGAATGAGGGGCCACGTGACACTGGACGCAATGTATTGGCGTGTTCGAGATCTTCGACTGGCTTGCATCGTCGGGTGAGACGAAACTCCGGCGTTTCACACCTGGAAACACTGCACACTGCTTGAGTATCCGTCGCCCCATCGTTCTTTATGCCCGCCCAGGTCGGAGGCGGGTCTCAGTATCCGACCCCGCCCTGCCTACCGGTTGTCGTTCTCCCAACTCCGCGTTAAATCATCCACTTTCGCGCGCGATCTCGTCGAAGCTATCGAGGAGTTTCGCCGCCTCACCTAGCAGTCGGCGCGCGCGTCGCTCCAGCCGCCGTGACTGTTCCTGTCTTCGCTGATAGGCCTCGTGAGACTCGCGCTGCTCAGCCGGAAGTTCGGCCGCGATAACCTGGCGCTTGGCTTCGACGCTGAAGTACTCGCCGAGCGTCGCGTACCCGAGGATCGTACACTGCTGGGTCACGGCTGCTCGGACGTCTTCGCGATCGACCGGCTTGCAGAGATAGTCGTCGAACGGCATGTCGAGGATGTCGAAGTCTGGATCGATTGCCGTCACCATGAGCACTCGCCCCTGGAAATCCATCGCCGCGAGTTCATCGAGCACGTCATCGCCGGACATGCCGGGCATGTGCCGATCCAGTAGCACTACGTCGATCTCGCGGTCGCGGACCATCTCCAGGGCCGCCTCGCCATCGTAGGCGGTTTCGACGTTACAGAGTCCGCGCAGGCGGAGCGCGTAGGCGTCGGCGACCTCCCGCTCGTCGTCCACGACCAGCGCGTTCGGGAGGTTCTCGGTGTCCCCCATCGATCACTATTCAACGGCGGCTACCCATAAATGCCGGTCTTTCGGGCAGTGTGGACCCTTGAGCGCCGGCAGCGTTGGCGATTCCGAGTTTCGACGGCTGGCATCGATCGGATCGAGTCTGTATAGCTAGAGTCTCTTATCGGTCACCCCCTCGATAGCTAGCTGCCATCGATACCTCCATAGGGCGTTTCTCTCGATGTACCGATGTCAAGCGAACCAGCCCGATCCCGAATTGGTCCCACCTCCCCGGCAACGACCAACCGAGATGACGTATGGAATCACGACGATCCGACGTCGCTGCTCGACACACTCGGCGACGAATACGCTCGGGCAGCCTTCGAAGCCGTCCTCGACCACCCGAAGAGTGGACGGGAAGTCGCGGCGGCCACTGCTATGTCCCGTCCCACGGCGTTCCGACGGCTTAACGCGCTCGTCGATCTCGGCTTGCTCGAAACCGAAAACCGGATCGAGGCCGAAAACGGTCACCATCACAAGGTCTACCGTCCCGTAATCGACTCGTTGGCAGTGACGATCGACGACGGCGGGATCGAGATTGTGGTCGAATCCGACCGGCCGACAGGATCGCCCTTCGACGCGCCGCGGCCGATCCCGGCGAACGACTGAGTACTCGCCGTTCGGCACGCTCTCTCGAACCCCCGATATCCAAGTATCGGGGGCCTCCAGAGAGACACACTTCAGCGACCGCAGGTCGAAGAGATCCCTGCTCACCGCTGTGATCAGGGCCCAGGCGTCGGATCGACATGACGGCGGCCCAGAACGATAGATGGTGCTCTATACGGCACTCCGGCTCGGAACGACAACGTTCGCGGCACTGGTAGCCGTCGCGCTGGTGGTGGTTCTGCTCCGGTATCGTGATCGGGCCAGCGCCCGGGCACTGCTCGGTGTCGGGGTGTTCACAAGCGTGGGATCGCTCTTGCACCTGCTTGTGGCCGATCTCACATCGCCGAACGCAGCGATCGCAGTGACCGGCTGGGATGTCGAGGCGTCGGCGTGGGTCGTGATCGGCACGACCACCACAGTGATCGCCGGCGGGCTGTGGGTACTGTTCGCCTTTCGATACACGGGTCGATCCCGGCGGGTGGTCCAGGCGACCGGCGCGATCATAGGCGCGATCTCGATCGGTGCCGTCATGACCGCGGCACTGGCGGTCAGGGATCCGTCCCCCCTCACATTCCAATTGCTGACGGTGACGTTCCTCCTCATGGGATTTCTCGTCACGATCGGGGTATTTTTGCTCCTGTGGACGTCGATCGACCAGCAAGCAGTCCCGCTCCGTGAGCCGTTGTTGCTAGCAGGTGGCGCGATCGTATTGTTGTCCGGAAGTTTCGTCGCACAGATCTTCGAACGACCAGTCATCCGCCCGGCACTGACGGCGATCGCCGGCGGCTTGTTTCTGTTCGCCGTTGTCCGGTATCCGGTTTTCGAAACGCCACCCGCCGTACGGGTGCTCGGGCGGGATCGCGTCGTCGGTGAACTGGCTGACGGAATCCTCATCGTCGATCGGAGCGGGCGGGTTCGAGACCTCAATCCCGCCGGCGAACGGCTGTTCGATGTCTCGCGGGCATCGGTCCTCGAAGAAGCGTTCGAGTCACTGTTTCCCACCGCGATCAGTCTCACGGACGTGGCGAAGAGAGCGGACCCAATTCGGATCGAACTGCCGGACGGAACGACGGTGTCCGTGACCGCCGATCCGGTCACTGACGGACGGGGTCGTCAAGTCGGCCACCTGATAACCTGTACGGACGTGACCGCCCGACAGCGGAGGGAGGAACAGCTCACGTTGCTCAGTCGCTTCGTCGTCGAGGTGATTCAGGGACGAATGACTGCCGTGGCCGACGAGGTAACAGAGATAGAAAACACGTCGTTCGACGACGCTCCGGAGGTCGCCGGTCGGATGTGGGAGCGAACGACGCAGCTGACGACACTCGTCGCCCAGACGCGCTCGATCGAGCGAGCTATCGCCGAGAACGGGGTCCGCCCGGACGAGCGACTTGCTGTCGGCGCCGTCCTCCGGGAACTCCGCGATTCGATCACTACCGAAGCAGGCCCGAAGATGGCGGTCGATACCCCAGCGGACGCTATCGACACGGCTGTCAACTCGGCGCTCCTGGCGTCGCTGCTCGAACCAGTGCTCGAAGACGCGTGCGCCCATGCTGTGACGCAGGTCGAAGTCACCGTCGAAACTGACCCCCCGACGGTTCGGATCATCGACGACCGACCGGACGTCAACGATCGCGCAGAGAAGGGGTCCGACGCCGACCTCTCGCTTGCGGTTTCGCGCCTGGCACTCGACCAACTCGGGGGCCATCTTTCCGTCGAGCGGACCTCGGAGGGACGACGGGCGGTTGTCGTCGTCCTCCCGTCGGGTGACACGCGGGAAACGGACCGACCACACACAACAGGGGGTGACGCGTGATGATCCGGATCGCCTGGGTCGCCGGTGCCCTCGTCGTGCTCGTGACCGGCGTCATCGTGGCCGGTCGGACTGCACGACGACACGATCATCCGGGGGTGGTGCCGTACGCACTACTGGCCGTCCTGCTTGCCGGGATGGGCGCAACCATCGCGTTCAGCCGGTCCGGTTTGGTGCCGATCGAACTCGATGCGATCAGCGAGTTGCTTCTCATCGGCGGGTACGCGTTCGCCTCGTTGCTGTGGATCGCGTTCGTCTTCGAGTACACCGGCCGCGGCCCGGCGATGACGCCGCGTCGATGGGCGGGGATCGTCCTCCTTGGTGGTCTGACAGTCACGAGCACGGCGGTCACCTGGGCGCAGCAGACGGCGCGACTACAGGTGGGCCTGCTCGGCCAGCTGTCGTCCCTCACGACGTTCGTCCTGCAGGTGGCTGTGTTTTCACTTGGTCTGCTCGGTGTGGTGTTACTCGTGCGCTCGGCGGTGACGTACGACGATCTGGCGCGTGACTCAGCAGTGGCCTTTGCCCTCACAGGCGTCGGGATCACGTTTCTCCCGATCGCGATCGGCTACGGCGGACAACTCGGTGGCGACTCGATCTATCGGGTCGTCTTCGTTCAACTCGCGGCCGTCGTCGGCGTCTTGGCCTGGACCGCGTTCGGCACCGACGCGTTCGAACGAGGGGCAGCGGCGGGACACCTCGCCCGGAAGACGGCCCTCGACGCGATGTCCGTCCCCGTACTCGTCGTCGATCGCGAAGATCGACTCCTCGACGTGAACCAGGCCGCCGCAGAGACGTTCGACGTCGAGACGACCCGGCTTCGGCATCACTCGCTCGCCGACGTGACGGACGTGCCCGAGGATCCACCAGCGGACCGCCCGGTCACGCTTCGGACCACGACCGGGAGACGGGAGTTCGCCGTCGACCGGACCGAGATCACCGGCACAGACGGCGATGTGCTCGGGCGTGCCTACCGGTTCCGGGACGTTACGGACCGCAAGACACGCGAACAGCGTCTGCAGGTTCTCAACCGAGTAATCCGACACAATCTCCGGAACGATCTCGACGCGATTCGCGGGTTCGCCGAACCGATCCGCGACGAGGAACTCCCTGCCGGAGAGGCGTCACAGTATTTCGATCGGATCGAAACACTCGCGACAGAGCTGGTCGATCTCGCCGACGCAGTCGACCGGTCCCAACGCGTGCTGACGGGGGACCCCCTCGAACGGACCCAGTGTGATCTCGTCACGATCGCCCGATCGGTCGCTGGCAGCGCGACTGACGCCGACGTGACGCTGGATCTTCCCGGGGCGGTTGTCATCCGATCCGATCCTGACGCCATCGAATCGGTACTCACGGAACTGCTGGACAATGCCATAACCCATACCGATCGGACGCCGCCGTCGGTAACGGTCTGCATCCACTCGACGGCAGACGGCGGACGGATCGAGGTGGCAGACGACGGACCGGGAATCCCGCCCGAAGAGCGGAACCCTCTCCTCGAGGGCGAGGAAACACCGAGTCGACACAGTAGCGGAATCGGTCTCTGGCTGGTCTCCTGGACGGTGACGCGGCTGGGCGGCGAGCTGGCGTTCGACGAACGCGATCCCCGTGGGAGCGTGGTGATCGTCGATCTGCCCGATCTGGAGCGATCGAACCAGTTTGGGCCGCCGGACACTTGAGGCCCACGAGGACATGGTTTATGCCGCTGGTTCCCGAACGTCCGGACCACAACGACCGATCACCTGATCGGTCCGCCCGGTTACCCATGACCCTCCATCGACGACGCTTCCTGGAACTCGGCGCGGCAGCGACCACCGTCGCACTCGGCGGCTGTCTCGGATTCGGCGACGGACCACCACTCTACACCGAGTGGATCCCGGTACGGGACGGCGGCGTTCGCGTCGGCTACCTGGATTTCAGTATCGCAAGCGAGGCAGAGAACGGTGACGAGCTATTGCCGTTGATTCTCCCGGCGGAGGCGAACAGCAGTTCCAGACAGGTCCTGACAGAAGTCTCGGGATTCGATGACATCGACGATCCACTGCTGACCTGGCCGCTCGAAGTCGGCGGCCGACTGGTCGCCGGAGCCTTTCTGTCGGTTGCCGTCTCCGGACTCGGATATCTCGTCGATCCGGAACGACCGGACCGCGGGATAGAGGAGCTGTTCATGGCGGACACCGTCGCGGTCGGACGCGGGGAGATCGATCTCTCCGAGGCCACCGAGACGCTTCGCTCGGGAGCCGAAGGCATGGTCGGCGGCGTCCCGTTCGAGGAAACAGGAACGGTCGAGGACTTCACCCTGTACGAACCGACCGGTGACGGGGAACTCGATGGCGTCACGGCGATCAGCGAGCAGGCAGTCCTGGTGGCTGACACCCGCGAAGAGATCCGACGCGTCGTCGAGACCGCGGGGGGCGACCGAACGCGGGCGATCGAAGACGGGACAACGTTCGAGTGGCTGGTCGAGGCGGCCGGCGACGGCCATCTGGCCGGCGGTTGGGTGGGGCCGGTCGATCTCGAAACCGTGTACTTCGGTGACCCGGCCGAGCGTCCGGTGGACGAACTCCTCCGGCCAGACGACGACGTCCTCGGGTCGGTGACCTTCGACGCCGACGACAGTGAGGTCACCGCCGAACTCGCCGCTCGGCGGCCACTCACGGACTCGGCGGCCGAACAGTTCGAATCGCGATTGGGTTCCGCGAGCGAGGACCGTTCGATCTCTATCGAAGACGAGCAAGTTACCGCGACCGGGACCTACAGCGAGGGCGTTCTCGATTTCGAACTCACCAGTCCTGATCGAACGACGACCACACGCCCCGACCCGAGTGAGCCCGTCGATCCCCCCGAGGCAGTCGCGCAAGCAGTACCTGCCGATGCCTTCGAGTTCGACTACGAGGCCGAGAAAGATCGTGTGAAGGTCGGGATTACGAAGGATCTCAACGTGGAGAAAGTGGTTTTCGAAGCCGTCGTCTCGGGCTATGAGGCCTCGACCACCACACCGCAGGCGGACATGTACATGTATCTCTACGTCGATCCGGACGGCGACACAGTGGCGGTTACCGTCACCGTCGACGGCACGTCCGGTGTCGTCGCTCGACGGGAGTTTCCTGAGTGAACTCACCGCTCACGGACGAACGACGATCGTGTTCCCTACCCGATCACCGAGCCGTCTGTCCGACTTCGAGAACGCAACCGTGATGATTCCGGCCAGATAAAAGAACGGCAACCAGTCGATCAGTCGGAGGAGATTTCGAAGGAGCGATCCCACTAACGACGGCGGCGAACCGTCCGGCCGCGTCACCTTGATGCTGACGAGGTACTTCCCGAGCGTCTTGCCCCATCGCCATTCGGCCAGCGTGTGATACATGATCGAGACGGCGAGCCAGAGGCCGAGTCCGACGAGTGCGGGTCCGCCTTCGAGGTTCGTCTCGATTCCCTCGCTGGTGGTCTGTAAGTCTCCAGATACCAGTCCCACGGTGGAGACGACGAGCATGAACAGCGCGAGCCAGACGATCGAGTCGATCGCCATCGCGACGCCACGGATGCCGACGCCACACCGCCGCTCGGTGTTCGAGGTCATTGTACCCGGCACTTGATCGAGAAGACGGAAAGAGTCGGTCTGAGTGTTTCTCCCGATGAAACACGCCGCCCCGGGTTTTGTTTCACGCCCCTGTTGATACTGCTATGGAACCGATTCCAACATCGACACGGGACGCTGAAACGGAAACCACGACTGAGCCAGTCCCCGCTTTCAGCCGGTCGATCGACTGGGCGATCGGCGGCGTGCTTGGGCTTTTGGGCCTCCTGATGGCCCTCGGCGGCTGGGTGCTGTACGCCGCCATCGATCGCCAGGGGATCGCGACGGTCATCAGGGAAGGGGAATTCCGGTCGGATGTCCTCACCGAGGCGGAGGCGATCGACGTGCTGGTCGCGATCGCCGAGTGGGGCGGACTCGGGCTTGCCGCCGTCGGCGTTTTGCTCGTCCTGTTCGGCGTCGCTGTCGTCTGGGGTCACGGCCGTGCACGACGCCACGGCCGGGGGACACCGAACTGGGTCCTCGGCGTGGTCGGCGCGATCGTCAGTACCGTGCTCAGTTTCGTCCCGTTCTCGCCGCTGCTCGGCGGGGCGGCCGCGAGTTACCTCTCGACCGACCGTGCGGACAGCGGTGTCGCAGCGGGGACGTTCGCCGGGATCTTCACGACCATCCCGGCACTCGTCGGCCTCGGGTTCGTCGGCGTCGGGCTGTTCAGCGCGCTCCCCGAGGCGACTGCAGGAGGCGCCGTCCTGGCACTCGCCGTCGGCATCGCCTTCACGATCGTCTACGTCATCGGCCTGAGCGCCATCGGCGGCTACGCCGGGCGACGGTTCGCTTCCTGAACGGCCCATCGCCGGCAGGCATACCCTTAACAGGCCGACACACGGTGAGCCAATACGATGGACACCGACTTCGAGCGCGCACCGATCGGGGTTCTCGAAGTGAGTCCGGACGGCGTCGTCCGCGACGGCAACGCCACGGCAGCGTCTGTCCTTGACGTAGCCCCTGACGCCGTCGCCGGCGAGCCGATCGGGCGTGTCTTTCCCGAATCTGTCGAGGGCCAGGTCCCGGGGGCGTTCGAGACCCCGCCGGACGCGGAGCAGTCCTTCGAGGCGTACTATCCCGACCTGGACAGGTGGCTCGTGGTCGATCTCGTCCCCGCAGCGGAAGTCGTCTACGTCTACCTCCGGGACGAAACCGACGCACACCGGCGCGAGCAGCAGCTCGACTCGCTTCGATCGGACCTCCGCCGGCTGACGATCGGGAACGAACTCCTCGCGGACGTGCTGGGCGACCTCGTTTCCGCCTCGACGCGCGAAGAGATCGCCGAAACCATCTGCCGACAGCTTGGTGAGACTGATATCTACGAGTTCGCGTGGGTCGGCGAGCGCGCGGTCGGCTCCACGGAGATCGTACTGCGGGCCGCTGCCGGTACAACAGGGCGCACGCTCGACCGGATCGAAACCGCTCTCGATGGCGACGCCGACCTGCCGGAGTTGCGCGCGATCGAGCGGGGCGAACCGACGGTCGTCGAGTCACTCGGCGCGGACGAATCCGTCCCGGAAACGATCCGCCGGGCGGCCTTCGCCGACGGATTGGGGTCGCTGCTTGCCGTCCCACTGACCTACGGCTCGAGCGTCTACGGCGTCGTCGGCGTCTACGCCACCGAGAAGGACGCCTTCTCCGAACGCGAACGGGAGAGTTTCGGAACCGTCGGGACGATGGCCGGGTTCGCTATCAAAGCGGCTCGCAACCAATCGCTGCTCACTGCCGAGCGGGTCGTCGAACTCACGCTCCGGGTGTCAGATCCCGCGACGCCGTTCGTCGCCGCGGTTTCCGACACCGACACCCGGATCGACGTGACGGGTGTGATCCCGCAGGGAGAGGAGCTACTCTGTTACGTCGAGACCGAGACTGACCAACGGGGGCCCGAGGCGGTCGCAACTGCGTTGGCGGAGCACGAATCGGTCGTTGCGACGCGAACAGTCGGGAAACACGACGACGGCGGATCGATCGAACTCCGCCAGCGGGCCGAGACACCGCTCGGACAACTCCTGAGTCAGGGCGGGACAGTTCGGTCGGCCACGTTTGGTCCAGATGGGGACCGGGTCGTCGTCGAACTCCCGCTGTCGGAAGACGTCCGCCGGATCGCGGACGCGATCACGCGCCGGTACGACGCCGAGGTACTCGCCAAGCGGGAACGCCGGCGGGACGAACGGACAACCGGGGAGATCCGGGACGGGCTGACCGCTCGACTGACGGACCGCCAGGAGGAGGCGCTTCGCACCGCGTTCTTCGCGGATTACTTCGAATCGCCACGGGGAAGTTCCGCCGAAGAAGTCGCTGATGCCCTGGGAATTACTGGACCAACGCTGCTTCACCACCTTCGGGCAGGACAGCGGAAACTCCTGGCAGAACTCTTCGAGGCGACAGATCGGCGGCTCGACCCTGACCGATCGTCGGACGGGACCTGACTCTCTCAGCGGACTGTAACGCGTCTCAGGCGTGTTCCTCGTACGGTTGGACGATGACGAAGCCGCCGGGATCGGTGAACTGCATCTGGAAGCGCTCGCCGGACTCCTGGCCAATCATGTCCGAAACGTTGGTGTTGACCTCGACATCCGGCGTTGTCGAACTCCAGGCGACTGTCGCGCCTGGGTCGGTGGTGACGGGCGGTTCCATCACGACCGGGTCGCCATGTGTGGTGAGGGCGACGTGACCCGGTCCCTGAAGCGAGACGTTGGTGAAGCCGCCGGCGAACGCCCCGGCGAGACTGTCGATCTCGGTGATCTCGTAGGACAGCCCGGACTCGAAGGCCAGCACGTCCTCGCCGTTGACGGTGATCGATTCGCCGTCGTCGAGTCGGAGGAGCTGGACTTCCTTTTCGTGATCGGCGAGATAGAGGTGGCCTGTCCCCTCGACGCGCATGATCGGCGTCCCCTCGCCGGTCGCGGCTTCCTTGATGAACCCAGTGATGCCGCCCTCCGGTGTTGCCTGGCCGGTGAACGAGAGGTCGCCCGTGTAGGCGACCATCGAACCGGCTTTCGCCAGCAGCGATCCCTCGACTGCCACGTCGAGGGTGTATCTATTTTCCAAGCTGAACGTCTCGTCTGTCTCTGTCGGTGCGTGTTCGGCAGTGAATTCGTCTACATCCATCGTTTCACGGAGTCACGCGAACTGACTCCGGATTCCAGTCGGAGCCCGGCACAAAAGAACCGACAGACGGCGTTTCAGAGCGGGAAACCCGGCCGACGGGTCAACTGGTCTCGATGCCAGTCACCTCGAAGCGAGCGCCGCCGTTCGCGGACTCGGTGACGGTGACCGACCAGCCGTGCAGATCGACGACTCGGGCGACGATCGACAGGCCGAGCCCGGTTCCGTGGTCGTCGGTGCTGAACCCCGGATCGAAGACGCGAGCCTGCTGTGCCGATGGAATTCCCTGTCCATCGTCGGCGACATAGAATCCCTTGGCTGATTCAAGCGGACCGACGGTGACGGTCACGGCGCTCCCGCCGTGCTGGATCGAGTTGCGGAAGAGATTCTCGAACAGCCGTCCCAGGCGGTCGGGATCGGCGATGATACTGGGTAAGGACCCCTTCAGGACGATGTCGGCGTCGTCGGTATCGACGTTCGTCCACGCGTCCTCCACGACTCCCGACAGCTCGACCATCTCGTCAGGTTGGATCACGTCGGAGCCGCTCGCCAGCGTCAGCACGTCCTCGACGATCCGCTCCATCCGCTCGTGGGCGTCGGCGACGTGCTCGAAGTGGTCCGCCTCGCCGGTCTCTCGGGCCGCTCGCAAGTGTGCTTTGGCGACGTCAAGCGGGTTCCGGAGGTCGTGACTGATCACGCTCGCGACGTGATCGAGCCCGATCTCGTCCGCCTCTCGGGCGGCCTCCTCTGGAAGAGGGGTGAACAGGAGCACTCCGTCGGTGTCCCCGTTTTCTGGAACGGCCCGCAGGAGATACCGTGTATCTGGCTCCCTCTCAGATCGGCCTCTGTTTGATTCGGCGATGATCTTATCGGCTTCCGTTCCGACGACAGTCGGGTCTTCCGGGCCCAGCACGACCGAGAGATCGAATGTCTCGAACAGTGTCGTCACTGGTTCGCCTGGCTCAATCGACCCGAAAGTCCGCTCGAAAGCCTCGTTCACCGCCTGGACGACCTGCGTTCCGTCGTCGTCGCTGAGCCGACAGACCGGATCGGGCCACTCCTCAATCGCAAACGATCCCGTGGCTCCGTTGGCAGTCATGCGTCTCGTGTCCCATGCTTCGGCCACTGTGGTACTCCGAACGAGCACGGTCCGGCGGACGTCATCGGGTGGTTTGTGTTCGTCGCACCGACCTAAAGTCCTGCAGGCTAGTAATACAGATGCGGGGGACACGGACGGACGCCAGCCAGGAGTTGGGATACCTAGCCTACGAACTCAGGGGTACGGCACACAACCGTCCAGCCATGACGGGACGACGGACACGAACCGGAGAGACGACCCCATCGCACGACGCAGGTAGTACCCGCCGGAGTGGGGGTGAATCCCACCCGGAGACAGTCCCGAGCGGGGCGATACTCGCACTGCTCGGGGACCAATACACACGCAGACTCCTCTCTCTGTTGGTGGAACGGCCACGGACAGGCCGGGAACTGGACGAGGCGACAGAAATGTCCCGTCCGACGATCTACCGGCGACTCGAACAGTTAGGCGAGCACGGGCTGGTCCGAACGGAGCTGCAGTTCGATCCTGACGGTCACCATCGAAAGCGGTTCCACGCGACCGTCAGCACATTCGACTTCTCGATCGGCTCTCAGAGCATCGACGTGAGTCCTCGAAACCCGGACGACGACCGGCCCTGAAACCTCGCCGAGAGCCCATCCGGTCAACCGCAGTCGATCGATTCGCCGACGGCACGAACGGTCTCCACCGACACGTCGCCGAAGACCGTGTAGCGGTGCCCCTCGCAAGACCAAACGAGTGATATCCCGCTGTCGAACGACTGGATGGCGGCTTCGTGACCGTTGATCTCGACGCGATCGTCCCCGGGGAGTGCAGCACTGTCGCCTCTCGGTTCGGACTTCGTCACCCGCAGCGTCGCCGATCCGTTCGTGTACTGGAGTGACGTGCGGACCGTCCCGTTGTCGTCGAAATATCGCGCGGAATCGAACGTCAGGGGTTCGGGCACGTCCGGATCGGGGATCGTCATCTCGCTCCTGGCGACCAGTTCGGCCCTGGTCTCGAAGGTCTGGCTCACGACCCTCCGTTCGACGATCGTCGCGTTCGCCGGCGGGTCGAACGTGAACATGCCGGCCGAGACCGCGGGATTGAACGTGACGTTCCGGTAGACCGTCGTCACTGTTCGTCGCTCCTCATCGACGACAATCGTCGAGTTCCACTGGAGCGGATAGTACCACTCCTGGTCGATCCACAGCGTAATATTGGCAGTGTTGACGTCCGCTTCTGGGACGGCTTCCACGACGTACGCCTCGCGCCCGGCGACCGTCCCGGTCCCGTGGTAGTTCAGCGAAGCGTTCGCGAAACTCTCGATCTGTCCAGCGAACGGCTGTGGGTCGCCACCTCCGGCAGCGGGCAAGATGAGCGGATCGAGGGCCGCTTCCCGCTCGGTTCCGTCCGATGCTGTGTTCACTCTCCCGAAGATCGATCCCATCGAACTCGAAATGCTGGTGTTTGACTGCTGCTCCCCGTCGATCCGATGAGTCACCCGGACGGTGTTCGCGGCTCGATCGTATCGCCACGTCACGGAGTCGTTTGCCACGACCAGCGACCCCCTCTCGCCGGTTTGTGTCGTTGATCGCCTCCGCTGTGTTCCGACTTCGAACACCGTCTGCTGTGTCGATATCCGTGTCCCATCGAGGGTGGATACGACTGTCGCGTTCACTGCCTCGAGATCAGTCAGTGTCTCCTCGACCTCCCCCGCGGCCGGAAGATCCGTCTGTTGATCATCCAGCGCTGCACAACCCGACAGGACCACCAGAATCACCGCAGAAAGCAGGAGTGTTGATCGAAACCGGGCGAACGAGGGTGCGGGCATATGAAACAGTACGGATAGGTCCCGAAAAACCTAGTGGAGGTCGTTGATTCGAAAGGGTGTCTCAGGTGATCTAGCTCATTCCGGAGAGCTCGATCGGTTGGTTCCGTCCGCTGCAATGGGGCACACGACGAGCCACGCGACGTGCAACGCAGCCAAAACGGCGGCGATGTCCCACACCAGTGGCGTGGCGCGACGTGCTGTCGATGGTTCTCGGCGAGATCGAGCCCCTCGAAGAACGCATCGACGATCTCACCCGTTTCAGTCCTGGGGCACAGATGTAGCGGTAGAGGGGTACGATATTCTCAGAAACCGTGTTTACAAATCTACCTTAATTCGGGGGCCCCTTGGCTTTTCTGACCGGGGGAAGCGGGATCTGGAAGACTTCGCCCCGATTTGAAGCCGATCGCGAGCACCAGCGACGGGATTCCGGCTCGAATCAGATCCAGCGGACGTTTCATTGGCGGGATGCCGTCCAGCGTGCCATTTCTGGGGTGATCGGACCTGTCCGCGTGGACGGTGTTGGTTGTGACAGTCCTCAGGGGGCAGCGTCGTACCCTGCGTCCTCGACCGCACTGACGAGTGCGTCCGCCTCCGCCGTGCCCTCGACCGTTGCCGACTCGGTTTCCCGGTCAGCGGTGGCGTCGGTCACGCCCCCGACGCTTTCGAGTGCTTCCTCGACGGTTTCCTCACAGTGCGCACACGACATCCCTTCGACAGTGATTGTCTGTGTCATGGACGGGTAGTCGTAGGGACTCCCGGAGTTTGTGGATTACCCCTTCGATTCTATCGTCAGCTGGCAGCTGGACCCACAATTTCCGAAGTGAACCCGAGAAACTGTCTTGTATCCGGAGGAAGAACCTCGAATATGCACGAGTTGGACGAGACCGATCTCGAGATTCTCTCGCTATTGGCCGAGGATGGACGGCGGCCGTTCAGTGACATCGGCGAGGCAGTCGGACTGTCGGGACCGGCCGTTTCCGATCGGGTCACGCGACTCCAGGAGGCCGGAGTCATCAAGCGGTTCACGATCGATGTCGATCGGACGCAACTTCGTGCTGGCGTCCCCGTATTGGTGCAGGTCGAACTCTCTGCAGGTTCCGTCGAGACGGTTCGGGAACGCGTCCGTGATGCGGATGGGGTCGAACACGTCTTCGTCACTGCGGAGGGTGACGTCTGGTTTTACGCGCGTGCCGAGGCCCAGAACGTCCGGTCGTGGGTCGCTGGATTGCTTGCGGACGTCGACGTCGAGGGCTACGCCGTCACCCTGATCGACGACGTCGAGTGGACACCGTCGATCGAGGGGTTGGAGTTCGCACTCACCTGTGCGGAGTGTGGGAACACGGTCGACAGCGAGGGAGAGACGGCCAGGATCGACGGCGACGTCTATCACTTCTGTTGTCCGTCCTGTCTGGATCGCTTCGAGACCCGGTACCGGCGACTCGAAGAGGGGGCGTGAGACGGGCTTTGGAATCGAAAGTATCCCTGGGGCCGGAGCCGACTTCTCGAAGCGAAAAGTGGCCTAAAGCGTGAACCCGTACGTATACATATCATGGCTACACGAACAATCCATCTCGATATTACGGGGATGTCCTGTGCGAACTGCTCGGGGACGATCCAGGACACCCTCGAATCCCTCGACGGTGTGATAGAAGCAAGCGCCAACTTCGCCACCGACGAGGGGTCAGTCGAGTACGATCCGGAGGTGGTAACGCTCGGTGAGATCTACGAGGCGGTCGAGAATGCTGGCTACGGCGCAGTATCCGAGACTGTCACCGTCGCGATCTCGGACATGTCGTGTGCGAACTGCGCGGAGGCCAACGCGACCGCCCTCGAAGACACGCCGGGCGTGATCGGGGCGGAGGTGAACTACGCGACCGACGAGGCCCAGGTCACCTACAACCCTGCCGAGGCCTCGCGAGCGGATCTCTACGATGCCATCGAGGCCGCTGGCTACTCGCCGGTCCGTGAGGACGACGACGACGCCGGGGACGCCGGGGCGGACGCGCGCGACGCGGCACGGGACGAGGAGATCCGCAAGCAACTTCGACTGACACTGTTCGGCGCGCTACTCTCGGCCCCGATGCTCGTGTTCATGGCGGACAAACTCGTCCTCGGCGGCGGGATCGTCGCCGGTGTCGAGTCGCTCGTCGGCATCAGGCTGGGCTGGGTCGAGTTCGCGCTCGCGACGCCCGTCCAGGCGCTGCTCGGGTGGCCGTTCTACAAGAACTCGTACAACGCGTTGGTGAACAACCGGCGGGCCAACATGGACGTCCTGATCGCGCTGGGATCCTCGACGGCGTATCTCTACTCCGTCGCAGTCCTCTCCGGACTGATCGCGGGCGAGGTTTACTTCGACACCGCCGCGCTGATCTTGGTGTTCATCACGCTTGGCAACTACCTCGAAGCCCGTTCGAAGGGCCAGGCCGGCGAGGCACTCCGCAAGCTCCTGGAGATGGAGGCCGAGACGGCGACGCTGATCGGTCCGGACGGGACCGAACGGGAAGTCCCGTTGGAGGACGTCCAGACCGGCGATCTGATGAAGGTTCGGCCGGGCGAGCAGATCCCGACCGACGGGGTGGTCGTGGATGGCCAGTCGGCCGTCGACGAGTCGATGGTGACCGGGGAGTCGGTCCCCGTCGAGAAGCGCGAGGGCGACGAGGTGGTCGGGTCGACGATCAACGAGAATGGATTGCTGACGGTGAAGGCGACGAAGGTGGGCGCTGACACCGCCCTCCAGCAGATCGTCCAGACGGTCAAGGAGGCCCAGTCCCGCCAGCCCGAGATTCAGAACCTCGCCGACCGGATCTCGGCGTACTTCGTCCCCGCGGTCATCGCGAATGCCGTCTTCTGGGGCGTCGTCTGGTTCGCCTTTCCCGAAGTGCTGGCCGGGTTCGTCGACGCGCTGCCGCTGTGGGGGCTGGTCGCCGGCGGCCCCGAGATTGTCGGTGGGGCCGTCTCGATCTTCGAGTTCGCCGTGATCGTCTTCGCCTCGGCGGTGTTGATCGCCTGTCCCTGCGCACTCGGGCTGGCGACGCCCGCGGCGACGATGGTCGGGACGACGATCGGCGCCCAGCACGGCGTCCTGTTCAAGGGTGGCGACATCCTCGAACGCGCGCGAGACGTCGACACCGTCGTCTTCGACAAGACGGGCACGCTCACGGAGGGCGAGATGGAACTGACCGACGTGGTCGCCCTCGACGGGGAAGAGACAGCGGCCGATGGCGGTGCTGTGGCCGAACGGCAGCGCCATACCGAGGACGACGTCCTCAGACTCGCGGCGGCGGCCGAGAGCGGCAGCGAACACCCGCTCGCCCGTGCCATCGTCGACGGCGCCGAGGAGCGAGGGCTGGAGATTCCCGAACCCGATGACTTCGAGAACGTCCCGGGCCACGGGATCCGCGCCACGATCGACGGTAGCGAAGTTCTGGTTGGGAACCGAAAACTCCTCGAAGACGAAGGAATCGACCCCGCACCCGCCGAGGAGACGATGGAGCGCCTCGAACGGGAGGGGAAAACCGCGATGCTCGTGGCGATCGACGGCGAACTCGCGGGTGTCGTCGCCGACGCCGATACGGTGAAGGAGGGTGCGAAGGAGGCCGTCGCTGCCCTGCGCGAGCGCGGTGTCGAGGTCATGATGATCACCGGTGACAACGAGCGGACGGCTCGCGCCGTCGCCGAGCAGGTCGGGATCGACCCCGACAACGTCCGCGCGGAGGTCCTCCCCGAGGACAAGTCCGATGCCGTCGAGCAAATTCAGAGTGACGGGCGCAAAGCGATGATGGTCGGTGACGGGGTCAACGACGCGCCGGCCCTCGCCGTGGCCCACGTCGGGACGGCTATCGGATCGGGGACGGACGTCGCCATCGAAGCCGCGGACGTGACGCTGATGCGCTCTGATCCACAGGACGTGGTGAAGGCGATCCGGATCTCCGACGCGACGCTGCAGAAGATCAAACAGAACCTGCTGTGGGCGCTGGGATACAACACGGCGATGATCCCGCTGGCCTCGCTCGGGCTGCTCCAGCCCGTGCTGGCCGCCGCGGCGATGGCCTTCTCCAGCGTCTCCGTGCTGACCAACAGTCTGTTGTTCAGGCGGTACACGCCCGAGGAGGACTACCGGATCTTCGGTCGGCTCCGGTGACGGGCCGCGGGCGAGGATCTGCCGTCATTCACTGCTGTTTCGGACTTCCGTGAGAACCGTCTCGGCGACCTCGCGCGCCTGGTCGGTCTGTCCGTCGGCGACGAGCGCACGGATCCGATCCGACCGCGCGATAGCTCTGAGTGCGTCGCGTCGGTGCGGGCCGTCGACGCCCAGGTCGGCGAATCGCTCGCGCAGATCGCCGACGAATCCCGCAAGCGCGCCAGCGCCGTCGATCTCCCGTTCGATCTCCTCGCGGAGGACGCCACTCACCGCCGGGGCTCCCCCTTGGGTCGAGATGCCAACGACGACCGGGTCGTCGCGGGCGATCGCCGGCAACACCACCGCTCCCGGTGATCGCTCCCCGGAGTGATCCGCGCGGTTGACCAGTACCCCTCGATCTCCGGCAGCACGCTCGACGGCTGCGTTGACGGCCGCATCGTCGGTGGCTGCGACGACGAGCGCCGGTTCGATCCGGTCGAGCCACTCCGACACCTCCGTCGGATCGGGACTGGCACGCTCAAGTGTCGCCTCGCCAAAGTCGGCGTCCGCGAACTCGGGAGCCACGACGACGACCTCGGCTTCGTGGTCGAACCGGCGGGCCTTCCGTGCGCCGACGGGCCCACCGCCGAAGACGAGCACGCGGCAATCGCTGAAGTCGTGGAGAAGGGGAATCATTGGTGAGCGTTCGTGTGGTGGGCGTTTAGTTTCGGCGAAGCCCGGTACATGGAGGGTTTCAACGGTCGAACGCTACGAGTCGCGGGCCGACGTGGTCGAGATCAGTCGCCGGCAGCGCCGCCGCGGTTCTCACTCAAGTGCTCCCAGATCTCCGTACAACCGGCCCCGACCTCGACGTCTTCGAGGTGGTCCTGCTCCGATCGTTCGTCTCTTGGGGTCGTTGCTGTCGCCGTCTCGGAAGTCTCGGTCATCGAATCTCCGTAGTCTACCCGGCCCCATAAGGCCGTTTTCCGGCGTAATCCCTACCCATTCTTTCTTTTACCAGCAGTAATTGTCGGTTAAATCGACCGACAGCCCTCAAAGGGAACCGCCGCTGTCTGGCGATTTAGTCTTTCCAGCGTTGTTGACCGTCCGTGACGAGCGGCAATCGCCGCGGGTGCCGACGGGCTTACCGCCCGCCGGGGACAACGTCGACCATGGCGACGGACGTCCACCAGCTCGACGACGGGGCCTGGGTCAGTGTCAACGACACGCGTGAGGTGAACGTCAGCGATCTCTGGCGACTCGCTGGCGGGGGTTTCTGCTCGTGTCAACTCACAGATTTTCTCGCCGAGGGGTTCGTCGAGGTCGGCGTCGACGGCGGGAACGTCGAGGCGCGCATCGCCGGCCAGTGTATCCAGTGTGGGGCGAGTGGCGTGACCGGCTGGCTCACGCTCGGCCGGGTCGACCCCGAAACCGGCGATTTCAGACCTGTCGCTCCCGAGAGCGTCCATCGCCCGTCCCGACGACGGCGAGATACGCCGACGGCCTGAGTGCTCGGATATACCTGCAAGTATTGTCGCGCTCCCGGAGAGGCGGGGAAGGTTGACGAGGTGGCTGTGGGTATACGTCCGGATCACATCTTGGTTGACATGCCCTCGAAGGTCGAGCGATGGAAGGACGAGACTTACGGGATGGAGATACGCGACCACCTCGAACGATTTGCCGAAGAGGGGTTCGACGCCATCCCGGAGGACGAACGCGACGCGTGGTTCGAGCGGTTCAAATGGTGGGGACTGTACCACCAGCGGAAGGGCCAGGAGAGTTACTTCATGATGCGCATCGGGACGCCGATGGGCCGGATGACGCCCGCACAGCTCCGGACCGTCGGCGAGGTGGCCCGCGAGTACGCCACCGGCCCCGTCGACAACCCCGAGTTCGGCGACGCCTACGCCGACTTCACGACGCGCCAATCGATCCAGCTCCACTGGATCAAGATCGAAGATATCCCTGACATCTTTGACGAACTGGAGTCTGCGGGTCTCTCGACCATCCAGGCCTGCGGTGACTCCTGGCGCAACATCGTCGGCTCGCCGGTCGCTGGCCGGGATGCCGACGAACTCGTCGATGTTTGGCCCATCGTCGAAGAGCTCCACGACCGTTTCAAGGGCAACGATCTTTACACGAATCTTCCCCGCAAGTGGAAGGTCGCCGTCACCGGCGACCGTCGCGGTGCCGGCCAGGGCGATATCAACGACCTCGCCTTCGAACCGGCGGTCAAGGAGATAGACGGCGAGGACATCGCCGGCTTCAACGTCAACGTCGGCGGCGGCTTGGCTCGCAAGGAGCCCCGGCTGGCCCGCAGCATCGACGTCTTCTGCCGACCCGAGAACGCTGCCGAGGCCGCCGCCGGCCTCTCCGGACTCTTCCGGGACTACGGCGACCGTGAGGACCGGTTCAACGCCCGGATGAAGTTCCTCGTCGACGAATGGGGAACCGAGAAGATCCGGTCGGTGCTCCAGGAGGAGTACGTCGAGTACGACCTCCCGACGGCGGGCCAGGGCCTCCGGGAGGAGTACGACTACAACGCCGGGCGGTCGGACGCGCCGGGCGACTACGTCGGTGTCCACGACCAGGCCGACGGCCAGCATTTCGTCGGGCTCTCGGTGCTCGTCGGGCGGATGGCCGCAGAGGACGTGATCGAACTCGCGGACTTGGCCGAGGAGTACGACTCCGAGATGATCGGCTTGACTCAACGTCAGAACGTCATCGTCGGTGACATCGCCGAGTCGGACCTGGACGACTTCCTCGCGGAGTCGGTCCTCGAGAACTACTCGCCCGACCCCCATCCCTTCATGCGTGGCTCGATCGCGTGTACGGGGACCGAGTACTGCTCGCTGTCGATCGTCGAGACGAAAAACCGGATGGTCCGGTACGCCCGCTGGCTCAAGGACAACGTCCCGGTGCCCGAGGGCGTTTCGGACTTCCACATCCACCTCTCTGGGTGTACGGCCTCGTGTGCCCAGCCCCAGATCGCCGACATCAGCCTCCGCGGGATGAAGACCCGCAAGGACGGCGAGGCGGTCGAGGCCTTCGACGTCGGGCTGGGCGGTGGCCTCGGCGAGAACCCACAGTTCGCCGACTGGGTGGAGATGCGCGTCCCCGCTGACGAGGTCCCGGGCTATATCGCCAACCTGCTCGAGGTTTACGAGGCCAACCGTGAGGGTCAGGAGTCCTTCCGGGAGTTCGTCACCGACCGCGAGGAGGACGAACTCTCGGGGCTCGCCGAGCCCGAAGAGACGAGTTACGAGGACCCGTACCTCGGCAACACGAAGATGACGTGGTATCCCTACGCCGACGAGGAGGAGATGAGCGCCTCGCCAGCACCGACGAACGCCAGCGGCGAACCCATTCCCACGGACGATTGATATGGCTGATCGCGTGCTGAAGGTCAACGCCTTCACGACGTTCGACCTCCTCGAAGGGAGCGTGGAGGGACACGGCTTCGCGGAGGAGGCCTTCGCCACGCTCAACGTGCGGACCGCCCGGGAGAATCCCGAATCGGTCTCGCTCGAACTCGAACTCGACAACGTCGAACTGGAATCGGTTCCACCCCACGCTGACCGCGTGACCCTCTCGGCTGCGGAAGCCCGAGAGCTCGCAGCCGAACTCGAGGCAGCGGCGAAACGCATCGAGAGCGAGGACGACTCATGACACAGGAGGACGACGCATGACCGAACAGGCACTCGTCGTTGCGGCACACGGCTCCCACCGGAACCCCGACTCCGCGCTGCCGACACTGTCTCACGTCGAGGCCATCCGCGATCGTGGTTGTTTCGACCAGGTTCGGACGGCCTTCTGGAAGGAGTCCCCGAGCGTTCGGGACGTCCTGCGGACCATCGACGCCGAGACGGCCTACGTCGTCCCGCTGTTCGTCAGCCAGGGCTACTTCGTCGACCAGGTGCTTCCCCGAGAGTTTGACCTCGGGAAGGACGATCTGGCCGGCGAACCCACCGCGCCTGAAATGGTGTACACCGACCCTGTCGGTACCCATCCGGCAATGACAGATGTCGTCGCGGCCCGCGCCCGTCGCTACCTCGATGACGTTCCCGAGGAGGACGCCGCACTCGCGGTCGTCGGTCACGGCACCGAGCGCAACCCCAACAGCGCCGACGCCGTCTACGATCACGTCGAGGCGCTTCGGGATCACACTGCCTTCGCCGAGGTCGACGCGCTGTTCATGGACGAGGCCCCGGCTGTCGAAGACATCCTCGATGAATTCGACGCCGACGATATCGCCGTCGTCCCGCTGTTCATCGCCGACGGGTTTCACACGCGCGACGAGATCCCCGAACTGCTGGGGATCACCGACGATCCGCGGTCCGGGTACCCGGTCCCGGGAACGGTTGACGGTCGCCGGATCTGGTACACGTCCGCCGTCGGGACTGACCGCCTCGTGCCGGACGTCATTCTGGAACGAGCCGGCGACGCCGGGGCCGACCTGGACCGGGACGTCGAGCAGGACCAGCCCGTGCGGCCGGACGCGGCCGAGGCGTTCCTGTCGTGGCTCGACACTGCACCCGCCGAGAACGGTTCTCACTCCCGGGAGTGGGGTGACCTCCTCGTGACCGTCGAGAAAGACACCTACGAACTCCGCCATCGCGACGATCATGGTGCCGCTCAGGCGACGCTCACCGAGCAGGACGCCGAGACGTTCCGGTGGTTCGTCCGCACCGACGACGATGGCCGCTTCCGGCCGTTCGCCGGCGAGCGTTCGCTCCCGACGGGGTGGGTACTCCCGGGCCTGAACGCGCGGGAACTCCTGCGGGCCGTCGCTGCGGTGTACCCGGCCGGCATCGAGATGTGGGCCGACGAACCTGCTCCAGTGTCGTTCCGGGACGTCGCTGCGCGCCAGACTGGGATGTACGCCGGCGTCTCGGACCTTTCAAATACGGAACTCGACAACCTTACCACAGCTGTGTGTGGGAACTGCGCCAAGCGACGGGAGTGGGAGGACGGTGACGGCGATCTATCAGCCGACACTGCAGAGCGTGCGGCCGTCGCTACCCAGACCACGACGAGCGACCTTCCCTGCCGGGAGCCGTGTTCGTTCGTCGTCGCCGCGGCTCGGGAGATACTCGCGACCGACAGCATCGACGAACAGCGACCTGACCAACCCGACGCTGACGTGCCGCCGGGCGACCTGACGCAGCCGGCGAACCGCTACCGGGTGCGGTACCGGCAGGCACGTGGCGTCACCCAGATTTCAGACTGATGAGCATGGATACGAACGGAACCGTCTACCTCGTCGGTGCTGGCCCGGGCGATCCCGAACTCATGACGGTCAAAGCCCGCCGCCTGCTTGACGAGGCCGACGTCGTCCTCCACGATTCGCTCGTGGGGAGCGGCGTCATCGAATCGATACCCGACGCAGCCCGCGTCGAGAACGTCGGTAAGCGCGCCGACGGGCAGCGCACGCCCCAGGCGGCGATCAACGAACGCCTCGTCTGTGAGGCCTCGGCCGGCCGTGACGTGGTTCGACTGAAGGGCGGCGATCCGACGCTGTTCGCCCGCGGCGGCGAGGAGGCCGAACACCTCGCGGCCCACGGCGTTGCCTTCGAGGTCGTCCCTGGCGTCACGAGTGCCATCGCCGGGCCGGGCGTTGCCGGCATCCCGGCGACCCACCGTGATCACGCCTCGGCGCTCGTTGTCGTCACCGGTCACGAGGACCCGACCAAGCCGAACTCGTCCCTCGACTGGGACGCACTCTCGCGGATCGTCGCCGCCGGCGGCACCCTGGTGATCCTGATGGGCGTCGGTCGACTCCCCGACAACGTGGCTGCGCTCCGCGCGGGAGCCGTCGACGCCGAGACGCCCGTGGCGATGGTCGAGCGGGCGACCCTGGAAGACGAGCGAGTCGTTACGGGCACGGTCGAGACGATCGAAGAGCGTGCAGAGGCCGCGGGGATCGAACCGCCTGCCGTGACCGTCGTCGGCGACGTCGTCGACGTCCGCGAGGCGGTCGCACATTGCCTGGGGGAAGCCGATGCGGTGGCCGAGGCCCCTTTGGCCGGCACGACCGACGGACTCGCGGAGGTGAACCGGCAATGAGTGACTACGGCGAGTGGCCCCTGAAGCGGCTGATGACCGAAGTGGTCGGCTCCGGGACGAAGTCCGCCGAGGACATGACCCGCGAGCAGGCAACCGAGGCGATGGAACGGATTCTCGACGACGAACCCGATCCGACGACGCTGGGTGCGTTCTGGCTCGCCAACCGCTGGAAGCACAACACGGGCGAGGAACTCGCTGCCTACGTCGACGCGATGGCTGATCGCGTCGAGACGGGGGTCCCCGACGTCGATCCGGTCGACTGCGGCGCGAACTACGACGGGAAGGAGCGGACGGCGATTTTAGGTGTCGCTGCGGGCGTCGTCGCTGCCGCCGCTGGGACGCCCGTCGTCGTCCACTCGGGCGACCGCGTCCCCACCCAGAAGAATGATGCGTACAAGCACGTTCTCGACGAACTCGGCGTCCGGACGGTACTACGGCCCGCCAAATCCGCCGCGATGGTCGAGGAGACTGGTTTCGGGTTCTACTACCAGCCGGCGTTCAATCCGGCGGTCGACGATCTGTTCGATCGGCGGGATCAGATGGGGGTTCGGACGTTCATCAACACCGTCGAGACGCTCGCCAACCCGGCCGGTGCGAGCGTTCACCTGGGCTCGTTCTATCACCTCTCGTTTGCGAAGAAGGTCGTCGAGACCTTCGAGCGCAGCGAAGCCCACTACCTCGACCGCGTCATCATGTTCCAGGGGATGGAGGGCTACGACGACATCCGACCGGGCTACACGAAGTTCGCCGAGTGGACCGAGGCCGAGGGCCTCGCAAGCGACGAGATCGAAACGGGTGCCTACGGCATGGACTTCGAGACCGACGACCTCTCTGTCGAGGACGTGGCTGGAGACAGCGCACGCCTCACCCGCGAGGTCCTCACCGGCGACCGGACGGATCTCTGGCACGACGCCGTCGCGCTCAACGCCGCGGTCCGGATTTACGCCGGCGGCAACGTCGACACGCTCGATGCGGGGCTCGATGCTGCCCGCACAGCCATCGACAACGGCTCGGCCGCGGCCGTCCTTGAAAATCTGCGGGGGTTCTGAGATGAGTGAGGACGACGATGAAGACATCGTCCAGCCAAGCGACGTCGGCGGGGATGACGGACCGCCGGTCGAGGCCAAGCCGTACAAGATAATCTTCGAGGCCAACCGGTGTTTCGGTGCCGGGAAGTGTGCCGCTGAATCACCGGACTGGGAGCTGGATCTCGAAACCGGCCTGGCCAAACCCAGCACCTACTATTTCGGGGAGGACGACCTCGATCATCACGTCCGGGCCGCCGAGAGTTGCCCGGCGAAGAAGGGCCGCGGCGTGATCCACGTCATCGATCGCCGGACGGACGAGGAGATCGCGCCCGATCCACACGGCGACGGCCGACTCAGCGTCGACTGGTAATCACTGCTCAGCGCTGACTGGTGATCGGTGAGAACATCGTCTGGCAATTATCGGTCGCCGGCACCCAGCGCACTCTCGCCGACCGGGTCCTGCCCTTCGATCAGTTCTTGGCCGTCGAGATACGGGCGGAGTGCTTCCGGCACCGTCACCGTCCCGTCGTCGTTCTGATAGTACTCCAAGATCGCCACGAGCACCCGCGGGAGTGCGACTCCAGAGGCGTTGAGCGTGTGGAGGTACTCGGCGGATTCGTGGCGCTCAGGCCGATATCGAATGCCGGCCCGTCGTGCCTGGAAGTCCTCGAAATTGGAGGCTGAGGAGACTTCGAGCCACCGACCGCCTTCAGTCGGTCCCTCCTCCATGTCGTCGCCCGGTGCCCAGACCTCGACGTCGTAGGTCTTCGCCGAGGCGAAGGTCAGATCGCCGGTACACAACTCCAGGATCCGGTAGGGTAACTCCAGCCGGCGGAGTACTTCCTCGGCCTCGTCCAGCAGTCCCTCGAGGCGCTCGTCGCTCTCTTCCGGCTCGACGAAGTTGACGAGTTCGACCTTGTTGAACTGGTGGACGCGGACGATCCCTCGGGTCTCGGTGCCGTGCTCGCCGGCCTCCTGGCGGAAGTTGGGCGTGTAGGCCTGGTGTTTCAGCGGGAGGTCGTCGTCGAGCAGGATTTCGTCGCGGTACATGTTCGTCACCGGGACCTCCGCCGTCGGGCACAGCCAGAGGTCCTCCTCTTCGAGCTTGTAGGCATCGTCGGCGAACTTGGGGAGTTGCCCCGTCCCGGTCATCGACTCACTGGAGACCGGGATCGGCGGGAACACCTCTTCGTAGCCCTGCTCGCGGTGGATGTCCCGCATGAACTGGATGAGCGCGTGTTCGAGGCGTGCGGCGTCGCCCTTTAGGAAGTAGAAGCCGCCGCCCGAGACTTTCGCGCCGCGTTCGAAGTCCAGGATGTCGAGTTCCTCGCCGAGATCGTAGTGGGGCGTGACGTCCTCGGGCAGGTCCCGCAGATCCTCGAACCCCCACCGTCGCGTTTCCACGTTGTCGCTTTCGTCCTCGCCCTCGGGAACGCCCTCCTGGGGGATATTGGGAATCTCCAGCAGCCGCTCTTCTAACTCCCTCTCGAGTTCGTCGGCGCGTTCCTCGACCTCCTGGAGCTCGTCTTTGAGTTCCTGAGAGCGTTCGATGGCTTCCTGGGCGGCTTCCTCGTCACCTTCCTGCTTGAGCTCGCCGATCTTCGAGGAGACCTCGTTGCGGTCGTGTCGCAGGTCGTCGCCGCGGGCTTTCAGCTCGCGCCACTCCTCGTCGATCTCCAGGATCGCGTCGAGATCGACATCGTCGACGCCGCGAGCGGCGAGGGTCTCTCGAACCTCCCCGGGGTGCTCGCGGACGTACTGGCGTGATAACATGGACGCCCTTTCTCGGTGGCGTCTCAAAACCGTATCGCTCTGGCCGGCTGCCGGCGACAGCGGTCGCTCGACGATCGGTACCCCGGAGAAACTCCGTCTATATCTTTACCTTGTAACCAGAGGTACTTAAAGCGCGATCCGTGGCCGAGCAGTGGGATACTCTCCGATCAGTCGTACTTCGGCTCGCGTCGCTCGGCCCGTTCCAGTGCTGTCTCGACGATCTCCCGAACGTCACCGTGGAAGGCGCCGCCGTGGCCGCTGTACATGTGTTCGACAGTCTCGGGCATCCGATCGAGGATGTCGCGGATCGACTCGATGAGGCGCTCGCGCGATTGGCCGGGATTGTCGGTCCGGCCGAAACTCCCGCCCTCGAAGGCCCCGTCGTCGTGAACTACGGTATCACCGGAGAAGAGCGTGGTCTCGCTCACCAGCGAGACGTGGTCGTCGGCGTGGCCCGGCGTGTAGACGACCTCGAAAGTTTCGTCGCCCATTTGGATCGTGTCGCCGTCGTCGAGTCCGTTCGTCCGCCGGGGGTGATCGGCGTTGGCGTACAGCTCGGCGTCGAAGGCGTCGAGGACCGCATCGAGTTGCGCGACGTGGTCGCCGTGCTGGTGGGTCAGGACGACGCTGTCCAGTTCGTCGGTATACTCCCGGATCACGTCGACGACGCCGTCCATCGCGCCGGCGTCGACGAGCGTCGGTCGGTCGCCGGTCGCGAGATAGACGTTCGCGGTGAACGTCTCCGCGTCGGCAGTTACGTTGTGAACGTCCATGGTCGAAGATAGGGTCCAGCAACGGGTTGAGTCTGGCGGTAATCGTGCCAGCGCATAGCGTGTGATTTTTCACCACGAATGGCATAGGTTTACATGGCATGGGGTTCGGGAGCTACGACGAAACTGAACAGGAGAATCAGGACCTGGACGCGGATTTTGATGATGATGACGGGGTCAACGCTGCGGAAAACACACACGACGGTGATCTTGAGTTCGAGTTCACCGCCTCGAACGACGAACTGATCGACCAGTTATCGGATATCAAGGAAAACACGTAACGTGAAATCGGGGGTTCGCGCGCTTGGCATTGCCGAATCGTTCACCGGCGATTCGAGTACGCTTGCCGGCGCAGTTGTCCGCGCCAGTCGCGTCACCGACGGCTTCGTCTTCGGCTCCTGCACCGTTGGCGGAAGCGATGCGACCGACGCCATTGCCCAGATGGTCCACCGCCTTGACCGCGCGGACGTTCGCTACCTGCTGGTCGCCGGGATCGCTCCGGCGTGGTTCAACGTGGTCGACCTGCACCGTCTCCACGAGGAGACCGGACTGCCGGTGCTCTCGGTCACTTTCGAGGACAGCGAGGGCCTGGAACCGGCGCTCCGTGAGGAGTTTTCCGGCGAAGCGCTCGCCTGGCGGCTCGATACGTACCGCGCCCAACCGGAACGCGAGCGTGTCTCGATGAACGATGAAACGGTTTTCGTCCGGAGTGTGGGCTGTGACTCGCCGGCCGGCGAGATCGTCCGGGCGTTCACCCCGGAAGGCGGGCGACCCGAACCGGTGCGGGTTGCGCGGCTGGCCGCCCGCGCGGCCGATCGGTCGTTCGGCCCCGACGAGTGATAGCACGCCTCCCAGACTGCGATAGCGACGTTTTTGCCGGCCCGGCTCGCAGGCCCGGGCATGGAACACATGGACGGCCTCTCGGTCGAGGGCTGCGAGCAGTGTGGCGACCTCGTGGCCTCCCGGTCGCGGATCGTCGACGGCGTGGGACCCGCGGATGCGGAACTCCTCTTTGTCGGTGAGGCTCCCGGCGAACGCGAGGACGAACAGGGCGAACCGTTCGTTGGCCGTAGTGGAACGGTTCTCGATGACGCGTTGCGGGACGCCGGGCTCTCACGAGCGGACGTCCGGATCACCAACTGTGTCCGGTGTCGCCCGCCCGAGAACCGCGACCCGACGAGCGACGAGCGTTCGAACTGTCGCCCGTACCTCGACCGGGAGATCGACCAGGTCGACCCAACGGTGATCGTCACCCTCGGAAAGGTACCGGGTGAGCATCTTCTGGGCAGGGACCTGGCAGTCACCAGCGAGGCGGGCTCGATCGAGGACGTCGATATCGAGGGGACCACCCGCCGTGTATTGATCTGTGTCCACCCCGCCGCGACGCTGTACGATCGCAGCCAGCGCGAGACCTTCGAACGGACGATCCAGCAGGCGGCCGACCTGGCGGGTGACGGCGGCCAGGTCGAACTCGGTGACTTCTGACCGGTGAGTACCCGCGATCCTTTAAGTGCCTCTGGTTACAAGGTGAAGATATAGACGGGGTTTCTTGAAGGATTTTCGGCGTTCCAGCCACCGGTTCGTTCGGACCCGCTGGATTCAACTGTCCGTAGCGTCGAGGTACGCATCATGCCGACACCGGGCGACGTGGGTACCGAACTGGAACCGGCCGAGCGCGAGCGCCGCGAGTGGCGTCGGGACCGGGCGATTTCGACGAAACCCGGCGACGGGACACTCACCCGTGCCGAGGCCAAGCGCGACGCGACGGTCAGACAGTTCGACATCGTCTCGCCGAGCGCGACGACGATCGGCCGCCCCGACTCACCCGATGGTGATCTCAGCGACCGCATACGGCGGCTTCACGACGAGCAACATCCCGCCATGACCGGCCACGCCGAGCGGATGCATCGTCTGGACAAGGCCCGCATCACCCACGCGCTGTGCAGCGAACTGGATCTGACGCCCTGGGAACGGGACCGTGCGCTGGGGGTCCTGACCGAGATCGACCTGACGGCGTTCGGGAGCCAGCGGGCGATCCCGAAGGTCGCCCTCGTCGTCATCCAGCATGTCGTCGACAGCGAGCGCCGCCGGCAACTCGGGCTGCACGACAGCGACCGGATCGCCGAGCTGGACCCTGACGAGATGGCGTCACTGTATGACCGTTTCGAGTCACTGACCGACGACGACCGGTATCGCGCCCTGCTGGCTGCCAACGGTCTCGATCAGACCAGCGTCAATCGACTCGATCGCGTCCTGCGCGACCAACTCGACGAACAGGAGCTGCACGGCGCAGTCTACGGGCGGGTCCCCCACCGCGACCCCCACTTGCCCCGCGCGGCCAATCGGGAGGCGGATCCGCCCGCGCCCGAACGGGACGACTGATCTGGGAGCCGCTACTCACGCTTCGAAGTGGCCGGGATAGCGGTTCTCGATGGATTTCAGCTCCGACTCCAACTGCTCGATTCGCTCGACCAGCTCCTGGAACTCCCGGCTATGCGTGAGCTCGGTGCGGTCCTTTTCGACCTCGAGGACGTTTCGCTTGACGCGCGCACTCGAGAGTTCTCGCTGGAGGCGTTCGTACTCGTCGAGAGCACAGAGCTTCTCGACGGTCGCTTCGATGTCTTCGGCACCGACTGGTTTCGTCCGGTAGTCGTCGATTCCCAGCTCCAGGATGTCGTAGTCAGGCGCGACCGCCGTGACTAACGCGACCCGACAATCCAGCCCACGTTCCTCGATGACTTTCAGCACTTGCTCTCCTGATAGCCCTGGCATCCGCCGGTCGAGCAACACCACGTCGACGGCTGGATCCAGCGCTTCGAGGGCTTGCTCACCGGTGTAGGCGACCCGGACCTCGTAGTCGCTGTCGAGCAGACGCGCGTATCCGTCTGCCGTATCGCGCTCGTCCTCGACGATGAGGACGGTCGCGTCTCCAGCACCCGTCGATGACACGTTACTGACATTGGTCCGCGTTACCAAAACACTTCCGGCGGGGCCGAGGGGTCGCGCCGGGAACACTGCCCAGTATCATGGTAGATACTCACGCACATAGCCTTATGATTGCCCGTCAGGTATTCGTGGTAACGAGTGGATCGAATCGCATGGCCTGGCAAACGTCCTGGATGATCGTCCCGCTGCTGATCGCGGCATTCTTGCTGCTGGTGCTCGGTCTGTCGATGCTACTGTTGGTAACGCGCGAGCGCATGACGCCGACCATCGGGGCGCTCCTCGTCTTCTGTCTGGCGGGTGCCACCTGGGCGATCGCCGAGGCCTATCAGGTGGCCAACACGGGCGCAAGCAAGCGCATCTGGTTTGCCATCGGTTCAGGGTCGTTCGTCGTGGTCGTGTTCGCCTGGCTCGTCTTTGCGCTGGCAGCCAGCGAGCGCGAGCGATGGCTTTCCCTGCCGCGGATCGCCCCGGTGTTGGCAGGGGGTGGCGTGCTGGCGGGGCTGTTCTTCACGAACCCGATTCATGGCGCTCTCTGGGAGTCGACTATCGTTTCGAGGGCGGGACTGTTCGTGCTTGACGTTCAGTTCACGGCAATCTACGGCGGTGCCATGCTCGGTTTGCTGACGGTGACTGGTCTCGGGATCGCGGTCCTGTGGGTCTACGGAACCCAGCGCGACGGCGTCAGCTTGCGCGCCATCGGGTGGATGGTCGCTGGCATCTCCTTCCCGGTCGGGACGGGGCTGTTGTACCACGTGGGACTCGGTCCCGGGGTGAACCTCACACCGATCGCGCTGGGGGGTACCGCGAGTACACTGATCTACCTCGTGTTCACCAGGGAGTTGATCGGTCGCGTGCCGCTCCCGCGTTCGGCTGTGCTGAATCGCATGGACGAGGGACTGGTCGTCGTCGGCGCGGACGGTCATGTGAGCGACCTGAATCCGGCAGCGAAGTCGTTGCTGGATCTCGAGGAAACGGCGCTCGGACGGACCGTCACGGACGTCATCCCCGAGTGGCCGGACGGCGTAGACGACGACCGAACCACGGTTGATGTCACCGTCGAAGATGGCGACCGCCGACACCTCCGGATTCGCGTGTCGCCACTGTCGGATAGTCACCACTCACAGATCGGGCTGATTTCCGACCGGACCGAACAGGAGGCACTCCAGCAGCGCTACCGGGCCATCATCGAGGAGTCCGCCGAAGCGAACGTGTTGCTCGACGAGAACGGCACCATCATATACGCGAGTCCGTCCGTCGAGCGCATCTTCGGGTGGACGTCGACCGAGATGGAGGGCGAGACGGCCTTCGAGTTCGTCGCCGAGACGGACCGCGAGCGGATCCGTGCGGAGTTCGAACGGGTCCTGGCAAATCCGGGCTATGAACCCCGACTCGAGTACCGCGTCGTCGATCGCGAGGGTCACGAGTGCGTCTTCGAATCCCTGGTTCGCAACCTCCTCGATCATCCTCACGTCGAGGCCATCGCTGTCACCTCGCGGGACGTCACCGAGCGTCGGGAGCGAGAACAGGAACTCGAGCGGATGAACGAGCGCCTCGAGGAGTTCGCCTCGATACTGAGCCACGATCTCCGCAATCCGCTGGAAGTGGCGGAGATCCACACGACCCTGGCACAGCGTGGTGACGAGGACGCCCTCGAAACCGTCCAGCAGGCTCACGACCGCATCGACGCCATGATCGACGACATTCTGACGTACGTTCGCGAGGACGACACTGTCGACCCGGACGAGATCGCTTTCGAGCCCGTCGTCCAGTCCGCCTGGGAGACTGTTCACACCCGGGGAGCCACGCTGTCGTTCGACATGCCGGCCGAGACGGTCATCGAAGCCGACCGGCGACGGCTCCAGCGCGCACTCGAGAACCTCTTCCGAAACTCGATCGAGCACGGGGGTGAGGCGGTGACCGTCCGGATCGGTCGGGCCGACGCGGGCTTTTTCGTCGCCGACGACGGTCCAGGAATTCCACCCGAGGATCGCGCATCGGTCTTCGACAACGGGTTCACCACCGCCGAGGAGGGCACGGGTCTCGGACTGGCGATCGTGCGCCGGACGGCCCAGGCTCACGGGTGGACTGTCACGGCGACCGAGAGTGAGTCGGGCGGCGCACGCTTCGAATTCGGCAACGTTTCGTTCCCGAGCGAAGACTGATGTTGCGTTCCCGAGCGAAGACTGACGTTACGGGGCCGTTCGAACCGCGACGCAGATACCGGCGGGTGGGTTTATGCGGTCCCAGTGCGTTAGCAATCAACATGTCCTGCGCCGATGGGGGTCGTCTCCCGCGGGCACGTCCCCCACGCGATCCGCGATCGGACACGCGCCACAGGATGGAGGGCCACGAGCCGTGCTGATCCGTGACGTGATGTCCCGGGAATACCTGACGGTCAAGCGGGGGCAGAGCCTCAGAGATGCCGTGGAGGCCATGCTCAAGGAGGGCCAGGAGTCCGTGATCATTACGAACGAGGGAGAGCCCGATGGGCTGATCACCCGCCGCTCGGCACTGATTGCCGCCTACAAGACCGACGAACCGCTCAGCAAGGTGCCGGTCTCGGGGTTCGCTTCTGGCTTTCCGACCTCCGTCAAACCCGACGCCACGGTCCTGTTCGCCATCGGCCAACTGATCAACGCGGACGAGGAGGTCCTGCCAGTGGTCGAGGATCTCGAACTGGTCGGGGTCGTCACCCGGGAGAACCTGCTCGATGAGTATACGAACCTTCGCAACGAGGCGTTCGATACCATCGAACGGCGCAAGGAGTGGGAGGAACAATGACAACGAGCGACCGGAATCAGGGCCACCCCAACAGTACACATGACTGACGACACAGACGTGACGGTGCTTATCGTCGAGGACGAACAGCAGATCGCCGACGGATACGCTTCGATCCTGCGTGATCGCTACACCGTGAAGACGGCGTATTCCGGCGAACAAGCGCTCGAAACCATCGACGACGACGTCGACGTGGTGTTGCTCGACCGGATGATGCCCGGCCTGTCGGGTCGGGAGACGCTGACCGAATTCCGCGAGGCGGGGTTCGAGTGTCCGGTCGCCATGGTCACGGCGAAGGTCCCGGATTTCGACGTCATCGAGATGGGATTCGACGACTACCTCACCAAGCCGGTCGATGTCGATGAGCTCGAAGACACTGTCGAGCGACTGATCGCGCTGGGTCGTCTCGATCCGTCGGTTCGGGCGTTCGTCGCCGACACGATCAAGCAAGCCAGCCTGGAAGCCAACAAGCCATCCGTCGAGCTATCGACGAGTGAGGACTACCAGGGGCTTCGCGACCGGTTGAGTTCCCAGGGTGCCGAACTCGGCGACATTTCGGCGGCGATGACCGACGAGGAGTTCGAACTCGTCCTCCAGACCATCGTCCGCAACCTTGGTGACGGCCAGGACGGGCAGGACTCGCTGGATCAGCTGTAAGCTCCTGCCTGGCGTTTCCAGGCCGTCACGTCGAACGTGAGTATCGTCTCCCCGTCTTCGTGGGTGGTTTCGATATCCCATCCCAGTGCTTCCAGCACGAGTCGGACCTTCAAGAGGTGTTTCGAGCCGTCGAGTAGCTCCTGATCGCTGTACCGGCCGGTCAGGTTCGGGATCGACAGTTCCCCGGGGACCCGGAGGCGAAAGCCGCGCCCGGTAGACTCGAAAGCCATGGACGTCCCGGGGCCGAGTTCGGCGCCGAGCTCTTCGATTAGTAGCGCTGTGCGCACGTGATCGGTCCGGAGCTCGATCGAGTCCCCGCTGACGGTACAGTCTGTCCGCTGCTCGGCCAGCGTCCGAATGTCGATGTCGCTGACGTCCCCGCCAGTCTTCACGACGGCGAACAGCTCGCTGAACTCCCCGACGAGCTGTTTGAGCCCGTCGACCATCTCTGCCTCCGTCTGACGCGCCTCGGTGAACGATCGTTTCATGTCCGCCCAGGTGTCGGCCAGCGAAGCCAGTGCCTCCCGGACCGCCGCGGCATCGGTCTGAACCTCGTCGTCGACGTCGCTTGGTGGTTCTTCGCCGGGCTGAACCTCCATGCCGAGCAACGAGGACAGTTCCACGAGGGACTCCCGGCCTGACGCTTCGGCGTCGAACCCGCCTTCCATCTGTGAGGCGACAGCGATCTGGATCTGCGTCCGGTTTCGGAAGTTGTGGTCGTAAATTCCATAGAGGTGCTCGATGGCCTCGCGCACGTTCTTGACGAGCATCCGCTGGCGAGTTAGATCCGTAATGTTCCGCGAGATGCCGACCAGGCCGATCACCCGCCCGCTGGGATCCGTCACGCGGTGTTTGCTTGCCGTGACGTGGATCTTCTCGGCCGCCGCGTTCTCGATCCACTCCGGCTTGCGCTCGATCCCCCGATGACCTTCGATCACCGCCATGTTGTCGCGATAGAGCTCCATCGCCGTCTCCGGGAGGAACGTGTCGAACTCGCTGGCCCCGACCAGGTCGGCCGGTTCGAGATCGTGCAGGTCGGCCTTGGCCTGGTTGACGCGGACGAACCGGGCGTGGCGATCGAAGATATAAATCAGATCGTCGAACTCGTTCATCAGCGTGTCGTAGGCGCGGTCCTCGACAGAGACCTGAGCCCCGATGCCGCCGGCACTGGATGCGACCGGGACAGTCGCCCCGATGTGGAGACTCTCCAGGCGGTCCTCGAAGTGACCCATGTCCTCGGTGTGTAAGAACACGTCCGCGCCGGATAGCATCGCTTGCGCGACCTTCTCGGGACGATCGCCGACGTACATGACCCCACGCACTGGGTCGGCTGCGGCTGCCGCCTCAACGGCCGTGATCGCGTGCTCGCCGGCTTCGACGACGACGTACGCCGGCGGGGTGGCCGTGGCTTCGAGCTCGGCCACGTCACTCGGGTCCAGCGTCGACACGCCGGCCGTCACTCGCGTACAGACTGATCGGTACGTCGAGAGATAGTCGACTGCTCCCGGAACGATACCGACGTGCGAATCCGCGAGTGATTGCTCGGTCACCGTTTATCGCCCCTTGCTACTGTGGCCACGGATAATCTGAATTGATACATCGTCCGCGGTCTGCATGAATTTTGGGTACAGAATGAGATAGCTGCCGATGCTCGAGACCGGACACCTGAGTTCGCCGGGCGACACTCGCCCGAAGGAAAACCCCCAAGAGCCGACGCCGCCAAGGATGCCACATGAGCGAGCGTGACCGTGCCGACGTCGTCGTCGTCGACTACGGACTGGGGAACCTTCGGAGTGTCACCCGCGGTCTCGAACGGGCGGGCGGACGAGTCGAGGTGACGGACGATCCGGGCGCGCTCGACCGCGCCGACGGGATCGTCCTTCCCGGCGTCGGCGCGTTCAGCGAGGGGATGGACAACGCCGGTCCGTTCCGGGACGCACTCCTCGATGCCGCCGAGGACGGCCGACCGCTACTGGGCATCTGTCTTGGAATGCAGATGCTACTCACGACCAGCGAGGAGGCCGAGCACGCCGGCGAGGGTGACGTCGAAGGGCTGGACCTCATCCCGGGGACGAACCTTCGGTTCGACGGCGACCGGAAGGTTCCCCACATGGGCTGGAACGAACTCGCCGTCGAGCGCGACCACCCCCTTCTTGCGGGTGTCGACGGCGAGTACGCTTACTTCGTCCACTCCTATTACGCCGAACCCGACGACACAGCCGCCACTGCGGCGTCGACCGAGTACGGCGAGCGCTTCGCGAGCGTCGTCGCCAACGAGGCCGGCAACGTCATGGGGACGCAGTTTCACCCCGAGAAATCCGGTGAGACGGGGCTCCGCATTCTCGAAAACTTTGTCGCGTACTGCGCCGATCAGTAGCGTCGCGATCCGACCGGTTCACAGTGCATTCACGACCACGAGTGCCGACCAGGCTAGCATGGCTCCACCCATTATGATGCCGACGTAGCCGACGACCCCCAGCACTCGTGGCGAGATCTGTTCCGGATCGATCCGTTCGGGATCGGTGACGACGCCATACCCGAAGCCTAACAGGAGGATCCCGACGATCGCTTCCATCGCGATCACGATCGTCGACTGGCCGCCAAAGGCTAACTGCGTCGCCCCGACAGCCACGTTTCCGAGCCCCAGCAGGACGACGCCGTATCCGTAGCGTAAACGGGTCTCCATGGGGTATCGTCATCGGCCAGCCGCATTAACGTACGGACCCGCCCCGCCAGCGGTTTTATACTGCGTCCGGTCGGATTGTCCGGCATGAAGCGCACCATCGAGACCGATGCGGCCCCCGCGGCAGTCGGGGCGTACAGTCAGGCGACCGCAACCGACGAGCTGGTGTTCACCGCCGGGCAGATCCCACTGACGCCTGACGGTGACCTCCTCGATGACGCTGCCATCGACGTCCAGACCCAGCAGGCGCTGGACAACGTCGCGGCAGTTCTCGACGAAGCGGGCGCGAGCATGGACGACGTCCTGAAGGTAACTGTCTACGTCGAGGACATCGAGGACTTCGAGGCGATGGATGCGGCCTACGAGACGTTCTTCGATGAGGAGCCACCGGCCCGGAGCGCCGTCGAAGTCGCCGCCTTGCCGAAGGGTGTCGGCGTCGAGATCGAAGCCGTCGCGACGGTCTGAGATGGCCGGAGCCACGCTCCGGTGGCGCGAGGCGCTGGTCTGGGGGCTGGTCGGCGGGCTCTCCTTTCTGGTCCTCCTGCAGGGCTACGAACTGCTGACGCCCGCGGGCGTCGACCCGCTCGTGAAAGGCGGGGTCGCCCTGGCCGTCACTGGGGTCGGGACGGTGCTGGCAAGAGTCACCGAGCCCTGGTTGCGTTCGGCCCTGTGAGGGCACCCGAACGCCCTTCGATCCAGAGCGAAAACGCTTAACCACACCGTCACTCATCAGTAGATACGAGCCAGGATGGCCGAACGGTAAGGCGCACGCCTGGAAAGCGTGTTCCCTTTCGGGATTCAGGGTTCAAATCCCTGTCCTGGCGTGGGCGACCCGAACATTGTGAGGGTTGCCGAACTCTCGAACGGTGAGCGTAGCGAACCGTGAGAGCCGCGAACACATTACCGAGAACCGCGTCGCGTGTTCAGGACACATCGGTCGGTGTGTCTCCTTGCTCGGACGCACTGCCCGGCTCGCAGTGGCGACCACCACGTCCGTGATGCCGTTCGCGCGCGGTTCACGGTGCGATATTTTTCGTCTTCGTTCCGTTGTCGCCGGGAATTCCCCACGGAGCGGGAGTATTCAGCCGAAAAACCGGGAATTTTGGCCGGGTCCCCCGTCCCGAACAGCAAAGTTAACAGTCAGGCGTGTGTATCGTGCTCCTGATGCCCACTGTAGAATACCTCAACTACGAAGCGCTGGACGATCACGGCTGGGACATGGACGACGACGATCTCTTCGAGAAGGCCGAGTCCTCCGATCTCGGTGAGAACGACTACGGCGCGATCGACGTCGCCGAAGGCGAGTACATTCTGGAGGCGGCGGAGGCCCAGGGCTACGACTGGCCGTTCTCGTGTCGGGCCGGTGCCTGTGCCAACTGTGCCGCCATCGTCAAAGAGGGCGACATCGACATGGACATGCAGCAGATCCTCTCGGACGAGGAGGTCGAAGACAAGGGTGTTCGCCTGACCTGCGTCGGGACGCCCACCGAGGACGACGTCAAGATCGTCTACAACGCAAAGCACCTGGATTACCTCCAGAACCGCGTCATCTAAATTCTCGTCACCGTCGGTTCGACCGCTGGCCCGGATCCCGGGCCGTCCGACGCCGAGGACTGCCAAGTATCTACTTTTGCCATGCCAACACGTTCCGCAAGGGCTAACACGCCACTCGCTGTGGCTTTCGGTGTGAACGCGACGCTTCCTGACCTCCTTCGGCTGCTGGTCGTCCCCGTTTTCGGGTGGGTAGCCTGGCGTGACGTGCGGACGCGGCGCGTCCCGAACCGCACCTGGCTCCCGCTGTTGGTCCTTGGCGTCGTGTTGCTCGTCTGGGACGGGTGGCTGGTCTGGACTGACGGACTCGTGGTTGATCCTCGCGTATTTACGCCGACCCCAGCCCTCTTCGTCTTTCAGGTCGCATTCAGCCTCGGGTTGCTCGTCCCGCTCGCGTACGCGTTCTGGTGGATGGGTGGCTTCGGTGGGGCCGACGCGAAGGCGCTGATCGTCCTCGCGATCCTCTTTCCGACCTACCCGACGTATCTCGTTGCGGACATGGCGCTGCCGGCGATTCGCCAGCCTGTCGGTGTGTTCGCGCTGACGATCCTCTCGAACGCCGTTCTGGTCGGACTGGCGTATCCCCTTGCGCTTGCCGTCCGGAACGCCTTCGGTGGCCACATCGGGAAAGCAATGGTCATCGGCCGGCCGATCGCCGCCGAGGACGCCGTCGAAGAGTACGGCCGACTGCTGGAGACGCCGGATGGGTTCACCCGGCGTGGCCTCGATCTTGACGCGCTCCGGATGTATCTCACCTGGCGCGGACGCTCGCTGTCCGAACTTCGTGCCGATCCCGACACCTACCGTGATCCGGCATCGCTCCCCGACGAACCGCATTCCCCTGGCGATGGGTCGATTCCACCGGACGGCGAGGGACCGCTCTTCCCGGATGGCGAGGAGATGATTCAATCGGAAGGCGAGGGGACAGCCCACCAAACCGACGACGAGTCGACACCGCGATCCGACGGCGGGGAGTACGAGGACCCGTGGGGAGCCGAGGCGTTCTTCGCGGACATCGAGCACTCCGCGTACGGCACGACGCCGGCGGAGTTGCGCGAGGGGCTGGAGGTGCTCGCCGACAGCGACACCGTCTGGATCACGCCAGGGATTCCGTTCCTGGTGCCGATGTTCGGCGGGCTTGTAGTGAGTCTGGTCGCCGGCGACATGCTGCTCTGGGTGCTCGAAGCGCTCGGGATCGGAGCGCTTGGGTGATCCGGTGGACATGATCGCTTGGCGATCGGCTGTTCCGGCGAACACGATCGCTGGGCGATGGGGTGCTCCGGGCATGCCCGGCCGTGCCCGACCCTCGTGACAAAAGGCCTATGCGCGGAGACGCCTTCTCGTCGGGTATGGTTGCGAGTGACGCCCACGATGTCCCCGACGTCGATCTCGCCTTCGAGGACAACGAGTATCTCCCGGCCGTCGCCCAGGACGCCGAGTCGGGCGACGTCCTCATGTTGGCATACGTCACACGGGAGGCACTCGACCGGACCCGCGAGACCGGCCTGGCCCATTACTACTCCCGGAGTCGCGACGAACTCTGGCAGAAGGGCGAAACGAGCGGCAACGTCCAGCATCTCAAGGAGATCCGGGTCGACTGTGACGGCGATGCACTGCTGTACGTGATCGAACAGGACGGCGGGGCCTGTCACACTGGCTTTCAGTCGTGTTTCCACCGGACGATCGACGGCGAGGTCGTCGGTGAACGGGTCTTCGATCCCGACGACGTCTACGAATGAGCACGCAATCGACTGAACCGGATGAGAACGGGCCGTCCGTCGAGGCGCTGGTGACGGCGCTTCAGCGGGCGGCGACGGCACACGAACAGGCCCGCAAGCGCGTCGAGGAAGCGGGGGCGGCCCGACTCGACCGACTCCGGGAGCACTACGAGGAGATGAGTGCCCTCCTGGATCGCTACGAGGAACGGGCAACCAGCGACGGCGAGACGGACGTCGACATGGAGGCGTTCATCGAGTTTCAGGAGGAGATCGCCAGATTCGTCGAGACGCTTCCGGAGGATATCGATCACCGCGAGGCCTTCGAGACGGTCGACGAGACGATGCACCAGAAGTGGCTCAAGAGTTCGGACTTCGAGACGGCCCGGCAGGCACTCGAACCCGTCGGCGAGCTCGTCGAGCGCGTCGAGGAGCGCGAGCGGACGCTCGAACGGTACCGCGAGGCCCGCCACGACGTGGCGGTTCGCGAACGCGAACTGGCGGACCGCGTCGACGAACTCGCGGACCTGGTCGCACTCGGCGACGCCGATCTCGACGCGCCCGTCGAGAAGTTGCGCGAGCCGATCGAGGCGTACAATCAGGCCATCGCCGAGTCGTTCGACCGCCGCAAACACGAGGATTCGGCTCGGGAGCTGCTGGCGTTCGCCGAGACGACGGCGGCCTATCCGCTGGTCGAATATCGGCCGCCGCCCGAGGATCTGGTGGCGTACGTGCGAGACAGCGAGGCCGGGGCGGAGCCGATCCCGACGCTGCTCGAATACGCCGATTACTCCGTCTCGAAACTCGAACACTACGTCCCGGACGCGAGGCGACTCAAGCGCAACGTCGCGACCCACCAGACGTATCTCCGACGGCTCGATTCCGGCCCGCTCGAGATCTCCTGGCCGCCGCCCGCCGCCGAAACGCTTCGGTGGCGGTGTCGGGAGCTGATCGCCGTCGTGGGTCGGATCGCCCCGGAGGATGTCGTGGCCAAACTTCGGGCGGTCCGGGAACTGCCGTCGAGGACCGACTACGAGCGCCTGCGAGAGAGTGTCAGGGCCCGCGAGCAACTCACCGATGAGGAGCGCGACCGTCTCGAAAGCGGCGCGGTCGAGGCCGAACTGGCGGCCACACGGGAGGGACGCGAGAAGCTTGTGGCGGCTCTGGAGGAACATCCCGAGCGCTGAGACGCCCGGAGTGAAAACCGTGTAGTATTATACGACTGGCTGACCTCTCGACGGCTATGCGACAGCGACACGAGTGGTTCGGCCCCGACGCGCTGGCCACGCTGTATCGGCTGTATCTCGTTGGAACGCTGGTGGTGACGATGGGCATTCCGATCGTCGTGACTGCTCTCGTCGAGGACGTCCCCTGGTACGTTCCTGTTGGATTGGGTGCCGTCACGCTCGTGGGCCTGGCATTCTTCTGGTGGTGGACAGGTGCATACGCTCGATCGGTCGAGTTCCGGCTGACCGACGATGAGATCGAGTCCCGTGGCGGGGTGTGGTGGCACAAACAGTCGACTGTGCCCTATTCGCGCATCACGAACGCCGAGACCAAACAGGGGCCGATTGCCCGCCGGTTTGGCGTCGGCACCGTCGCCATCCAGACCGCCGGCCAGGGCGCACAGAGTACCGCCGAGTTGACGATACAGGGCGTCGCCGACTACAGGGACCTTCGCGAGCAGGTTCTCGAATCCGTCCGCACGGAGTCTGGTGAGCGCGAGGGGGAGAGCGATTCGACTCCCGCCCAGGCCGGCGATGAAGCCACTCTGGATGCGCTCCTCGAAGAGGTCCGATCCATTCGCACGCATCTCGAGTGACGGGCGTGGCGTTGTCCGTGCAGCCGACTGGTCGGATTCCGATGGCTATTACCCCGCCCACCACCCAGACCGCTGTATGACTGAGCTACTCATCGATGCGCTACGCGAGGCCGAGGCCGTCCGCTACGGGGAGTTCGAACTCTCACACGGTGGCACCAGCGACTATTACGTCGACAAGTACATCTTCGAGACCGATCCAACCTGTCTCCGGTTGATCGCCGAGGCGTTTAGCGAGCGACTCGACGGGACGACACTCGCCGGCGTCGCGCTGGGCGCGGTCCCGCTGGTCGCCGTCACCAGCGCCGAGACCGACACGCCGTACGTGATCGTCCGCAAGCAACAGAAGGCGTACGGCACGGGCAACCTGATCGAGGGCGAACTCGACGAGGGCGAGGAGGTCGTCGTCTTAGAGGACATCGCGACGACCGGTCAGAGCGCGATCGACGCTGTCGAGGCGCTCCGGGAGGCTGGCGCAGTTGTCAACCGCGTCCTGGTGGTTGTCGATCGTCAGGAGGGCGCTCGTGAACATCTGGCCGAACACGACATCGAACTCGAATCGCTGGTGACCGCCGAGGAACTGCTCGCCGCCGACCGCGACTGAGTATCGCCGACCGCGAGGACCGCTCCCCGATACTGGATATATCCTCTCTCACTCCGATCGAAATATTCACGGTCGTGTCGTGACATGTGAGAGGCATGAAACGTGTCGAGAAGACCACCCTCCAGTTGCGGGCCGTTTCCGTCCTCCGGCGACTCAAGACGGATCGAACCTACGACGAACTCGCCGCCGAGACCGGGTTCTCGGCGAGTGACCTCAATCGGTACGTCAACGGCCACGTCCTGCCGGGCGTCGAGCGCGCCCGGGAGATCGTCGAGGATCTCGGGCACGAAACGCTCGCCGCCGAGATCGAATCGCGGATCGAGCGCGACGAGGAGGGGTACGTCGACAATACGGGCGTCGTCTTCGATCAGTCGTTGCTCGACCTCGTTGGCAGTGTCGCTGCCGAGACGTTCGGGTTCGAGCGACCTGACGCCGTCCTCACGGCCGCGACCGACGGGATCACGATCGCGGGGGCGATGGCGCGACACTTCGACGTCCCGGTCGTCTACGCGAAGAAGTCCCGCGAGACCGGCGTCTCCGAGTTCGTCGAGACGCGCCAGCGACTCACCCCCGGGATCGAGATCACCTACTCGCTGCCCGCGAGTGCGCTCGACGCTGGCGACGACGTGTTGCTCGTCGACGACTTCGTTCGGTCGGGCAACACCCAGCAACTCCTCGCCGACCTTGCGGATTCCGCCGGAGCGATGGTCTCGGGCGTCTTCACCGTGATCGCCATCGGCGAGACGGGACTCGACGCCGTCCGCGACGCCGTCGACGCACCCGTCGCCGCGTTCACGACGCTGCCCGAAGCGACCGCACCCAAGACATATGCACGTTCTTGAATACTCTTTCCGGAAGTTTATAAAACATTAAGTCGTCGCTGTGCAAGGTAGTCGAATGTGTTAGATACATGGCGGTAACAGACACACTTGCCGATTACTTCGAGTTCGAGGAGCACGGTACCAACCTCCGGACGGAGATCATCGCGGGGATCACGACGTTTCTGGCGATGTCGTATATCATCGTCGTGAATCCTGCAGTACTCTCAGGAGCAATCAGCGCAGGGGAGAACACGTTCCAGATGCTCGCCGTGGTGACGATCATCGCGTCCGTCGCGGCCATGCTCGTCATGGCCTTTTACGCCAATTTACCGTTCGGCCTGGCGCCGGGAATGGGCTTGAACGCGTTTTTCGTGGTGGTCGTCACACAACTGGAAATCCCCTGGGAGACGGCACTAGCTGCTGTCTTTATTGAAGGGGTCCTGTTCATTGGGCTGACGGCAGTCGGGGCTCGAGAGTATGTTATCAAACTGTTTCCGGAGCCGATCAAACTCGCCATCGGGGCGGGTATCGGGTTGTTTCTTGCACTGCTGGGGCTCGAACAGATGCGGGTCATCACCCAGACGGAGACGATCAATCCGCTGATCGGCACTGATCCGATCGCTATCCTCGCCGTCGCCGGCATCATTGTCACTTTCGCGCTGTGGGCCCGCGATATCCAGGGATCGATCGTTCTTGGGATTCTGTCCACCAGCGTCGCGGCATACGTCGTCTCTGCGCTTGGCGTCATGCCGGCAGGCAACGGCGGTGAGGACGTCCTCCTCGTTGAAACGGCGACGCTTGCGCCGGGTCTCGACAACATTGCCTTTGACTTCGCGGCCTTCGATATCTCACCGCTCGCCTTCGCGTTCGTCGACGGGCTACAGAACGTTGAGGGGCTGGCGTTTGCACTCGTGATATTCACGTTCTTCTTCGTTGACTTTTTCGACACCGCCGGGACACTGACTGGTCTCGGCCATGCTGCCGACTTGACTGACGAGTCGGGGAACCTCCCCGAGATGAACAAACCGCTGATGGCCGACGCCGTCGGGACAACGGTCGGCGGCATATTGGGTACCTCCACCGTTACGACCTACATCGAATCCTCGACCGGGATCGGCGAGGGGGGTCGAACGGGTATGACGGCATTGGTGGTTGCCGGGCTGTTCCTCATTACGCTGCCGGTCGTGCCGCTGCTCGATGTGATCCCGTCGTTCGCACCGTACATCGCGCTGGTCGTCGTCGCGGTGATGATGCTCCAGAACATCACGGATATCAACTGGGGCGACACGGTCCACGCCGTCCCTGCCGGCCTGACTATCATCATCATGCCGCTGACCCAGAGCATCGCCTACGGTATCGCTGCCGGGCTTCTCACGTACCCGATCGTCGCCTTCGCTGCTGATCGACGTGAAGAGATCCATCCCGCTCACTGGGTCATGGCACTGGTCTGTATCGGGTACTTCGCCGTTCGCTTCCGCGTCCTCGTCTGACCGGGACGGGAACGGGCTCGAATCGAGACTCGACATCGGAGACACGGGAGAGAACAACCGACACCGACGGTCTCTTTTATTTCCCGCTTGTTGAATGGGACATGCCGAACCTCGAACTCTACGAACTCGACGGCTGTCCGTTCTGTGCGAAAGTCACGAAGAAACTCGACGACCTCGACCTCGAATACGAGTCACACATGGTTCCCTCCGCAAAGAGCGCCCGCGACGAAGTCGAGGCAGTCAGCGGTCAGCGCGGTGTCCCCGTCCTGGTCGACAACGACAACGGGGTCGAAGGGATGCCCGAGAGCGACGACATCGTCGACTATCTTGAAGAAACGTACGGCAGCGGCGAATAAGCTCGATTTTCGACTGCTTTTTCGCTCCGACAGAGCGCCTCAGAGATACTCGAAGTCCTGCTCGCTCGTCGAGAAGCCCACGCGGTCGTGCGCCCAGTCGAACGTCGACTCGGCTCGCTTTTCCTGGAGGAACTCCACGATCGACTCGCCGACGTCCCCGCCGTAGAGGTTCGGCCCGGTCTGGATCTCCTCGCGGACGGCGTCGGTTTCAGCGACGTACTCGATCATGTCGGTGACGAACTCGCCGTCGATCGGCGGCACCAGGAGGTTCGTCCCCGCGTCGAAGACCGTCTCCGGACGGTCGGTGTTGAACCGCGCTGTCAGGCAGATCGCCTCGTCGATGTAGTTGAGCTCCTCCTGCATGCTCCCCGAGTCGGTGAACTCCGCGAAACACTGCCCGGAAGTGAGGAATTCGTAGACGTGGGCGTGTTTCTTCCAGAGGCCGGTAAAGAGGAAGTTCTCCCGGTTCTCGTCGAGTTCGAGCAGTTTCTCGCGGTAGCCGTATTCCTTGAGGGCCTGCTCGGTGGCAGTCAACTCCAGGAAGTTGACGTTGTACCCGGCCTCGACGAGGCCGATGACTCCTTCGACGATCGCGCTGAAGCGGTCGGGCAGGAGGTTCGCACGCCGGTGGATGTCCACCCGGATCCAGTCGTCGCGCTCCTCCAGGACGGGGTAGATGTCGAAGATGCTCTCTTCGAGATCGGCATCGCGCTTCATCTCGATGGCGTCGACGACGCTGTTGCCGACGACGGGAATGCGCTCCTGTCCGTCGACTTCGGCGGGATATCCTTCGTTTTGGAGGTGCTCGCGATTGAGTTCGACGGGGGCGAACTGGTAGATCGAGCCCGCCGAGCCGACGAAGGTGTCGTACTGCTCGGGGAAGGGTTCGGCGCGGTTGATCGACCACTCGCCGTTCCACTGGCGCTCGACGAACGCAGCGGGGTCGTCGTAGGCCTCGAAATCGGGTGACATGCCGCGCAGGCCGGCCTCGTTGTGGGCGACGGCCTGGTTGGTGGCGAACAGCCACGCCTGCGGGACGATGCCGGCGGCGTGGGTGTCACCGTGGACGATCGGCAGGACCGTCGTATCCGGCCACTTTTCGGCGAGGTGGTCGGTCAGTTCGTCGATCCGGCGGTGGACCTGGGCGGTCTTCTCTGAGAGACTGCCACGGATCGAAAGGTCGACCGCGACACGATCCTCGATGCCGTACTCGGCGAGGCCGTGGCCGAGGACGTCGTCGTAGTGCTGGCCGGTGTGGAGGACGAACGTGGGGACGCCGGCGTCGCGGGCAGCCGTCACGACGGGGGCCTGTTTGTAGAAGTCGGGCTTGGTCGCCGTCACGACTGCGAGGACGAACTCCCCCGCGTCCATCTGGCGGGCGAGGCGGTCGTCGTAGATCGTCAGGTCGCCGGGCATACGACTCTCTGGGAATACCAGCGGGTAGTGCGTTCCGGTTCGGATCGATGGCAGGATAACGCGGACGTCCGCACTTCAGGCCGGTTTCTCGCTGCGTTCGCGGATCAACTCCCGCAGTTCCTCGGCCACCTCGATGTCATCCATCTCGCTCTCCTCGACGAGCGCCGTCCCTTCCAGGGATTCGCGGGTCGCGCGCTCGACGACGTAGACCGATCTCGCGCCCGTGACCCGGCCGACCGACGCCATGATCCGGGCGCGCTTTCTGGCGGCCTCGTTGAGCTTCGAGTGGCCCGTGAGCATGCGATCGGCCTCGGCCTCGTCCTCATCCTCGCTGACGGTCTTGAACGGCGCGCGGTTCGTCGGATGGACGTCGAACCCGACGCGGGTCAGCACCGTGACGAGCTGCTCGTCGTCGGGGTCGACCTCGGGCTCGTCGGGCATCGAGTCGTCCTCGCGGACGTCCTCGCTCTCTTCGAGCACGTTGACCGGCGACGTGAGCGGTTCCTCGAAGAGGTCGTCAAGTGTGGCAGCCACCTCGACGCTGGCGTCCATGCCGTTCTCGTATTTCGAGACGGTCCGTCGGGAAACGCCGAGTTCGTTGGCAAGTTTGCCCAGACTCCAGTCGCGCTCCTCGCGGGCGTCGGCGAGGATGTCGCTGTCGATGTTGACGTACAGCCCGCCCGGGGCCGCGTAGATGAGCGGCGGGACTTCCTCCACGAAGTAGTCCATCGCCGTGTTCGGGCTGAACACGGGCACGCCGTGGCGGAAGTAGACGACGCCCGGTTTGAGCTCCTCGTCACGCGTCCGGAGGCCGATCACGAGCGGCGTCGCCTCCAGGTACTCCCCGAGGCGACGCATCTCAGCGCCGGTGAGTCCGTCGAAGGCGTCGATATTGCCGAGGATCTTCACCAGAATGGTGTCCTCCCCCCGGCGGGCCGCGATGTCGAAACTCTTGGGTCGAATCGCACACCGGTCGCTGACGAGAAAGCCCGCGTCCTCCAGCATGGCGATGATGTTACCGACCAGTGCCGATCGTGACATGGATTCGCTACTGTATATAACGAAATCACGCTATAAATGCGTTCCGCCGCCCTGTGACGCCTTCTTCCCCCGATTTTCGTTTTGAACTAGAGTTGCTCGACGGCCTTGCCCCGACGGGCGCTTGCACACCCGTCCGGAGAGACGAAACCCGTTAGTTCGCCCCACGGGTACACTCACCCGTGACAGTCATCGGCATCGACGACACGGACTCCCGGACGGCGGGCATGTGTACGACCTACCTCGCCGCCCGGATCGCCGACCGGCTGGCGGCGACGGATGACTGGGTCGTCGACCGGCGGCTGCTCGTCCGACTGAACCCTGCCGTCGAGTACAAAACCCGGGGCAACGCCGCGCTGGCGATCCACACCGACGCCCCCGTCGATGCCGTCCGAGAAATCGTCAGCGAGGAGCTCCCGATCGCCGAGACTGACGATCCACGCACGAACCCGGGCGTTGTCCTCGCGAGTGAGTCGGCGGCTGAGATCCCGGAAGCCGTTGGCGACTTCGCTCGCGATGCCGTCCGGGATTTCCACGACGTCGCCGACGCCCGCGCCCTGATCGACCGGCTTGAGTACGACACCCTGGAGGCGGGCAACGGTCGCGGGTTGATCGGCGCGCTCGCGGCGCTCGGGGCCTGGCGGGCGTTCGAGGACTGGACGTACGAGTACATCTCCTATCGCGAGCCACCGCGCCGCGGGACCCCTCGCGAGGTCGGCCCCGAGTCTGTCTTCCGGGCCGCCGATGCCGGCTACCCGGACGCTTGGGACACTGTCGATCACGTCGAAGACGAACTTGTCTGCGTTCCCCACGCGCCGGGGCCGATCCTCCACGGTATCCGCGGCGACGACCCCGATGTCGTCAGAGGAGTCGCTGCCGACATCGAGAGCGAACCGATCGAACGAACCGCCCTGTTCGTCACCAACCAGGGGACTGACGCCCACCTACGGCAGGGGACGATCGGGACACTCCGGGACGGCCGGGCCTACCGGGTGACCGGCGTCGTCGACGCCTCGCCCGAAACCCGCGAAGGCGGCCACGTCTTTCTCACCATCGAGGGAGACGATGGCCATGCGTTGCCCTGTGCCGCGTTCGAGCCGACCAAGCGCTTCCGCGACCGCGTTCGTTCGCTCCGGGTGGGTGATCGCGTCACCGTCTGTGGCGAGGTCAGCGATGGCACGCTCAAACTCGAGAAGTTCGCCGTCCGGGATCTCGTTCGGACCGAGCGTGTCACGCCGACCTGTCCGGCCTGCGGTCGGACGATGGAAAGCGCCGGACGGGGCCAGGGGTATCGCTGCCGGGACTGTTCGACGGCTGTCGACGGGAAAGCCGAGCGGGAGATCGACCGCGATCTAGAGGTAGGGTGGTACGAGGTCCCGCCGTGTGCCCGCCGACACATCGCCAAACCGCTCGTGCGGGGCGGATTCGACGCGCCGGTCCACCCCGAGCGGTGAGTGCGCTTCCTTCCGACAATCGGCCCCGGCTCGTGTCGCGGGCGCAGTGGGGTCGTTCCGCTCCAGGAGTCGGTTCCGGCGGGGAAAGCGATATACATCGAGGGATCACAGTGTCGCGATGTCAGCAATGCTCGCGCGGGTGCAATCCCTGGTCGATTCGACCGTCCAACTCGTCACCGACGAGCCGATCCTGGTCCTCACGTTTCTCGCCGTGGTGTTCGCCTACATCGAGGTCCGAAATACGCTGTTCGCCGCGGCGTACAACGTCTACGATAGCGTAGCGAGCGCGACCGGCCTCTTCGGACCACGGATCGCGTCGTACGCGATCGAGCGCCCCTCCGAGGACGACGGCAGACAGGTCACCGACATCACCCTCTCGGAGGACATCGAACTCGTCTACTTCCGGATCGTCTTCCGGGCGGCACCACTGGTCGGGGTGCGCTTCGAACTCTTCCGGTGGTGGATCGGTTTGCCCGATGGGGTCCGCGCATTGCGTCGCACCGACGTCGAGCAGCTCGCGGACGAGAACGAACTGCCCACGCCCGGGGAGACGAGCCTGAATACCGACGACGTCAGGATCAACCCGGAGGAGGAACCGACCTACGACAACATCGACTTCGGTTATCTGGAGACGAAACACTTCGTCCTGAAACGCCACCTCGTTCGTGGGGAAGTCCCCTATTTCGGGACGAAGGAAAACCGACGGGTCCACGTCCCGCTGTGGATCGACCTCTCTGAGTACGACGGGACCGAGGATGCGCCGTCCATCGAGGTCACGGTCGATCCGCCCCACTTGCCGTATCTCAACACGACCGAGATCGACGTCGAGATCCCGGATACCGGGGATTAAGCGGACCGTCGGGACGGCTATTCGATTCGGCACGCCTATCCGGTTCAACCTCTTTCCTATGAATATGAACGCATCTTCGCCAGCGATTCGTCGTCGAACCACGTCACGGAACCCGGTGAGTTTCCCATGAGCGGGAAAGACAAGTACTACAACCGGGCAAAACAGCAGGGCTATCGCGCCCGCTCGGCGTTCAAACTCCGGCAACTCGACGAGACGGCCGACCTGCTGGGCGCGGAGCGGACCGTCGTCGACCTGGGGGCGGCCCCCGGCGGATGGCTCCAGGTCGCCGCCGAGCGCCTCGGCGACGGCGGTCGCGTCGTCGGTGTCGATCGCCAGCGTATCGACGACCTCGAGGAGCCCGACGTCCCGGTCGAGACCATCCGCGGCGACATCACCGACGAATCGACGGTCGAAGCGATCACCGACGCCGTCGGCGAGGCAAACCTCGTACTCTCGGACATGGCCCCGAACGTCACCGGCGAGTACGACCTCGATCACGCCCGGTCGGTCCATCTGGCCCGCCAGGCCTTCGAGGTGTCCCTTGACGTGCTCGGGGCCGGTGGCGATCTCGTCGTGAAGGTCTTCGACGGCCGCGATCTGGATGACTTAAAAACAGACATCGAGGAGGAGTTCGAGTACGTCCGGGAAGTCCGGCCCGACGCCTCGCGGGATTCCTCTTCGGAACTCTACCTGGTCGCCAAACATCGCCTGACTGCGCCGGTCAGGGAAGGAGACACTGTCGAGGTCGAGATCGTCGACACCGGGGAGGAAGGCGACGGCATCGCGAAGGTCGAGGGGTTTACGCTGTTCGTCGCCGGCGTCGAGGAAGGCGAGACGGTGACGGTCCGCGTCGACGACCTCAAGCCACAGTACGGGTTTGCACAGCCGGTCGAGTGACCGAGGCGGTATTGCTTCGGTCGAGTGAACGTCCGATCAAAACCGACTGATTCTAAGGCCCTCGTCTCTAATCTTGGGGTATGCGTATCGCCGTTATCGCGGACGTTCACGCGAACAAAGTGGCACTGGAGGCCGTCGCGGGGGACATGCCGGACGTCGACGGCGTCATCTGTGCCGGGGACGTGGTCGGATATAATCCCTGGCCCGAGTTCTGCGTCGACTGGGTACAGGAACACGATGTGCCGACTGTCTTGGGGAATCACGACCGTGCGGTCGCCACAGCCGAGTATTCGGGGTTCAACGACATGGCAGCGGCCGGTGTCGAACACGCCCGTGACCACCTTTCGGCAGCCCATCGCGAGTGGCTCGGACAACTGCCGACCGAACGGACGTTGTTCGACGGCCGTGTGAAGGTCGTCCACGGCCACCCTGACGACCCCGATCACTACACCCATCCCTCGGAGTTCAGTCCGGGGCTGCTCGGCGACGAGGACGTCCTGGTGCTTGGCCACACGCACGTCCAGAGCCACGAGAAGTACGGCGACGGCATCGTCCTGAATCCTGGCAGCGTCGGCCAGCCACGCGACGGCGATCCGGGCGCGGCCTACGCGCTGGTCGATCTCGACGCGATGACCGTCGAACAACGCCGGGTGCGCTACGACGTCGGCGCGGTGATGGACGCGGTCGACGAGGCCGGACTCCCGCGGCGGGTCGGGACGCGCCTCTCACGCGGGCAGTGACAGCTGTCACCGGCGGTTGTGACGTTATTCCTCGGCGATAGTCGCTGCCGTCCGCTTGCCGCCGGCGATCCGACCCACGATCCCGGCTCGACTCATGAAACTCGCACAGATCTCGATCTCGTCCGGAAGCGAAAGCTCGTCCAGCGCAGCCCACGATCGGTCGTAGGCCGGCATCCCGGGCCGGAGGACGGCCGCGTCAAGGACGGTGGCCGCCGCGCCGGTGACGGTCTCGAACTCCTCGGCCGCTCGTCGTCCGATGACCGCGGGGTCGGCGTCTAAGAACTCCGAATCGCCGCTGCCGACGTAGGACGTGAACACGCCATCGCGGCCGAGCATGCTGTGATTCCAGGTGCTGCCGTCCGTTTTGAATCCGTCGTCGATGATGTGAAAGCCGTGGCCCGTGCCGTCGAAGTCCGAATGGAGGTGGACGACGCCGATCGGGTTGTAGGCGAACTGGCTGACCGTTTCGGCGGCCTCGCTGTCGACGTCTTCGAGCAGTGCGGCTGTCGTCGGGGCCGGTGTGGTGAACACGACGGTCTCGGCCCGCTCGGTCCCGTCCTCGGTGTGGACGAGATAGTCTTCGCCGTCCGGCTCGACCCCGGTCACGGGCGTTTCGAGGTCGATCGATTCCTCGTGAGCCGCATACATCGCCTCCGGGAGTGTCTGGAGGCCGTCCTCGAAGGAGACGATCGGGGGTGTCTCGGTCCCCTGCAGCAACTTCTTCAGCATGAACACAAGCAGGCTCCCCTCGACGCCGAAGCGATCGAGCGCCTTGCCAAGGGAGTACTCGACGTACATGTCGTCGGCGTCCGTGCCGTAGAGACCGCTGTACAGCGGGCCCGCGAACCGGGTCGCGACTTCGTGCCCGAACTTCCGGGTGAGGTACGCCTCGACGGTCTCGTTCGGCTTTGCCCCGCCAGTCAGCGGTTCGAGCAGGACGCGGGCCTTGCCGCGCCAGGAGAGCAGATCCGTCGTGATCGCGTCCCGGACCGACAGTGGCATCCGGCGGAGCTGTCCGTCGTCGTAGGCAAAGAGGGGCTGGTCGTCGTCGCCGAAGCGTAATTCGTCACGAAGATCGAGCGTCTCGACCAGCGATTCGACTGGCTTCGAGAGGCGGAGTCGCTGTGGTCCCCGTTCGAGGACGTGGCCCTCGACCGTCGTCGACCGGACGATACCGCCCGGCTCGTCCGAGGCCTCGAAGGTCCTGACCTCGGCCCCTTGCTCCGCGAGAAAGTGCGTCGTCGAGAGTCCGGACATCCCGGCCCCGATGACGGCGACCGTCATGGGGTATCCCTGCCGGGCGTCTCCGGCGACGACAGCGTGCGCATGGAATCGTCGGTCATACCTTGCAGCTACGGGCTGGTGGTATTAATCCCCATGGAAGGCTATTGACCAGGCCGCCTCATCAACCGTGGTCGAGTGGCTCGACCAACTGCCAGACGTCCGTCTCGGGATCCAGCCGGTGGGGTTCCGCGCCGCGTTCCGTCAGGATGCCCGCGTGGTAGCACATGGCTTTGAGTTGGAAGACCGTCGGCGCGTGATAGACGTTCCCGTCCGAGAGTGCCGACGCTTTGAGCTCTCCATCTTCCGTGAGCACACGGGAGCGGGCCGAATCGCTCCCACGGATGAACAATTCGACGGTGAACGTCGGATGGTGGACGTGCAGCCAGGTGACCAACTCGACGAGCGAGGGCTCGGGGATGCCGTCGTCGTGCATCGTCTGAAGCTCCTCGACGATGAGCTTCGTGGCCGGATACGACCACAGCACCCGTCTGGTGAGCTGGCCCCATTCGGGCGCGATTTCGACAAATCGCTTTCGGGAGCCCTGCCAGGCGTCGAACGCCACGAGCGCGTCTTCCACGGTCCCGTAGCGATGCCGGGCGAATCGCACGACTTCCCTGCCGAGCGGGGTGAGCGTGGTACCGTCGGGAGCCTCGTCGATCAGCCCCAGGAACGCCGCGCCCTGTCTGGCCCCGTCGGTGGCGCTGACCACGTATTCCCCAAGCACCTGATCGGTCGGGTCCGGATGATAGAACGCGAGCGGATAAGCCAGGTAGTTCTTCGGATGGTTGAGGCTGAACGATTTCTCTGCGACGCCCTGGGCCGTCGCCTGAAACCGGATCGCCGCCGCCTCGTCTACCGTTCGATTGCCGACGACGCGGGGCACTTCGAGAGGATCGACGGCCCCGCCACTATCGACGCCCAGGACGCCGACGTTGAGTTCGCGTGCAAGCGTCTGTGCGGAGTTGGAGATCGCCGGCTTCGGGGCGGCGACGTAGGCCGCATTGGCCTCGTGCAATCGATCGTACGCCTGGACGATCCCGCGCTCGACGTCGGCCGTCCGGCCTTCGGTGTCGCCTTTCGCCTCGATCGCGACCAGCGGCGGGTCGTCGCCGAGGCGCTCGATGGCGAGCAGTTCCGTTTCGAGCTGTCGGACGCCGACCAGGTCGGGATACCCGGAGCCGACCTGGACGTGATTGAACGGAGCCAGTCGCTCGCGAACGCCCGGCTCGATCGGCTCGCCGGCGAGCCACTCCTCGCTCGCGAACTGCGTGTCCACGACTGCGTAGGTATCCTCGGCGGCCGGCTCGGGGAACAGTCGCTGTTTCGCGTGAGCGAGTACCTGCGGCTCGGACAGCGCCGCTTTCGTGGTCATACTGTACTCACGGACAACGACGGCAAGAACCTTCGGCCGGCAAGACGATCGCTCCGACTCCCTCGAGCCCCTGCGTCACTCGTCGTTCGCCGTCGTTCCTGTCCCGTCGAAGTGGCCACGTGTCCGGCCCGCCACCCGCTGTCGGTAGAGTCCGGCGAGGCCACCACCGATCGCTCCGAAGACGATCGGATAGACGATTCCCGCGATGACGAGCGCACGAAGCGGACTCGGCGCGATACCGCTGTGTGTGGCGGGGAATAGCCCGAGGAAGACAGCCGCGAAATAGCCAACGGCGAGGGTCGCCCCGACCATTGCGCCATCGCGGGGGACCGATGTGTCGGCCCGGGTCGCCACGACTGCACCCCCGACTGCGAGGACGATCACTGGCACGAGATACAGGGACTCGACGCCGAGTAGGCTGACCGTGTCGACAAGATCGCCCCCGCCCAGGAAGAACCCATCCGGGCCGAACACTTCCGGCGTCCGCGTCCCGACGAAGTGGGCATCATAGAACACCCAGACGAGCGCGTTCCAGTCCGGGATCGCCCCGCCGAGCAGTTCGTTCGCGGTCACGTTCGCGACTCTCGTCCCCGCGAGAATCCACGTCAGGAGATAGCCGAGCGCGAACGCGATCGCTCCGCCCGCTGCCCCCCGAAGGACTGTCCCTTTCCGCACTGCTGATCCGTCTACCATTACAGCTAACACGTCGTCCAAGACGATAAGTCTATTTGTGGACTTTCAGCCGTCGAAACGGCGGATATCGCCAATACGCGGGGCGTTCAGTCGTCCCTGGCCAGGTGACCGCCGAGGAAGCCACCGAGCGCGCCGAGGCCACCGCCGTAGGCGGCGACAAACAGCAGTGCCATGCACATCCCCGTGATCGTGACGATCCCGAGACCGCTCTCACCGACCGCTACGAACCCGTTGTACAGCCCGACGCTGACGAACGCGAGGATCGACAGCGCGGGGACCATCGCCAGGAAACCCGCGAGTCCGCCGGCACTTACCGCGCGGCCGCTTGCGGGCTGTTCGAGGTACCCGGCGAGACCGCCACCGACCAACGGCGAGAACGGGATGAACGACAGCACCGCCGTGGCGACCGCACCGAGGACCGCGACGGCTCGATACGAATCGACGCCTTCGCCCTCGCTCGCGCTACTGTGGGCCCGATGGCGGACGACGACGTAGCCGATCGCGAACAGGACCAGTCCGATCCCCGTCACGAGGAGGCCGATCCCGGTCCAGTCGATGATCTCGACTATCAGATCGAGCATCTGGGCTTCCGTGAGATCGCGCTCGATGGCGACGACCGTGACCTGTCCCGATTCGATGCCCTCCTCGAGTAGCCCCCGATCGACGACGAACGTCAACGCGGAGCCACCGACCGTCAGTGCCATGCCACCCAGCGCGATGACGACGCCGACGATCCAGTCGACGTACTCGGGGAGCGGACGCGCGAACGCGTCTGGCCCCTCGTCACTGCTTGCTGGCGTCTCTGTTGTAGCCATAATTACCTATACGATGAGACATGTCTTAATTATACCTATCCGAATACGGCTCTCTCGGATGTGAACACGGCCGGTCGGCTGCTGGCCCCGTCGTGCTGTCTGTTTGCGCGACGCGACACTGCAGTCGCGCAGTTGCCAACGACGCCACCGCCCCACCCGTCACTGGCCGGACCGTCACATTGGACAGGTGACGGCCGCCATCTCCATACCCGACATGCTGTTATCTATATTTATGTCCGGATGTATCCGACGCTGACACTTCCCGGGTTTGTTAATTCCCCAACTCCCGGACGCGGCCGGCGGTCGAGTTCAGCGAAGTGCCACCTCCCTAACTGTGAACCAGCGGAAGACGGTTACCTCGATACGCTCGCTGCTACGTCTTCCAGGGTTCAAATCGCGCTCGGGAGTCTTTTCACTGCTCACTTCGGTCGCAAGAAAATGCCGCCTCCCGGATTTGAACCGGGGACAGCTCGATCTTCAGTCGAGTGCTCTCCCAGTCTGAGCTAAGGCGGCGCATATCCAGAGATGACGAGGGGCGAAAAAAGGATTTCGAAAGCCGGCGGCGGTCCGTTACTCGTCGGCGAGCCCTTCGATCAGGAACTCAGCGGAGGTACGGGTCGTCGCCATGGGCGTGTCGTGGACGTCACAGATGCGGAGTAGTGCTGTGATGTCGGGTTCGTGGGGCTGGGCGGTCAACGGGTCGCGAAGGAAGACGATGCCGTCCAGTGCTTCGTCGGCCACTTCCGCACCGATCTGGGTGTCGCCGCCCAGTGGCCCGGACTGCTTGCGCTCGACGTCCAGACCAGTTTCTTCCATGATCCGCTTGCCGGTCGTGCCAGTGGCGACGAGGTCGAACCCCGAGAGGATGTCCTCGTGGGTGCGGACGAAGTCGATCATCTCGGGCTTCTCGTCGTCGTGGGCGATGAGTGCGATCCGGGTCATACCTCACGTCTCGACCCCTGGGATAAAGACGTTGAGGAAATCCTCGGGAGACTCGCGGGCTCTCGGCGCGCCAGCACACAATCCACGTCCGAATCTTGCACTCCCGTCGCTGATCGTCTGGGAGCACTCTGGAGCGGTCGCTCGGCGACACGCCGGTCCTGATCAGACTTCGACGTCGACCTCACCGGTTTCATAGACGGTCACGTCGAGATCCTCGACAGCAAAAGAGAGGTCGGTCGTGTCGGTGTCATCCTCGAAGAGGGCGACCAGTTCATCGAGGTCGACATACGACGAGAGTCCGTCGAGGTCGTCTTCGTCGTACTCGGAGTGCTCGATGACTGCGTCGAGGACGAGATCGTCGACAGGCTGCGGGCGCACCCATTCGTCGTCCGCACCCTCGGGAATGACATAGTATTCCCCTGAATTCATATACTGGAAGGAACGGGCGACGCATATAAATGAACACCTACCAGTTTCGCGCCCTGAAAGAACGCATGCTCGCCGGACTGTCGCGTGTGTCGCGTCCGTGTGACGTCGATCTTTCCCGATGTCGGGTCTCCGACGGGCCGTGAATGCCGGGGTCGTTGCTGGCCCGCTGGCCCGTTCAACACGACCCACAGTCTTCGTTTGTGTCGTCTTCACAGACCGTGTTCGAGACGAGCTTCCAGAGGCCACGGCGGAGTCGTTCGGAGGCGGCCTGTTGTGAGATTTCGAGTTCACAAGCGAGTTCAGACAGTGACGTGTCCCGGGGGATCGAGAAGTAGCCGCGATCCCAGGCGAGCGAGAGCAGCTCCCGCTGGGAGGTCGTAAGCCCGAACTCGTCGTCGAGGGTGGCTGCATCCCGATCCCTGATCGAGACCACGGAGACGCCGATACCGAGCTGTTCACATCGGTCACATAGCATCGACAGCTCTTCCCGATCAGGGATCCGCAGTCGCACGTTCCAGCCATCGCCGTCGCTCGTCGCCGCGAGCACCAGCGCGTCGTGCTCGATCGCGGCGTTGTAGACGGCGACCGACGGGAGGCCTGCGTGGTGAATCGACCGGTACAGCGTTCCGGACGGCGTCGTCGAGAGCCGGTCGACCGTCGCCACGGTCCGGTCCGACCGAAGCGTCGCATCGAGTTTCGCCGGGGAAACACCGTGGGCCCAGAAGACGAGGCGGAGTGGGACCGCCCGCCCGGCGTCGATTCCTTCGACAGTGACCGACAGCTCGGCGTGCTCCTCGAACGTCGGGCCCAACAGATCGGCGTCGAACGTACAGCAGGCAATCATTGGACGGGACCCCCTTCGTGTCGGCTGGTCGTATCGATGAGGCATAAAACGCGCGGTTCGAACGAGACCGGGGTGTGAACGGCCGTGTCACTGGTCGATCGTTCCCAGAGAAGGGTAGGACCGCTTCAGGGTGCCCCCCTTTCCCAGACGGTGTCGACTGCCGGAGCAGGTGAATATGTCAGAGGCACGGGCTCCGGTCGGTCGGTATCGCGCCGACACCGTATCTCATGTCCGGTGGCCTGGAGTATAATGCTGTTACTTGTATATTCATGCACTATATACCGCGGTGGTGAGGCCGGTCCCGTTCAGGAGACGTTTTCGCCCTGGTAGTCGCCCGCGTAGGTGCCCGAGTGGTCGGCATCCGCGAGGACGAGCTGGGCGATGCGCGCGCCTGCCTCGAGTTCGATCTCGTGGTGGACTTCGAGCAGTCCTTCCCCTCGTCCCTCGTAGCCGGCGTCCCAGACGGCGGTGTCGAGCATACAGGCGTTCCGGAGCAGCGACGATCGCGGGAGCAGAAAGCCGACGTGGTTCTCGGGGATACGAACGGTCTCGGCGTACCGGACCACGTACCCACCCGGTGAGAGGCGATACCACCCGTCGTCGGGATCGATCGGTTCACGCTTGCCGATCGACTTGCCGTCCCGGCCGATCCGACCCGGCGATGTCTGTTCGAATACGGCCTCCAGGGTCAGGTCGACGCCGTTGGGCTGGCGTTGGTCGTCCCGGAGGTCGTCGAGTTGTGCGGCGACGAAGTCTCCACTTTTGAACATTATCCACGGGAATGTGAGGAAGGGAAAAGAGGGTTCCGTTCGCGGGTCTGGACGCAGCGGTTGGACGACCTGCATACTGGATATCACAGCTGTCGGTTCTATTGAGTCTTCATCCGTATTGTGTTACATATTCGTCATAGCGTTTAACATCTCCGAACACACACATGAACTGTGACGGGTGCTGCACTCGGCGACGTCCTGTACGGGTTTACCGGTGCAGTATTGGGCGTTTCAGATATCTATCCGGGAGTCGTTGCTCTCGCCGGGCTGATTACGGCCGGGCTGACCGTCGTCGGGGTACAGTATCGCGACGTCCCGGGCGGCGAGTGGTTTGCAGCGACGATGGGTTTGTCGAACGTCTGGATCGCCGGGGCACTGGTGACGGTCTTGAGCAGTAATCGGACGGCGCTAGTCCTCGCCGAAATCGTGATGACGGGGTGCAGTCTCGTCGTCCCCGTCGCCTGGACCGCGTTCGTGATCACGTACGTCGGTCTCGACTGGATGTCACAGAGCTGGCGACTGGCCGCATTGTTCGTCCCGCCGCTGGTCGGCATTGCCGCGATAGCGGCCACGCCGCTGACGAAGCTGTACTTCGCCGACGTCGCCGTCGTCCATCGGCCCGACGGCATCTCCGTCGTGAGCACGCCGCCGGGTATCCTGGCCTGGCTCGTGTTGGCGTACGTCTTCGTGTTGCTCGTCGTCGGCCTGGTGTTGATCGCACGATTGATCCTGCTGCGTGGGCTGTTCTCCCGGCAAGCGTCGTGGTTGTTGATCGGGACGATGCCGCCGTTCGTGACGGTGATGCTCGAACCCGCTGGGGTGGTCGGTGAGGAACACCTCCCGCTGGCTCCCATCGGGTTCGCCCTGATGGGCCTTGCCTATGGGTACGGGCTGTTCTATCACCGGCTGTTCGATCTCTCGCCCGGCACCTGGCGACTCGGGACCGGCGTTGCCTTCGAGGGGCTGTCCGAGGGACTGGTGATCGTCGACACACACGGCGACGTGCTGGGATGCAACCGGAGTGCCTGTGAGCGCTTCGGCTGGGAGCGATCCACAGTGTTCGGTCGGAACATCGCCGAATTCGACGCCCAGTTGAGCGGGGCAATCGGCAGGTCCGAGCCGACCGAGTTCCGGATGGACGGCCAGTGGTACGAGGTCAACAGCTCGCCGATAACGGACGCCCGGGATCGGGAGGTCGGGCACGTCCTGGTCATCAGGGACGTGACCGAGCGCCACGAACGCCGCCAGCAACTGGAGGTACTCAACCGCGCACTCAGACACAACCTCCGTAACGACATGATGGTCGTCTCCTCACGGGCGCAGGCGCTCGAAGATCGGTACGACGACCCCATGGCGCGGACGATCGTCGATACGGCCACGGATATCGTCGAAATGGCCGACAAGGCGCGAGCGGTCGAAGAGAGCTTGCGTGAGACCGAGGGGGAAACACAAGACGTCGACGTCGGTCCATTCCTCGGCCGGCTGATTGAGAACGTCTGTGGGGGAGACCAGGATGCTCCAGTCGCGATCGACGTCGAGCCGGGCCTCTCAGTGCGGACTGACGAATCCCTGCTCATGATCGTAGTGGCCAATCTGGTCGAGAACGCGATCGAACACGGCATCCGTGACGGGATGGACGCCGACCGGGCGCCCGTTCGAATCAGTGCCGACCGGGTCCTGGACGGTGTCGCCATCGAGGTCGCCGACGACGGTCCCGGGATCCCCCAGTCCGAACTCGACGTGATCGAACGGGGCACCGAGACCCCGACCAGCCACGGGCGCGGCATCGGACTCTGGCTCGTAACCTGGGGGGCCACTCGACTCAACGCGGACGTGACGTTCGACACTGACGACGGGACGACCGCCCGACTGGTCGTTCCCGATCGATGATTTCGCGTGTGGGCTCCCGATCGATGATTTCGCGTGTGGGCTCCCGATCGATGATTTCGCGTGTGGGCTCCCGATCGATGATTTCGCGTGTGGGCTCCCGATCGATGATTTCGCGTGTCGGTCCTCGTTCGGCGATGGCGTCTGCCATGGACGATCATCGCAATACGACGGAATCACGGGACGGCGAACCCGCAGCATTCGCGCCAACACCGGGGATTTATGTCCGTGCGTGGCCTGTCTCCGGACGATATGGGACAGACGCTCACAGAGAAGATTCTCGACGACCACCTCGTCGACGGGGAACTCGTCCCCGGCGAGGAGATCGGGATCGAGATCGATCAGGCACTCACACAGGACACGACGGGGACGCTCGTCTGGCTGCAGTTCGAGGCGCTGGACCTCGAAGAGGCCCAGACCGAGCTTGCCGCCCAATACTGTGACCACCAGACGTATCAATTCGACTTCAAAAACACCGACGACCACCGATTCCTGCGGTCTGCGGCCGGCAAGTACGGCGCGTATTTCTCGCGGCCGGGCAACGGGATCTGTCACCAGGTACACAAGGAGCACTTCGCCAAGCCCGGCAAGACGATGCTGGGCTCGGACAGTCACACGCCGACGCCCGGCGGGCTGGGCGAGCTGGCGATCGGTGCCGGCGGGCTCGATCTGGCGGTCGCGATGGGTGGCGGGGCCTACTACATCGAGATGCCGGAGATCGTCAACGTCCGGCTTGAGGGCGAGTTGCCCTCGTGGGCGACTGCCAAGGACGTCATCCTTGAGTTGCTCCGCCGACTCACCGTCAAGGGCGGCGTCGGCAAGGTCCTGGAGTTCAGCGGGCCGGGCGTCGAGTCGCTGACGGTCCCCGAGCGGACGACGATCACCAACATGGGGACGGAACTCGGCGCGACGACGTCGATCTTCCCGACCGACGAGGAGACCAAAGACTACCTCGAACGCCTCGGCCGCGGCGAGGACTACGTCGAGATCGGCCCGGACGAGGACGCCGAGTACGCCGACCAGATCACGGTCGATCTTTCGGATCTCGAACCGCTGATCGCGACGCCGTCGATGCCCGACAACATCGTCCCGGTGCGGGAGGTCGCGGGCGAGGACGTCGAGCAGGTCATCATCGGCTCGTGTACCAACGGGGCCTACGAGGACATCCTCCCGTCGGCGAAGATGCTGGAGGGTCGCGAGATCGACCCGACCACGGAGATGATCGTCGCACCCGGCTCCAAACAGGCTTCAGAGATGCTCGCCCGCGAGGGGTGGGCCTCCGAGATGATGGCCGCCGGCGTCAACTTCTCCGAATCGACCTGCGGGGCCTGTATCGGCATCGGCCACGTCCCCGCAAGCGATTCAGTCAGCCTGCGGACGTTCAACCGCAACTTCGAGGGCCGGTCGGGCCTGGAAGACGACAAGGTCTACCTCTGCTCGCCCGAGGTCGCCACCGCGGCGGCCATCGCCGGCGAGATCGTCGATCCGCGCGACCTCGCTGACGAACTCGGGATGGACGATCCCGGCTTCGAACTCCCCGAGGAGTACTACGGTGCGGACACGGACATCATCGAGCCCGAGAACGCGGTCGACGACGAACTCATCAAGGGGCCGAACATCGGCGAGGTGCCGCTGAAGGATCCGATGGACGAACGGCTCGAAGGGTCGGCGCTGCTCAAGATGGACGACAACATCACGACCGACCACATCATCCCGGCGACCCAGGACATCCTGATGTACCGGTCGAACGTCCCGAAGCTCTCGGAGTTCACCCTCTCGCGGGTCGACGAGACCTTCGCCGACCGCGCCCTGGAAGCCGACGGCGGCTTCCTCGTCGCCGGCGAGAACTACGGACAGGGCTCCTCACGTGAGCACGCCGCTCTCTGCCCGATGTATCTCGGCGTCGAGGGCGTCCTCGCTCAGAGCTTCGCGCGAATCCACAAGGCGAACCTGTTCAACTTCGGGCTCCTGCCCTTAGAGATCGACGAGGAAACGTACGAGAAGATCGAGCAGGGCGACGACATCGAGATCGTCGAGGACGTCGCCGGTGCCGTCCGGTCGGGTGCCGAGGAGTTCACGGTTCGCGTCAACGACGAGTGGGAGGCCACGGCGACGCTCGACGCCTCCGACCGCGAACGTGAGATTCTGGCCGACGGTGGCAAGCTGCCACACACGAAAATGAAGTACGCGGATGCGGGTAGCGACGGGACGCCGGCCGACGACTGAACCCTCCGCCCTTCGAACAACGCCGTGCTGATCTCCTCATTTGGCCTCGTGGACGCGACCATTTTCGCGGGAGTGTTGTCGGATTTATAGCAATCGAATCGGGACGGCGAGTGGTAGCGTATCTTCGAGTCCATATGTAGCTCACTGAGCGGTGTTTGAAGCGGTATGTACGAGTGATGACCCACAGCCATCAGCAAGAGCTCCCCGGAATAGCAGACGGTCTCAGAGCTGTCGGTTCCACTCGGCAGTGTCGAACTGCTCTTCGACGAGTTTCTGTGCGCTCGCGAGCTCGTCCTCAGTAAGCGCGCGCTTGGTCGCGCCTGCCTGCTCGCGGACCTCCCGTTTCAGTGCCCCGACGACGTCCGAACGCGTGGCGTCGGCGTGATCGGCGATTTTGGCGACGCGCTTCTCGGCAGAACTGATCGCCTTATCGGAAACTTTCTGTTCACCGATCCGGAGGACCCGGAGCATCTCCGCGATGTCGAGGTCGTAACTCATCGTCGTGTGATGCAGGACAGCACCGTCGGTTCGACGCTGTGCCGAGCCACCGATCTTGCCCTCGGCATGAGCGATGTCGTTCAGTGGCTCGTGGGCGGCGTGGACGCCCAGGTTTCGGAGCGCGTCGATAGCCCACCGGTCGAGGTCGGCATAGCTCCCCCGGATGTCGTCGCTCACCATCTCGGCGGGCAGGTACAGCGAGTAGGTGACGACCGCCCCCGGCTGGACGAACATCGCGCCGCCGCCGGTGATCCGCCGGACGACGTCGATCCCCTCGCGTTCGACGTACGCGGGGGCGACCTCGTCGGCGTAGGCCTGGAAGCGCCCGAGCGCTACCGCCGGCGAGTCGCGATACCAGATCCGTAGCGTCGGCCCGATATCGCCGCTTGCGACGCGGTCGAGCAGGACGCGTTCGAGCGCCTGCTGGGTGGCCTCGCTGTAGGTCCCCGAGTCGATAATCGTCCAGGGCTCGTCGGTCTGGCGTGCCCCAGCCGTAGATTCCTCAGTCATCGAGAGCCTCCATCGTCAGGTCGGCGACGTCAGCGGCCGAGAAGCCGATTAGCGTCGCGTCGACGCCTTCGACGGCCGCCAGGATCGTCTCGCGGTCGACGTCGACGGGATGGCCCTCGATCGCGGTTTCGATGTCGGCGCGCGCCGCGGGCGGTTCGACGAAGAAGTCGCCGGTGACTCGGACGTCGTCGATCCGGTTCTCGGCCTCGACGTCGACGCGGACGAGTTTGCCGTCGGGTACTTTCTTCGAAGCTCGTGGTGGCATAGTGGGGAGAGTGATGTGGGCAGAGTCAGTCCGCGGTGTGGATCGCCTCGCCACGGGCGTTCGCGGCGGCCTCCATGACGGCTTCCGAGAGCGTCGGGTGGGTGTGGACGGTTTCGGCGATGTCGGACAGGCGGGCGTCCATCTCGATGGCGAGAGCGACCTCGGCGATCAACTCGGAGGCGTTCGGGCCGACGATCTGTGCGCCCAGGATCAATTCCGTGCGTCGGTCGGCGACGATGCGGACGAAGCCTTCTGTGTCGCCAAGTGTTAGCGCCCGGCCGTTGCTCGCGAGGGGCATCCGGCCCACGACGGGGTAATACCCGTCGTCGCGGGCGTCGTTTTCGGACATACCGACAGTCGCGACCTCGGGGTCGGTGAAGACGACGGCAGGCATCGCCTGATAGTCCAGGACGGACGGTTCACCGGCGATGGCTTCGGCGGCCACTTCGCCCTCGCGGCTGGCCTTGTGGGCGAGCATGGGTTCGCCGACGACGTCGCCGATCGCGAAGATGCGCTCGCAGGTCGTCCGGCCCTGGGCGTCGGTCTTGACGAAGCCGTCGTCGTCGAGTTCGATCCCGGCCGCTTGGAGGTTCGCGGTGTCGGTGACGGGTTCGCGACCGCCGACAACGAAGACCTTCTCGGCCTCCAGGGAGTGACGATCGCCGTCCTCGTCTTCCGTGTGGACGACGATACCGTCGTCAGTCTCTTCCCAGCTCGCGGCCATCTCGCCGAACCGAAAGTCGATGCCGAACTCGGCGGCGCGCTCCCGGACGAGCCGTGAGATGTCGTCGTCGTAGCCGCTGAGCACGTCGTCGAACATCTCGACGACCGTGACGTCGGTCCCGAGCTTTTCGAAGACCGTCGAAAGCTCCATGCCGATGTAACCCGCGCCGATGACGACCAGCGAATCGGGCCGCTCGTCCAGGGCGAGGGCGTCACGCGAATCGAGGACGTACTCGCTGTCGAAGGGGAAGTCCGGAATCTCGATCGGCCGGCTCCCCGTCGCGACGATCGCGTTCCCGAAGTCGATGGCCGTCTCACCGTCGTCAGTCGTGATCGTCGCCCGCCGGTTGTTGACGAACTCGGCGACGCCATCGACGACGGTGACGCCCTGTGCGTGACAGAGTTGCTCGACGCCACCGGTAAGCTGGTCGACGACGTCGTCCTTCCAGCCCGTCAGCTGGTCGATATCGACCGTCGGGTCGGCGCTGACCCCGAGGTGTTCGGCGTTTGCGGCCTCGTAGGCGATGTCCGCGCCGTGGATGAGCGCCTTCGAGGGGATACATCCGTAGTTGAGACAGGTCCCACCGACGGCGTCGTCTTCGACCAGCGTCACGTCCAGGCCGAGTTGCCCGGCGCGGATGGCCGCGACGTAGCCACCGGGACCGGCACCGATGATGAGGACGTCGGTCTGTTCGGGGACGCCCTCGACGCTGCCCGGACTCGGGACGTCCGCCGGGGTGCCCTCGCCGACGGGTCGGACCGTCCGTTCGGACGCACCGCCCGTCAGCTGGCTGGCCCCACCGACAGCGTCGGCGGAGTCGTCGTCGGGTTCCGACGGTCCGTCCTCGGTGGGTTCCGGCGGTTCGGCGGGTTCGCCACCCTCGCCGTCTCCACTCTCGGAGGGGTCGTCGGGATCGGCGGCCTCGTAAGTGAACAGCGTCTCGCCGACTTCGACGTCTTCGCCCTCCGCGGCGTCGCACGCTTCGATCGCCATCGTCTCAGGGGCGGTTACCTCGACGATCGACTTGTCGGTCTCGACCTCGGCGAGAAGCGTGCCCTCGGCGACCGTCTCGCCGGCCGCGACCTCGAGGGCGACGAGTCGGCCCTCCGTGGCCCCGTCACCGAGATCAGGGACTGCAAAGGCTGTTGACATCTGAAATAATGGAGGGGAGTCCTCAGGCGTCCTTTTCGGCTTCTAGTTCCTCGAGGATCTCGTAGGCCTCGATCGCGTAGGTCATCGCCGGACCGCCGCCCATCAGGACGGCGACTTCGAGCGTCTCGATGACCTCCTCGCGGGTCGCACCGGCCTCGAGCGCGCCGTCCATGTGCCAGAGGACGCAGTGTTCACACCGCGCCACACACCCGACAGCCAGGGACATGAGTTCCTTGGCCTTCGTATCGAGCGCCCCCGGGCTCTCTGTGGCTTCGACGTAGCCAGCGAACCCTTCGAGGTTCTCGGCTTCGCCAACGAGTTGGTGGAGACTTTGCTTCATCTCGGCGAGTTCGTCGGATTTCGACATCACATATATATTCGACTGTAGCGGCATAAATTACTCGAAATATGGCGTTAGAGCGCCTAATACGCGTGAAATCGGCACATACTGGTGACTGTTGGCCCCGCCCCGATCGACGATATCGCGTTCGATCCGCGGGGGCACTCCCACGCCGACGCCATCCCACTGGTCGCGACCAGCAATTCGCCGTCGGGCTTGGACCCGTCGTCCGGCGTGACGATCGCATTGGCCGCGGTATCGATTGCCCGCTCTCTTCTCTGGTGGGCGAGGTCGCGCTTGCTATCCCACGTCTCAGTCGTGGACGCGACGGCGCATGCCGGTAGGGCTGCTTCGACGGTCTTGTCTTATTCGACCATTACTATGGGTTGGATACGTATAAATATAGGCGTAACACCGTTAGGACGCCCTCAAAATAGCTACTCTTGGTGACAGGGTCCTGCGTATCCTTGTAACATACGTACAACAGCCAGGCTCGGAAACTGGTGGCATTCCGACGCTCGCGCCCGGTGCGGTGGGCCACAAGCACTTATACCCGACCTGTCGCCTCCGGGAGAGACGATTCAACCGTTCGACGATACCCGCACCGTCGTTGCTCGTGCCGGTGTCTTTCGTTCCTGATTGTTTGTAGCTGATTTACTGATCGGAATCCTTATCCGTATTATTGGGTAGTATTTGGATGAATACACAAGACCATGAGCGCATCGACGACACGGACCGGACGGACGGAGTCGCGGCTGGCCGGTATCCCGGAGTACTTTGGACCGCAGTGGTTCGGTTCGACGATGGGGACCGGTGCCTTGGGTGTGGCCCTTGCGCTGGTCGCTGCCGAGTACTCGCTCGGGCCGGTCGCCACGCTTGCACAGTTTTTCGTCGTGTTGACGGCCATTCTGACGACCGTCTTCACCATCCCCTGGGTACTCCGAATCGTGACCCACCCGGATCAGGTCCGGACGGATCTGTCACATCCGATCCGGAGTCAGTTCTTCCCGACGATGCCGATTACGCTGATCGTTCTCGGTGTTGGCATTGCTCGGACGATGCAGGGTGTTCTTCCGGCCCCTGTTCTCGAATCAGTGCTGGTCGGGTTGTTCGTGACTGGCAGTATCGGTATCTTTGGGTTCGGACTCCTGTTGGTCACGATCATGTTTGTCAATAATAATATCGGCACCCACCACGGTGTATTCGCGTGGTATATTCCACCAGTTTCGCATCTCGTGATCCCGCTGTTGGGGTTCTGGCTGGTCGAAAACTACTACGCCGGGAGTGCACTCGGCCAGTTCATCTTCGTCGTCTCATTGATGGCGCTCGGCGTCGGGAGCTTCATGTTCATTTTCTTCGGCTCGATCATCCTCCATCGCTACGCCTACGAGTCGTTGCCGGAGGAGAAACTCGCGCCGACGTTCGTGATCGGGCTCGCGCCGACGGCCGTCCTGGTCATTGCCATCGGACGGTTCATCCGTGCCCTCCAGGCGGGCGTCGGATTCGACCTCGCCGTCGAGCCCATCGTCGCGAGCATGAAACTGCTCGCGATCGTTCTCTGGGGCTTTTCAGCCTGGTGGTTCCTGTTGACGGTTGCGGTCCTGGCTTATTACCTCAGCCGTCGCGATCATCCGTTTTTCTTCACCTGGTGGGCCTACACGTTCCCGACTGGTGCCTTTGCGATCTCGGCGGGTGTGATGGGCCACCTCCTTGAGGTTGCGGCCTTTGAAGCGATCCTGGCCGGTGTCACCGGGCTGCTCGTGATCGTCTGGACCGTCACGGCCCTTTTTACCACCCGGATGATCCTCCGTGGGCACGCCTTCACACCGGAGTGACATCCTTCGTGCCCGCCACAACGATCAACCGAACAGCAGCATCGACGCGAGCAAGGAGAGCAAGCTCACGACGAGCAGCGACGAGAAGACGACCAACACTGGTTTGATCCCGACCGACCGCATCTTCCGGAGGTCGATCTCCATGCCGAGACCGACGAACGCCACGAGGAACAACCCCTGGTAGCCCGACGTGAGGAGTGCAACGTCGTCCGAAGAAAGCAACCCGAGACTCGCGATTCCTGCCATTGCGAGAAAGCCGATGACGAACTTGGGAAACTCCTCCCAGAGGTATCGCCAACTGGCACCGCCGGCCTGTCCGGTATCGCGTTGTCGGGCATAATACACCGCATAGAGGACGGCGACGACCCCGATGAAGACGTTCCGGCCGAGTTTCGTCACGGTGGCCCACTCTCCGGCCTGTGGCGAATAGGCGAAACCGGCTGCGATGACGGGCCCCGTCGAAACCATACTGACTCCGGCCCAGGTGCCAAAGACGATGTCCGGTAACTCGAGGCGGCGACCGATGATCGGATAGACCGCCAGCGTGGCGGCATCGAACAGCAGAATCGTCGCGACGGCGTAGGCGATCTGCTCGCTTTTGGCGCGGACGCTGCCGGAGACGGCGACGATGGCTGAAACCCCACACACGGCGTACCCGGCCGCCAACAGCGACCCCAACCGCTCGTTGATCCGGAAGACATTGCGTGCGATCGCCTCACCGATCACAAGGCTGATCGTCAGAAACCCGACGACGAACACCAGCAGTGACGGCCCGACGCTGAACAGCTGTCCGATCGCGATCCGTGCGCCCATGAGGACGATACCGGTTTCCAGCCAGAGCTTGTGCGTTGCGATGCCGCCTTTCGCCCAGGCCGGAGTGCCGACCGTATTGGCGAGGAGTGCACCGAGCCCAACCGCCACGATCAATTCATTGATCGGCACGACTGTCCCCGCAAGCAACTGTGCGAGCCCACCGCCGAGTGCGAGCAACACTATGCCGGGAAACACCCGAGCGACTGATCGTCTCATCGTCTACTACAGATTGTGTACTCTCTATTATGTTACAAATCGGCTAGAAAACGATGACAAAGGTGACGACAATCATACCCAATAAAACGGCTTTCCAGCCCCGTTCAAGCGATTTCCACCCTCTGCTGAGTTGGCCGAACTGTGGACGCCGGACAAAATTGGATTCACTCATGCTGACAACAGCCTATAGAAGCGTCATAGATACCGGAAATATTTATATAATTGGTTCGGCAAACCCTGCTAAAAATACTGATAAATCGGCTTCGTCACGCCGGAACGACACGCCGAAACGGCGGCGGCCAGACGCGTCTTCGGGAACGTCGAGAACTGGTTCGACGGGGCTGAGTAGAGTGCGTCGCGCTGGAGTTGCCTGCGAGGCTACTGCTCGGAGAGGGTAAACCACCAGTCGTACTGCTCGTAGCCCTCGTCGTCGGCCTCGCTCTCGCGCTGTTCGACTGCCCCGCGACTCCCCGGCGGCGGCAGGAGGACGCGATCGTCGAAGCGGTCGTTTTCGGGCCAGTTCGCCGGCGTGGCGACGCCCTCGTCGTCGCTCTTCTGGAGGGCGTCCAGCGAACGCAGGATCTCGTCGATGTTGCGGCCGATCTCCTCGGGGTAGTACAGCACCTGCCGGACGACGCCATCGGGATCGACGACGAAGACGGCCCGGACAGTACTCGTCCCGGCACCGGACTGGATCATGCCGAGTTGTTCGCCGACCCGGCCGCTCTCGTCGGCAATGATCGGGAAGCCGATCTCGACGCCGATCTCTTCTTCGATCCAGTCGACCCACTTGAGGTGAGAGTGGACGCGATCGACCGAGAGGCCGATCAGATTGGCATCGCGTTGCTCGAACTCCTCGCGTCGGTCCTCGAAGGCGACGAACTCTGTCGTACAGACCGGCGTGAAGTCGCCCGGATGGCTGAAGAGCACGACCCACTCGCCCGCGTAATCGTCAGGGAGGTCGATCTCCCCGTGCGTCGTCTCGACTGCAAGGTGGGGGAACTCATCGCCAATCAACGGGATACCGCTCGCGTCATCTGTCTCGGATTCCATTGCATTATCTTGTACTGGATTCACAATATTAAAAACTTCGATTCGATTTCAGAAGGATATTTTGCTGAAGTACAAATCATTGCTTACTACCTGTCGAATTCGCCATCTCGATTGTGGCTCCCCGGACGATGGAGGCGGCGACCATCGTGGCGAACAACACCAAGGCGAATCGCCACCCGAAGTATGCGAGGAACGCAGGCAACACTGGGAGTTCGATCGCACGGTTGTACCGGAAGACGGCGATCACTCCGTCCGAGAGGCCCTGGTCGCGCAGGTCGGCGAGAAGCGCATTCCAGGCGTAGGCGGGGCCGTGGCTGCGTGTTCCAGCTACGGTCGCGACGAGATAGCCGGTCGGCGTGTGCCGACTCGACAGTCACGGCGATCGGATCGCGGGCGAGCAAGACGTGGCTGAGCGCGAGGGCAACCCGGATGACCACGAGAACAGGGGCGATTCGACCCAGGGTGGTACCACTTTTCGCGAGGGCCGCGCTCGGAAGCGACGACGGCGCGTGCAGCGTACGTGACGGCGACGACTCCCAGCAAGCCATAATCCAACCGGGACCCGCGTTGGGACGCACCCCCGGATCGATCGCCGGGGCGGCCCCGAACGCCGACTCAAATTGGGCTGGCGTCACGATGGTCCGAAGCAGGCCGACCAGCAAAACGACGGTCAGCATGATCGGTGCGGCATTGCGGAGGCTCTTCGACGCACGTCGCCCGGCCGCACGGAGCTGGTCGGCCCAGGTCCCGTCGCTCATCGTCCGGCCTCGCCCTTACCCCGCTGCTCGTCCGTCCAGTGGGCGGTTCCCGAAACGAGTCACTGCCGCGTTCACCCCATCGCGAGCGCTTGCCATAGAAGGAAAATCGCCCCCGCGCCCGAAAGCGTGCTCGCCACGGCGTACTGCCGAACTCGGTGGATATTTCGCGAACACTGGATCGTCCCATGACCGCTGGAATCGGCATGTGAGCCGACATGGGAACACTCCGGCAACATGTCGATCGCGACGTGAGCGAACACACCCGTCGAAACCCCATAGAACACTGCCTGGACAACAGCCGAGAGGTCCGGCGTCAGAATCGACAGCGGGATCGCCGCGATCGCAACTGCCGAGGCGGGGACGATCATCACGATCCGCGGGATTCCGGACTGTTTGAGTGCTTCCGACCCAGTGAAGCCGGCCGGGAACTTGTGAGCGAGGATCCCAAAGCCAAACAGCGCCGAGAGATCAGGTAGGGACCCGTAGACGACGCCCATGATCGACCCTGCCGCGAGGGCGTGTAACGTGAGTTCACTCACGGCGGCGTTCAACGGAAGGTCGTAGTGACTGAGGAGGTGGCCGAGTTCGTGGCCGGCGTACCCCAGGAGGTATCCCAGCGCGATGGCGAATCCGCCGTACTGCGGGTGGCGGCCGATGGCTTTCGGCGCGAGCAGTGCTGCGGCGCTCGCGAGCATCGCGCCGCTGGCGAGGCCGTAGGCCCAGACCTGTCGTTCCGGCGTACTGAAATCCACAAATAGACTGATCGTCACGCCCGCGACCATCGCGAGGAAGCCGAAAGCGACGACGAGGACGAGCGTCGTGCGTTCGGTCATGCTCCCGGCCGCCAGCACGCCGGCGAAGATGATCGCAGTGACAGCGCTGACGGCCAATGCATTGCGATCCCGTCGTGTTTGTCCGGTTTTCGTTCCTGTCATGGTGTGTCTGTCTCGGTCGAACCGTCTCTTGGTCGGTGGTTCGGCAAGTCACTAATAACTCTGGATCAGATATTAATAAGAATTACTATCTATATTTGATTTTTTGCTAATCTGCCCTTGGTCGCCGACCCGGACTTTGTCGGGAAGTTCCGTAGCGACGTCGAGGGGCCGCACGAGCGTGTATGGCCTACAACGACGGGTGTCTCGGTGGCGTGAAGTCCGGTGGAGAACTAGGTGTTTGACCAACCCGGCCGTCGGTCGTGACGTGGATCTGCAGGTCGACCCCGCCCGACAGACGCGGGCGTTCGCGGTCGGCGGCGACGCCAACGGCCGCGAGCCGATTCTCCACGTTTCGAAACACCAGGCCGCGACTGCCGCCGAGAACGTCCTCGCCCATCGCGACGGGGACGCGCTCGAGACCTACCAGCCCGTCCACCATCACGTCATGTTCTCCGGGCTGGGACGGCTCCCGTTCGTCCGGGTCGGTCACGTCCACGCAGTACCGGCCCGCACTCTTTTCGAAAAAAGACCTGTTTCAGTCGGAAGCGATCGGCGACGCAGCCGTGACGTCCGCGAGCCCGTCGAACGTTGGCGCGAGGAGTTCGCCCGCCCGCCCCTGGACACGTCGACCGCTCGCCGTGAGTTCTTTCAGCGGCTGGAGCACGGAGAGGTCCCCGATCAGGACGCCGCCGACGAGCATGCCGTCCCGGAAGGCCAGCCGTCGCCACTCCGTCTCGCCGTACGTGCGTTCGCGGTAGGTCTCCCCGAGGCCCGGGTGGCCAAAGGAGGCCATCGGGAACGAGAAGTGCGTCACCGTATAGGAGGGGACGAACTCGAAGTGCTCGCCGGCCCCGGCGGGGGCAAGCATGTTCTCGGCCGCGTGTTCGCCCTGTGCGGCGGCGCTGCCCCACGAGCCGTTCTTGACCGGCCGACCGAGCCGTCGGTCGTGGTACTGTGCGACGTCACCCGCCGCGTAGACGTCGGGGTCGTCCGTCTGGAGACGACCGTCGACGAGGACGCCGTCGTCGACCGGTATCGGCGTCCCCTCGAGGAACGCGGTGTTGGACTCGGTTCCGATGGCGACGCCGACGCAGTCGCTGTCGTAGACGTCACCCTCGGAGTCGACCGTCGCGACGACGTGGCCGTCGTCGTCGGTCTCGAAGTGATCGACGGTGGTCTCGAGGACGGGTGTGACCCCGCGTTCGTCGAGGGCGTCGTGGACGATTGCAGCGCCGGTCTCGGACATCGCTCGCGAGAACCACCGGTCCTCGCGGATCAGGTAGCTCGCGTCGACGTCCTGGGCGGCCGCGATCGCGGCGTAGTCGATGCCAAGCAGGCCGCCGCCGACGATCGTCCCGGTCTCGGCGGCCGCCGCCTTCTCCCGAATCCGGCGTGCGTCCTCGATCGTCCAGAACGACGTCACGCCCTCGGCGTCGGCGTTGGGCACGGGCAGCGACCGCGGTGTCCCGCCCGTCGCCACGAGGAGTTTGTCGTAGTGGTAGCGCTCGCCCGCCGCAGTCACGACCGCGTTGTCGTCGGTTTCGATCGTGCTCACGCGTGTATCGAGTTCGAGGTCGATGTCGCGCTCGTCGTACCACGCCTGGTCGTGGATCTGGACTGTCTCCTCGGGGACGGTCCCTTTGGCGTACTCCTTGATGAGGATGCGGTTGTACAGCGGCTCGCTCTCGGCAGTCAGGACGGTGATCGAAGCGTCGTCGGTCTGCTCGGCCAGGACGTCGGCCGCGGAACTCCCGGCGACGCCGTCGCCGATGATGACGTAGCTGTCGTCGCGATCCTCTCGAATGGACTGTGATGTCATGGTGGGTGTGTGGAAGGCGGTGTGATGCGTGCCGGCGGAACCGGCAGTGTTGTTTGGTACATGCATAATTAGGGGTTGTATACACATAAATCTGTGCGTAATAAATAACACGAAGGTTGAGTAGTAATGTATATTGGTGACAGAATATGGCGGATTTGACGACTCTAGTCTACAATAATTCGGATTACACTCGGTGTGTCGGGGCTGTTCGCCACCCGGCCGATACACTGGGCGCGGGCGCAGCAGTATTGTGCTGAAGTGGAAAACAAGCGTGGGATCAGTCCCCGTCGGCGTCGACTGCCGGCGCGCTCGCGCCGATGCTGCCCTCGGGGACGCCGACATCCGCTGTGACGACGTCACATTTCATCATAAACAGGACGTAGATCGGTGCGTCGACGTTCCTGCACAGCTCGTAGTTACCCTGGCCCTTGCTGAGGATGACGTCGGCGGCTTCGAGACCGCGTTGCCGGCGATCGCGAGTCGCAGGGCCGCCGAAAGCGGTCGTCGGCCGCGTCGGTCGCCTGTCGCAGCATGCACGGCCCGTAGTCGAGGTTCGCGTCCATACTGGATGTCTCTCTGGTCGTAAACGATAATACTGACGACCGTCTCGCGATTGCCGCCACCGCTGACGCTCAGATCTCTTTGATCGTCGGAATGAGGCTCGTCCGGGTCTGTTCGGAGACGGATTTGATCTGTTCGAGCTGTTCGGGCGTGAAGGGGACCTCGACATCGTCGGTCTCGATCGCGACCGAGTCCGAGCGCTCGCCGCGCAGGGTGAGTCGACCGTCGTCCATCTCGGTCACGAGCACGGTATCGGAGGCGTCCTCGACGCGGGCGATCTGGTCTTCGAAGGCCGACGTGCTGACGGTAAAGAGGTACGTGTTCTCGTCGTCGCGTTCGATCGTCTCGAGGAACGCCGCGAGACTGTCCTCGCCGTAGGTCGGCGAGAACAGGAAGAGGTTCAGGGCCGTCCCGAAGACGAGTGTCCCGGGTCCGTCACCGTCGACGCGGTCGGTCGCTCGCGAGAGCGCCGCGTCCCAGACGTCCGGTTCGAGCAGGTTCGCCCGGATCGGCCCGTCCGCGTCGTCGTCGATCGCCTCGACCGTCGGTTCGCGGTCGGGGTCGAAGTCGACGAACGTCAGCCGGTCGCCGACGTCGTCGACGTCGAAGTCGTAGAGTTCGGCCATCGTCTCGGCGACGAACGCCTTCCCGGAGTTAGTCAGCAAGAAGACCACGCTCCCGCCCCGATCGAGCCAGGACTCGACGACGGCAAAGCCGGTCAGCGGCTTGCCCGACCCGCCCGGGCCAGAGACAGTCGTCGTCTCGCCGAGGGGTAGTCCCTCGGGTAGCACTTCCCCAAACCAGTCGTGAGCCGGCTCGAACGTCGCTCCCATCAGGTTGGCTAGCCGATAGAGAATCAAAATCCTCTCGGGCGTTGACTCAATCTTGGGACCACTCCGAGAACAGGGACGGCGTGGCCTCCAACAACGGCCACGAACGTGATCGAGCGTCTCGCCGCACGTGACGCTTACTCGGGGACTGCGAGCTGGTCGTCGTGTTCGAGTCGGTCGATCAGTACGTCGCGCATCAGTTCCATGCTCGTCGCGACTCGCTCGTCGCTCAGCGTGTAGTAGCTGTGGACGCCGTCGTTGCGCTTTGTTACCACTCCCTGATCGCGCATCAACTTTAGATGCCGTGAGACGGTTGATTGTGGGATCCCGGTCGCCTCTTGGAGTTCGGTGACTGTTCGTTCGCTGTCGTCCATGAGCAGATCGAGCAGTTTGAGTCGCTTCGCGTTAGAGAATACCGTACAGAGATCCGCTTGCTGCTCGTACAGCGAATCTTCCGTGTGCTCGATCATCGGTGACCCGCCTACGCCCGTGAGACTGATACGTGTTTCTCCCCGCTGAATCGATCGCCGAGCGGTACTTGCCCATCTCTCTGTGACGGCGGTTTGTGCTAGGCTCCGTCTATACTCTTCATATCCGAATATTCGGAAAACCAAATACTAAGTGTGAGAAGGTGATAGTCTCGATGATGGCACAGACATTCCAGGAGATAGTGGTCACCGAGGCGACTGCGGATCGGGCGCTCGAACGCATCTTCGGGCTGAACACATCCGAACAGGCCGTCTATCGGGCGTTGCTCGCAGCGGCGGAGCCACTGAGTGCCGAAGCACTCGCTGCGGAACTGGACTGTGCGCTCGCGACTGCCTACCGGTATCTCGAGACGCTGGAGGAACACAAACTTATCACTGAGGTCACAACCCGGACAGGCACCCAGCAACCGGCTGTCTACGAGGCCGTCGGTCCTGATCGAGTGGCAGAGCGCATGGAGAACTGTCTCGAGCGCGCCTATCAACAGTTCTCGGCGGAAATCGACTCTGTTGTCCTGGCTGATGAAGGCTGTCCGCCCCTGGACTTCCCCACCGTCTGAGGCTTCCGTTCTCCGACGAAATCAGACCGACAGCTTACAGTTCGATTTGTGAGCCGACGCCGATGCGACGGTAGTCCTCGCCGAAGGCGTCTTCGAGTGCTCGCTCGGCCACGTGACCAGTACAGTGCGTCGGCGCGATCCGCTCGATCCGACCGTCGAGCCACTCCACGATAGCTTCGATCGTCTCGGGGTCGGGCGACCGGAGATGAGTCCCACCGACGACCGTCCGGACAGGGTCCTCAAGCACAGCCTCGGCATGGGCGATCGTGTTCCGGAGGCCAGCGTGACAGCAGCCGAGGACGAGACTGATGCCGTCTTCACCCTCGACCGCCAGCGCCTGGTCGTCCCGGACCGGGTCCTCGACGCGCTGGCCGCCCTCGTCGACTCGTTCTCCCGTTCTACTATCGGGGTACTCCCGCGGAATCTCCCCGAGCGCGACGATTCCGTCCGCCACCTCAATTGGGTCTGTGTGGGTGGTGATGTCGGCGTGGGTTTCGAGCCATTCGCGGGTGTAGGGGAGCCCGATCGACTCCTCGCCATGGTATTTCGCCTCGAAGGCGTCGGGGTGGACGTAGATCTCCCTGAGTTCTTCGACGAACGCCGGCAGTCCCTTCGTGTGATCGTAGTGGCCGTGGCTCAGTACCGCCGTCTCGAAGGGGCCGACGCCGAGCTTGCGGGCGTTTGCGGCGGCGATTCCCGACTGTCCGGCATCGAACAGGCGGTCGCCGACCGCCGCCGAGAACCCCCACTCGGCGCGGATCCCCTTCGGCCGCGAGCCGCTGACTCTGTTGTCCGCCAGTATCGTGACGGTGGTCATACGTCGTGGTGGTCGTCTCCGTCGTGGTCGTGATCGCCGTCGCTGTGGCTGTGACCGCCACCGCCGTGTCCGTGCCCGCCGTCCTCGTCATGATGGCCACCGCCTTCGTGGTCACATCCGTCGTCGTCCGGCCCGACCGGTGTCAACTCGCCGTCCCGGAGTGCCTCGATGGCGTCCCCGACCGTTCCGTCGGCGTCACAGTAGACGTCGATCCCCATCGCGTCGAAGCGCTCGGCGGCCTTCCCGCCGAGATTGCCACAGATCAGCGTCTCCGCGCCCGTCTCGGCGACGACGTTCGGCGGGGATTTATCGCCGCCGTGGTGGTGGCTGTCGTTGTCGACGACGTCGACTGTCTCCGCGTCGGGGTCGTACACCGCGAAGGCGGGTGCGCGACCGAAGTGATGGGATACTGATGCGTCGAGACCGTCACCGTCGGTGATCGGCATGCAGATTGTCATGTGTTGTTGGTTCGAATTGCTGGTGTCGCGATGGTTCGTCGTTTGATTCACTGTTCGTCTCCGCCGACCTCCCGCGCCCGTCCATCACGGTCGGCGCTGGGACCCTCGATTCGGCCACCGTGATTCTCGCGGCGGTCGGCCACATGGTCGGGTCGATCGAAGTTGGGCGCGTATGGCTTGATGTCGAGCACCGGCGTCCCGTCGATGGCGTCGAGTCCGTGAACCCGCAATTCCCGACCCTCGCGTTCCAGCAACTCGACGGTAGTCGTCCCGATCGGGCTCGGGCGATTCGGACTCCGGCAGGCGAAGATCCCACGTTCGGTTCCGTAGCGTCGCGGCCCTCGAAGGCTCGGCTCGCCGGATTCGTGGAGGTACCACAGGACAGTGACGTAGTCGTTGTCCTCGATACGGTACAGCCCCTCGGCGTAGTCTTCGTCGATGACGATCGTACTCTCGTGATCGGCCATCTCCTCGGGACCGACAGGTGTCTCGAAATCGTTGCGTACCGTGCCGATCTGTGTCACTTCGAATGTCATGGCCAGGTGATCGGTTTCAGTCGTCGGTCGATGCTGGTTGGCGCTGTCGGGCAGACTGTTCCGCAGTGTGGGTTTTCTCGGCCGGCGCTTCGGGCACGATCAACTGCCGGTCGCGGTGCCCGCGGACGGACGCCTCGACGCCGTAGACCGTCCGGATCGTCTCGGGTGTCAGGACTTCGGGCGGCCCGACGGCGTGGATCTCGCCGTCTGCGAGCAGCGCGATCCGATCGCAGTACCGGGCGGCGAGGTTGAGGTCGTGAATCGCGACGATGCCGGCCACTTCGCTGGCTCGAATGTGCTCGACGACGAGGTCCATCACCTCTAACTGGTGGCGGAGGTCCAGCGCACTCGTCGGCTCGTCCAGCAACGTGACCGACGGATCGCCGACCAGTGCCCGCCCGAGACGGACCTTCTGGCGCTGGCCACCGCTGAGCTCGCTGACCTGGCGATCGGCGAGATTCCCGATGTCGAGCCGATCGAGGACGCTCGCCGTTGCCTCTCGGTCGCGTGCGCTCGGCGACCACCCACCGTGGGGTCGTCGGCCCTGCATCACGGTCTCGAAGACGGTCGCCGGGAACGCACCCGACTCGGCCTGCGGGACGTAACTGCACCGCCGGGCGCGCTCGTCGCTGGTCAGTTTCGCCACTGGATCACCGTCGATCCGTACCGTTCCCGCGTCCGGCTCCAGAATCCCGTTGAGACACTGCAACAGCGTGCTTTTGCCCGAGCCGTTGGGGCCAAGCAGTCCGAGCAGTTCACCCGACTCGACCGAGAGATCAACGGCCGAGAGGACCGGCTCGGCGTCGTAGCTGAACCGCAGGTCTGCGATCGTGAGTGTCACCAGTAGTCCCTCCCCTCGATCACGAGGTAGATGAACAGGGGCGCGCCCAGAAACGAGGTCAGGATCGAGACTGGCAGGACGACCGGCGCGACGATCGTCCGGGCAACGGTGTCGGCGACGACCAGCAGCGTCGCGCCGACCAGCGCCGAGGCCCCGAGCAGATATCGCTCGTTGCCGCCGATCACCATTCGGACGAGGTGCGGGGCGACCAACCCGACGAACCCGATGATACCGACGAAGGAAATGATGGTTGCGGTCACGACCGAGGCCAGCGCCATCCCGCGGATCCGCACCGATTCGACGTCGACGCCCAGGCTGGTCGCGGTTTCGGTCCCGGCGTCGAGAACGTCGTAGTTCCAGGCGTTGCGGAGGAAATAGGCGAACCCGGGCACGACGACGGCGGCCATCAGCCCGACCTGGGGCCAGCTCGCCCGGCCCACGTCGCCGAAGGTCCAGTAGACGATGGTCGCGACCTCGGTGTCGCTGGCGAAGTACTGGATCGTCGTCATCCCGGCGGTGAACAGCGACCCGAGCGCGACGCCGGTCAGGATCATCGTCTCGGGGGTCGCCCGGCGGTAGGTCACCAACAGGAGGATGACGCCGGTCGAGACCATCGCCGCGACAAAGGCCGCGATCGTCGTCAGATAGGGCCCCAAAGAGCCGACTTTGGAGAGGCCATCCGCGCCGGTCCCGATCAGGACGATCGAGGCGGCCGCGCCGAAGGCAGCAGCCTGGGAGATCCCCAGTGTGTACGGCGCACCCAGCGGGTTCCGGAGGACCGTTTGCATCGCCGCGCCCGCGATCGCCAGCCCGCCGCCGGCGACGACCGCCGTGAGCACCCGGGGCACTCGGACGTTCCAGACGATCGAACGCGCGAGATCGCTCTCACCGCCAACCAGGGCACTGCAGACGTCCACGAGTGGGAGCGAGACTGAGCCGATCGCGAGTCCGGCAAGTGACGCGATCACCAGCAACCCCACTGAGACACCGAGAAACCCGAGTCGCCGGGCGGTCGATTCGCGGTGGGCCGCCAGGGCTGGTTCAGTCACGTCAGATCACCGTTCCATCGATCCCGTTGCATCACGTCAGATCACCGTCTCGTAGGCCGGGTACGCTTCGAGCAGCGATTCGTACAGTGGAGCGCCGAGCATCGTCTCGAAGATCGTCTCGACGGTCGATTCGAAATCCACGTCGCCGAAGCGATCCGGGTACAGCGTTTGCCCGACGAAGTAGGCGTTCGCCAGGATCGACCCGTAGTTGTGATGGTAACTCGCGTGGGGGAGGATCGTATAGATCTCGCCATTCACCGCCGCCGAGAGGTCCTGATACGCCGGGTTGGCTTCGAGATCCTCGACGGCGAGCCCGAGATTGTCGGCGGCGACGAACATCCGCGCGGGATCCCATGCCAGCAGTTGCTCCTCGCTCACCTGGACCGAGGCGGCGTCGGTGTCGATCTCGCCGGCGACGTTTTCGACCCCAGCGAACCGAAATGGCGGGAATCGCTTGCGAGTCGTCTCGATCCCGTGGCTCCCCTTGTAACTGATCGCGCCGACGTAGGCCTGCTCGGCCTCGCTGTCGGCCAGATCGGCCGCCCGGTCGGTCAGATCGGCGACCGTCTCTTCGACGAACGTGATCACTGCCTCGGCGCGATCGGCTTTGTCGAGGATCTCGCCGAGGAGCCGCCAGGTGTCGAACATCGTCTCGCGGGCCGCGTTGTCGACGATATCGACGATTTCGAGCCCAACTACTGGCGTCTCGGTCTGCCTCTGTAGCGTCTCGGCTCTCGATGGATCGCCGTAGTAGCAGATCACGTCCGGGTCAACCGCAAGGATCGCTTCCGGGTTACCGCCGGCGTTCGGCCCAGCCGAGCCGATAACTGGCCGCTCCTGGAGGCCCGGATTCGCCAGGTTGTACGGGGCCGACAGCATCGACTCGGTCTCGTCCTCGACGCCAACGACACGATCGGTCGCATCGAGATAGGCGAGTTGCCTGAGTGCGCCCGGGCCGACGCCGACGATATCCTCGACCGTCCCGGGGACGGCCACCGTCCGGCCGTAGCCATCGGTAATCTCGTTTGCGTCAGCCTGCGTGCCAGCGCCCGATGCTCCCAATCCGCCCGTACAGCCTGCCAGCCCCACCAACGAACCGGCACCGATCGTCTGAAGCACGCCTCGTCGTGTCACCATTACCTGTCGAAGCGGTAATCGATGCCGGAATAATACTTTTTCGGATTTGAATAATACTACTGGGGGCTGGCGCTACCCAATTACTTTTTACACTGCTGGGGTAGGTTCCCCCATGGGGTCCGGTGTCTCGGAAACGCCGTCGTCGTCCGATACCGCTCGCGGGCCGCGCCGTCGAGGCGCTGATTTTTGCTCGCGTCGGCCAGATGACCTTCGGGAAGACCGTGCGGTAACGCCCGTCGTATCCAACGTGTTGCTGGTCGCGATCGCGATCATTCTGGGCGTGACCGTCTCCGTATTCGCGCTCGGTCTCGTCGAGCAGTTCGAGCAAGCGCCGCCGACGGCCGTTTTCGAGACCGACTATAGCGCCGACAACGGTATCGTTCTCCAGCACCGGGGTGGTGATGTCCTCACTGTCGACGGACTGTCGGTTCAGTTGGGCGACCGGTCGTACCCGGTGACGGATTACGTATCGAGCCAGCGCCTCAACGCGGGTGCCGACGTCGGCCCGCTGTATCCTGCTGACGCCGCGGAGGCTCGTCTCGTCTGGGAACAAGATAGCTCTTCGTCAATCGTCTATACGGCGACACCACCTCGGGAGGGCACCGTTCCGTCGTATCTCCGCTTCGACACAGCGACCGTCCAGTCCTACGGCAGCGGCCAGGACTACGATGACGAGTTCATCTACACGACGGGCGCGCGAGAAGCAGTCCTGACAAACAATACCTGGAAGCTGGTCGAGTTCGACCACAACGTCACCGAGCAGACCGTGCTGGAATTCGACTTCCGGTCGAGCACCGAGGGCGAGATCCACGGGATCGGGCTCGAAACCGGTACATCGATCTCCGACGACCGGATCTTCAAGCTGTTCGGAAACCAGTCCTGGGGTATCGAGTACGACGAGGTGGACTACGCGACGACGGACGGGTGGGTTCACTACGAGATCCCCGTCGGCCAACTCTACGGGCCGTCCCAGTACGGGCAAGCCGACTATCTCGCGCTCGTCAACGACATTGACGACACGGACATCGCGACCGACTCGCAGTTCCGGAACATCCGGGCCTACGACGCCCCCGACCTCGGTTCGTCGATCCAGTTCGAATTCAGCGTCAACGGCACCACCACGACCGAACCCGTGCAGAGTTACGGGTCCCAGGACAAGGACTTCGGCGTCACCACGACCGACGGCAACGCTACGATGCGACTCTCGAACAACACGTGGGCCTCCGTCCCGATCAACAATACCGTCACCGCGGACACCGTCCTCTCTGTGGAGTTCAACGCCACGAACAAAGGAGAAATCCAGGGCATCGGCCTCGAAACCGGCGATTCAGAGGCTGAATCGCGGTTCGTGCGCTTCTACGGAAATCAGTCGTGGGCGCAAGCGGCTACCCCGTATTACTCGGATGGCGACGGCTGGGTCACCTACGAGATCGACGCTTCCTCACTCGTGTCTGCCGGCACGGATGTCTCCCATCTCGTGTTCGTCAACGACGACGATAGCGACGCCAGCGGCGTCTCCCGCTTCCGGAACGTCACGATCGACGAGGATCCCTGACCACCTTTTTCTCCTCGGGTTGTGCTCACTCCGTTCGCACACCACTCGTCGAAAAAGCTGGACCAAAAAGGCGGAGTCTCGCGTCTTCGCCGCTCGACTCCGTTGAAACGCGGCCATAGTACTTCACACATGAGTTGAATATTGGAGAGTGGGAAGCCCACGCCCGCTCGGTTCGGGGGACTCGCTGCGCTCCTCACTCACTGCGTTCGCTGCGGTGCTTACTTCGTCCACCGTCCCCGAGCGGGCGTCCCCTTCCATTCCCACCCGTTTCGGCCGCTCAGTGGGGCGGTTCGGGTGGGACTGAAAGGGGCGGCTCGCTGGAGGAAGGCGGCCGACGCAAGCACTGGACCGAGCGAAGCGAGGGAAGCGCACAGCGAGGCCCCCGACTCCAGCGAGCCGGGGCTTTCAATTTCCCAATTCAATTCAATCGTTCTCTGTTTCACTAAGGCCGCGTATGCTTCTCAGCCGTCGGAATCAGACTTCTTCGATCGCGATTTCCGCTTCGATACCTTCGATCCCGCCACCACCTTTTTCTCCTCGGGTTGTGCTCACTCCGTTCGCACACCACTCGTCGAAAAACGTGGGCGAAAAACTGTTCGCTCGTCCCTCGCGAGCAGCAACTCAGACTTCCTCGACCGCGATCTCGGCTGCGACACCCTCGATCTCCCAGGTCTTGCGGTGGCCATCTCCAACCGATCCGAACGCATCGGCCCTGACCTCTTCGGCGATCAGGTCCTCACGTTCTTCGACTAGTTCGGCCACGCGATCGTCCGCGATATCGTACTCGACGGTAATCCGAGCGTCCATCGCCAGGTCGAGATCTTTCCGCATCTCCTGGACGCGCCGGACGACCTCGCGGGCGTAGCCCTCGCTCTCGATGTCCTCGGTCAGCGTGGTATCGACGTAGACGACCCCGCCCCCATCCAGGGCCTCGAACTCCGTACTCGCGACGCCGTCGGGCGTGTTGCGGACGAACTCGACCATTTCCGCCGTGAGATCGACGCCCCGACCCAACTCGCTCGCGACGGCCGATTCGAGGGCCTCGATCGAGGGCTTGGCGACGCTGGCGTCGTTGAGCGCGTTCATGATGGCTCCCGCTTCGTCACCGAAGGCCGGGCCGAGTTTGCTCATGTCAGCCTCGGCACTGTAGGTGAGTTCGCCCCACGCCTCGTCGGGGGCGACGACTTCGATTTCGCGGGCGTTCAGGCGGTCGGCCAGCAGTTCGGCCTGCAACTCTATCGAGCCGCCGACCTCCTGGTCGTCGACGTCGACGACGACGCGCTTGACCGGCCAGCGGAGTTTCCGCTCGGCCTGCTGGCGGGCGTTCGAGCCCGCCTCCTCGACCGCCCGGACGACGCTGATCTCGTTTTCGAGGCTGACATCCCGCAACGTGTCGTCGGGTTCCGGCCAGTCGCACATGTGGACCGTGTCGTAGCCGGCGTCGCCGGTCAGGTACTGGTAGATTTCATCGGCGATGAATGGGGTAAAGGGCGCCAGGAGTGCGACGGTCTCCTCCAGGACACGATAGAGCGTCGCGTAGGCGGCCGTCTTCGAGCCGTCCTCGCCCTCTGCCCAGACGCGATCGCGGACCGCCTGGACGTAAAAGCGGGAGACGTCCTCGACGACGAAGTCCATCAGCCCCTGGATGGCCCGATCCTGGCGGCGATCCTCGAAGTGTTCGCCCATCTCGCTTTCGACGGTCTGGAGCCGGGAGAGCACCCACTCGTCGATCTGTTCGAGTTCGACGTCCTCGACGGTGGTTTCATCGGGCGAGAAGTCGTCCATCCGCATGTACGGCAGCGGGAACCGGAAGACGTTCCAGAGGATGTTGAGGTTGCGCTGCATCGAGTCCATCCCGTCCCAGGAGAAGCGCATGTCCTCGCCCTGGGGGTTCTGGGAGAGCAGGAACGCCCGCATCGGGTCCGCGCCGCCCTCGGCGATGGCCTCCTGTGGCTCGACGGTGATGCCCTTGGATTTGGACATCCCGCGACCGTCGGGCATCATCGCGTAGCCGTGCATCAACACCTCGTCGTATGGGATCTCGCCGACTGCCGCGGTCCCCATGCCGAGTTGGGACCAGAACCACCCGCGAGTCTGGTCGTGGGCCTCCATGATGAGGTCTGCCGGCCATAGCTCCTCGAAGTCCTCAGTCTGTTCGGGATAGTCCAGCGTCCCCCAGGAGGCAACTGAGGAGTCGAGCCAGACGTCGAAGACGTCCGGCACGCGCTCGTAGGTCCGGCCGTCTTCGGTGATCGTCAGGTCGTCGACGGTGCCCTTGTGGAGGTCGACAGCATCGGGCTCGATATCCTGATCGACGCGCTCGGCGAGTTCTTCGCGGTCGCCGATCACGATGGCGTCGTCCATGGAGCCATCCCAGTCCTCCGCAGTCCAGATCGGGATCGGGATCCCCCAGTAGCGCTGCCGGGAGACGTTCCAGTCGGGTGCCTCCTCGACGAAGTCCTGGAAGCGATTGTCCCGCGCCCAGTCGGGGTGCCACTCGCTGTCCGCGATGTTGTCCAGCATCTCGTCCTTGATGTCCGTCACCGTGATGAACCACTGGTCGGTGACGATCTGGATGATCCCCGTGTCACACCGCCAGCAGTGCCCGTAACTGTGGTGGGTGGTGTCCCGCGAGAGGAGGTTGCCGTTCGCGTCGAGGTCGTCCATGATCGCCGCGTCGGCGTCCTTGACGAATTCACCGGCGTATTTGCCAGCGGTGTCATCGTAGACGCCGTCGCCACCGACGGGACAGAACACGTCCAGCCCCAACTCCTGGCCGCGCTCGAAGTCCTCCTCACCGTGGCCCGGCGCGGAGTGGACCAGCCCGGTCCGGTCGGCCTCGACGTAGTCGGCGGTGTAGACCTGCAGGGCGTCCTTGCCTTCGGGCGCGTCGGGGACTTCCTCGCGAAGCGGGTGCTCGTATTCCCAGCCGACCATCTCCTCGCCAGTCGCCTCGTCGACGATCTCGTAGTCGTCGTACCGACCCTTCGAGAGGACGTCCTCGATGCAGGACTCGGCGATCCAGAGTACTTCAGTCTCGCCGTCTTTGGTCGCTTCGACGCCCTGGTAGGTCAAGTCCTCCTCGACCGCGACGAAGGTGTTGGCGGGGATCGTCCAGGGCGTCGTCGTCCAGATGACGAGGCTGCCTTCCCGATCCGTCAGGGAGAACTTCACGTAGATGGATGGGTCAGAAACGTCCTCGTACTCGACCTCGTTGTTGGCGATGGCAGTCTCACACCGGGGACATTGGGAGATCGAGCGTTTGCCCTGTTCGACCAGTCCCTTCTCGTGGGCCTGCTCGAAACCCCACCAGGCGGCCTCCATGTACTCGGGGCTGAGCGTCTTGTAGGGATCGTCCCAGTCCATCCAGACGCCGAAGGACTTGAAGTCTTCCTGGAGCCCCTCCAGTTGCTGCTCGGCGAAGTCCTTACACTCGTCGATGAAGTTTTCCTCGCCGAATTCCTGGATATCCTTCTTGTTCTCGAAGCCGAGTTTCTCCTCGACTTTCGTCTCGATCGGCAGGCCGTGCATGTCATAGCCCGGCCGGTCGGTGACGTCGTAGCCCTGCATGCGGAGATACCGAATGTAGGCGTCCTTCAGCGTCTTGTTCCAGGTCGTCCCCATGTGGGCCGCCCCGGAGGTGTAGGGGGGCCCGTCGACGAAGAAGAAGTCCTCGCCGTCGGCGCGGTGGTCCTTGGTCTGCTCGTAGGCGTCGACGGCGTCCCAGTGGGCGAACACCCGCTCGCGGACGCTGTCGGGGTCGTACTGGTCTGCCACCTCGCCGAAGCGCTCGTACGTCGGCGGATCGCGATCCTCAACGTCTGTCATACTTCTTCACTCCATCGCCGGGATTAAAGGCAAATCGATCCCGTCATGGGGAACGTTCACGTTGGGATTGCTTCTTGGGATGTAGGCTGCGTTGGAAGCGCGGTTGTAAACAGCAAGAAAGCCCCCGCTCGCTCGACTGTCCGGGACTCGCTGCGGTCCTCGGCTTATCGCCTGCGGTCCTTGGCTTCGTCCGGGCCAGGTCGAGCGAGCGGCCCCTTTCAGTCCCACCCTTGTCGGCTGTGTCACAATCGAAGCGGGTGGGACTGAAAGGGGCTGCGCGTTCCGGGAAGGCGGGCGAAGTAAGTAGCGAGGGACCGCAGGTCCCTCGGACCATGCGAATAGCGTGGGAGCAAGCTCCCACGGACAGTGCGAGCGGGCCGCAGGCTGGAAGCCGAGGACCGCAGCGAGCGCGTGGCCGAGCAGAGCGAGGCCACGTATACTCGAGCGGCGACCCACGGGAGCCGTGAGAGCCCCTCGACTGGAACGCGCAGGGGCTTTCGAGCTGTAGACGACGGAATAGCACTATTCAGCCGTCATGGGCGAATCTGGTCACCGCTCAACCCCCGGATTTTTCGCGCCGGGGTTCGACAGTCGACGCATGGAGTACCGAACTCTCGGATCGACCGACGTCGACGTTTCGGCGGTCGGTCTCGGCACGTGGAACGTCGGTCCTGTCTGGAACGACGTCAGCGACGAACAGGCCAAAGAAGCCATCCGCACGGCACTCGAGGCGGGCGTCAACCTGATCGACACCGCCGAGGTCTACGGCGGCGGGCGCGCCGAGCGACTCATCGGGGAGGTGCTCGAGGAACGCGGCCGCGAGGGGGTCTTCGTCCCGACGAAGGCCGCCCCGGACGAGGACGGCGGCCACTCCGAAGACGGCCTCCGTGAGTCCATCGCCGGCTCGAAAGAGCGGCTGGGCGTCGAGACGCTCGATCTCGTGCAGTTGCACTGCCCCGAGACACAGGCCTTCTACAACCCAGACACCTTCGAGACGCTGGAAGACCTCCGTGCGGAGGGTGAGATCGACCACGCGGGCGTCAGCGTCGAGAAGGTCGAGGAGGCGACGAAGGCCATCGAGTACGACGTCGTCGAGACGGTCCAGATCATCTTCAACCCGTTCCGACACCGCCCCGCAGAGCGGTTCTTCGAGCGCGCGGCTGCAGCGGACGTCGGCATCATCGTCCGCGTCCCGCTGGCCTCCGGGCTGCTCGCCGACGCCTTCGACGGCATCGAGGACTTCGACGAAGGCGACCACCGCAAGAGCGCCGCCGAGGGCGGCGTCGATGCCGGGATCGGTCGCGCCGGCGGGGAGACGTTCGCCGGCGTGCCCTTCGAGGCCGGCCTCGACGCCGTGGATGACCTGCGGCCGTACGTCCCCGAGGAGATGTCGATGGCGCAGTTCACCCTCCGGTGGATCCTCGACTTTGACGCCGTCTCGACGGTCATCCCCGGTTCGACGTCGCCCGCGCACGTCGAGGCCAACGCCGCCGCGGCCGACCTTCCCGAACTCTCCCACGAGACTCACGGCGCGGTCCGGGACATCTACGAGGCACACCTCTACGACCACGTTCACCATCGGTGGTGAGGCCGTCGTTCCGTCGTGCAGGGAAACCAGCTGACCAGCGTCGTCGGCCAACGTTTTAGCCGCCGCCGACCCCAGCAAGGATATGGAACCGACCGACGCCCACCGGGCGACGTTCGAACTCGGGATCAAGTTCGGCGCGCTCTACCACCAGTTCGCCGGGACGCCGATCAGCCCCGCGAGCGCCGCCGAGCTCGCGAGTGCCATCGAGAGCGCGATCGAGAATCAGCCACACTGCGAAGAGGTGTCCGTCGGGATGAAGACCGAAGCCATCGAGACGGCGGTCGACCCGGACGTTGGTTACACAGAGTTCACCGGCGAGTTCGCCGACGTGGAGATTCTCGTGGACTACGAGGGACTGGAGGCGAGGGGTGTCATGGAGATGGACGACGGCTACCCCCGGATGCGACTGGTCGGGATCGACGATACGGCGTGATGGCCTTCTGACGGCCGTTCCGTGTATAATACCCTCTCGAATCTGTTTTCAGGTGTGGTTGAAACGACCGGGACGGGAGTTGCGTGCAGCGAACGACTACGGCTTCGTCCGTCAATACTGACTGCTGAAAACTATTTCATAGCTAGCCCACAGTCGACTCACGCCCATTGCAATCGACCCGACCAAAGACTATTTGGGCCTAATGGTCATTGAAACACTATGAACCGCCGACAGGCGCTTGCGGCTATTACCACGAGCACACTGTCGCTGGCCGGCTGTCTCGCAAGCCAGACGACCGGGCCGGCAGGTGCGGCGGGCACGGCAACCCCACCGCCACCCCCTGCTGATCTTCCGCCAGCCAACACGGGCCTGCGTGGTGATTTCGACCCGGAAACAACGTACCGGGAGATCGAGGTGGGCAGTCGGGACGGCGTTGATGAGGACTATGTCCCCCACGAACTCCTCATCTGGAATGCGACCGCCGGCCAGCGGACTGTCAATCTCCGGATTCTCGACCGGGTGGCAGAGGAATCAGTCCACCGAGAAGCGTATACGATACCGGCAGCGGAAGCACTCAGAACCACGCTGTTGGAGCCATCGCAATACTTTGTCCAGCTTTGGGGCCCCGCCATCGACACCGAGACGCTGCTGGTGCCATGTATCATCTTCGACTGCAACTACAGCACCACCAGCATCAGTCTCTACGAGGACGGGCATGTTGGATCGGTCGTCTCCTCGACACTGGCCGGCTGTCCGTCGTATGACTGCGACGCTCCTATCCCTGAGTAGATCGGGTCGCCTGTTTTCGGAGAGTACGCAACGCCGTGTTGCGTGGTTTCTGACTCTCTCGACGGCCTAGAGCTAAGTCACGTGAGGGCGGAATCCACCTATGGCCCTCGCAGCGATCGACCGCATCGACGACGCCGTCGACATGACCCGCTCGTTTCTCTTCCCGTTCGACGGTGGGCGGTGGCTCCGTCTCGCCGTCATCACTTTCTTCTTGGTCGGCGGCAGCGGCGGTGGGAGCGTCTTCTCGACGACAGGTAACGTTCCCGCAAGTACGGGCTCGACTACTGGCGGATCGATCCCGGAATTCAGCGTCGAGCTCCCCGAGTTCACGGCGACTGCGGTCGCTGTCGCCCTCGGTGTCATCGCAGTACTCGTCCTTCTCGGGCTGATCGTCGGCGCGATCGGCGCGATCGTGGAGTTCGTCTTCGTCGAGTCGCTGTCGAGCAACGAGGTCAACATTCGGGCGTACTTCGGCCGCTATCTCGGTCGCGGACTCCGGCTGTTCGCCTTCCGGCTCGTCCTCGGAGCCGTCACGTTCGCAATTTTCGGCGGGGCGTTCTTGCTACTGTTCGGTGACGTGATCGCGGCACTGTTCGCGGGCGAAGCCGTCTCGCCGTCGATCGCCCGGATCGTCGCTGGCGTCCTTCTCTTGTTCCTGCTTGGCCTCGTCGTCGGGATTCCAGTCGCACTGGCCAACGGCTTCACCACCGAGTTCGTCGTCCCGATCATGCTCCGTGAAGATCGTGGCGTGCTCGCGGCCTGGCGGCGCTTCTGGCCGACGCTCACCGAGCAGTGGACCGAGTATGGCGCGTACGTGTTGGTCGCCTTCGGCCTCCACATTGTCACCGGAATCGCCGGGAGTATCGTTCTGGGGCTCGTCGCTGTCGCGTTATTGGTTCCGTTCGCTATCGTCGCCGTGCTGGTCGGTGTCGGTGTATTGCAGGGCGGGGTGCTCACGGCCGCGTCGATCGCGGTCCTGGCCGGCTTGCTGATTGCATACCTGTTGGTGGTCTTCGTGGCAGCGGCCGTGATCTACGTCCCGATCCGGGTGTTCCACCGCCAGTTTGCGCTGCTGGTGCTCGGGGACACCAACGCCGAGTTCGATGTCCTCGCCGACCGTCGCCCCTCGGGCGCTGATTGAGGGAATATCACCCCGAATTTCGGGCAATCTTTTAACCGAGAGCGTGTGAAGTGGTGGCTATGAGTCAATCGACGCTCGATGACGACGATCTCTTCGGCGAGGCAGCCAATGAAATGCGCAGCGATGTCGAGGAACATCTCGAAGCGGCTCGGGACGAACTTCCGGATCCCGACGCGATCTGGGATGTCGAGGCCGACAACACGCTTGGCGTCCTCAACGCCCTCCGGTCGGAGCTGGACCCGGGTGAAGCTGAGACCCACCTTCGGGACGCCAAGAAGTGGTACACGATGGGTGAGCGGGCCGATGCCTTCGACGATGCCGGCGATCTGGAGGACGAAATCGACGCTGTCGAGGGGGTCATCACCGATCTCTCGGCCGCTCGCGAGCAGGTGAGCGACCTGGCGGGCACCGTTCCCGAGATCCGAAGCGCACTGGAATCCGCAGACGAGGAGAGCGAAAGCGACGAATAGGGACTTACGCCTTCGGGCGGTCGCGCTCGGCCACGTCTTCGAGCAGTGTTACCAGCTCGTCCCGGGCCGAACGGAGGAGTTTCTCGCCGCGTTCGGCGTCCGCCACAGTCGGATCGCCGACGACGCCGTTGGGCGCGAATTCCTCGACATCGTAGGCGAGATTCACGCCGCCCGTCCACTCGCCCCAGCGCTCGGCGGCTTCCTCGCGGGCTGTTTCCATCTTTTCTTCATCAATGAGATCGGGCGCGACTTCTTCGAGTACGCTGGTCTCCATCGGCCCGGCGTGTCCCATCGAGATGTCCCCGGGATCGACCGCTTCGAACCAGGTGAACGGGACTGCGTAGGCGTCGTCGTGGCGGGAAATCCGGGCACAGACTTCCCGGAGTGGGTTGACGTTGCCGCCGTGGCCGTTGACGATCACGACGCGGTCCCAGCCGTGGTGGGCGAGACTGGCGACGGTCTCGCGGACGGTCGCCCGGAAGGTGTCCTCGCTGACCCACAGCGAGCCGGGGAAGGCACGGTGTTCCTCGCTGACGCCGACGGTGATCGGTGGGGCAACGACGGCGTCTCCGGGATAGGCCTCGACCCCTGCGTCGGCGACGGCCTCGGCAATGATGGCATCGGTTCCGAGGGGTGCGTGCGGGCCGTGTTGTTCGGTGCTTCCGACCGGGAGGATGGCGAGATCTGTCTCGATGGCTTCCGCCTGGGCCCAGGTCGATTCGGCAAGGCGCATGCTCCTATGGCGCGTGCGCTACGTGAAATTCGCTTCGGGTGCGAAGCGAGACCCAGTAAGTCCAATCGATCTCACGGGCGGACCGATTCGGGGATCGAGACGTGATCTCCAGTTTCGATGCCAGTTTCATTGGTCCAGCCGAACGGTACTTCGAGCACGTACTGGCCCTCTCCCCAGTATTGTTGCTGTGGGTCGCTGGGATCTGCTGGCAACTCGGCGTGATGGATCGTCGTGATCGTCCCGTTGGTATCGATGAAGACGATGTCGATCGGGAACGCCATGTTTCGCATTACGTAGGGATAGGTGCCGGATTCGGCGTGGACGAACAGCATCCCCTCACCGTCCGAAAGGGACTCGGTCCGGCTCAGACCGATATAGCGTTCGCGGTCGGTATCGGCGACCCGAACGTCGACGGTTGCGAGTTCGGTGCCGTTCTCGTCGCTGATCGAGATCGTCGGCTCCTCGTAGGACAACGGCGATAGAATGGGGGCAAGCGGGCTCGTGGGGCCAGTGAGCGAAAGCACTGTCGCCAGAGCAAGCAGCACGACGACGAGTACGTCGACGAGTCGACTGTAGTCCACGTCCCACTGGACGGGCGCGAGGTGTGAAAGCGTTTGGATTAGAATCTGACACTCGTTCTGAACTGCGCGGTGACGCCTTCTCTTTGCCCCTTCGTAAGGGTTATTTCGCCGTACACAGTTCCTTCGGATGCGGGTCCGTGGTCTAGGTTGGTTATGACGTGGCCTTTACAAGGCCGAGGTCGGTGGTTCAAATCCGCCCGGACCCATTCTGCGACGAACGGACGTGAGGAGCGAATGGCATGGCGGTTTGAGCCCAGAGGACGAGCGAAGTGAAGTCCTCGTGGTTCAAATCCGCCCGGACCCACTTCTGACGGCGACTGCGACGAGTGAAACGAGGAGCCAGCGCCGTTTGTGTGGTTACAAGGATTTGAAAGAGAGAACACGCAGCGCGAACGTAGTGAGCGACCGTGTTCGCGTGGTTCAAATCCGCCCGGACCCATTTTGCGGCGAACAATTCGTGAGCCGCAAATGCGGTGATACGGATTTGAAGTAGACCACGAGCGAGTGAAACGAGCGACGTGGGCGTGGTTCAAATCCGCCCGGACCCACTGAGTTTTCGCGGCGCTCATTTACGAGCGCCGGGTATGCGAGGCGGCCGGCGGATTAGAAGCAGACGAGTCGCGCGCAGCGAGAGCGAGACGTGACCGGAGGGAGCGTCTCGAAATGGCGAGCGGTGTAACCGCGAGCGAAGCGAGCACGTCTCGGCGTGGTTCAAATCCGCTGAGAGAGCACAGCTCTCTCAAGCCGTGCTTCACGTTGTTCGGCACGACGCCGAGAGAGCGGAGCTCTCTCGAGCCCTCGTTCACTCCGTTCACGAGGACGCCCGGACCCACCGCTGACGGTGACCGCACCATCGAGTCACCACGAAATTTCAGAGTTCCGTGTCCCGCACCCAGAAAAGTGTTATACGGCCGTCGCGTACGGTCGGTAGATGCTGCTGGTCCTGTGCGTGGATCTCGACGACGACATCGGCCGGAAGACCGGCATCGAAACGCCGGTCGTGGGTCGCGACGCCGTCGAGAGCGCCGCAGTCGAGTTCGCGACGGCCGATCCAGAGGACAGTGACCTCAACGTGTTGTTCGAGGGGATCCACCTCTACGACGAACTCGATCGCGCCGGCGAGTCCGTCGAAGTCGCTGCTGTGACCGGGATCGAGGGCAGTGACGTCGCTGCCAATCGGGCCGTCGGTGTGGAGATCGACACCGTCCTCGCGGGATTGACGACCGGCGAGGACGTCCGTGCGGTCATCGTCACCGATGGCGCACAGGACGAAAGCGTCGTGCCCGTGATCCGTTCGCGGGTCGACATCGACGGCGTCCGTCGGGTCGTCGTCCGCCAGGCCCAGGATCTGGAATCGATGTACTACACCATCAAACAGGTGCTCAACGACCCCGAGACTCGGGGGACGATCCTGGTCCCGCTCGGGATCCTGTTGCTCATCTATCCGCTCGCCGTCATCGCGAACTTCCTCGGCATGCCCGGCGACGTGTTCGGGCTTGCGTCGGGGTTGCTCGGCATCTACATCCTCTCGCGGGGACTCGGACTCGGGGACGCCGTCGACGGCGTCGTCGATCGAGCTCGATCCGGGCTGTACGCTGGCCGGGTGACGATTGTCACCTACGTGGTTGCCGGGGTGTTGCTGGCGATCGGTGGCGCGAGCGGGTTGGAGATGCTCGACACCGTCCGCGGCGGGCTGGAATCTGCGACGCTGGGTGCGACTCAGGCTGTGGCCGCGGTGCTCGCGGGGGCGATCCACTGGCTCGCCGCCGCCGGGATCACTAGCAGCCTCGGCCAGGTGACCGACGAATATCTTGCCGGACGATTCCGGTGGCGATATCTCAACGCCCCGTTCTACATTCTCGCCATCGCCGGTGTCATCCACGCCGTCAGTCTGTACGTCCTCGGCCGGGTCTCCCTTTCGTATCTCGCGGCGATGCTCACCGCCGGGACGCTGTTGGGACTGTTCAGCACGCTCGCGTTCGCCATTGCCGAGGATCGCCTCGAGAGCGCCGAGTCCCAGGCTAGCGCGTGAGTCCGTCGTCAATCCGGGTTCTTTTTGTCATCCTTCCCGTCATACCCTCACGGGGGCACGTAGCTCAGTCCGGACAGAGCGTCGGACTTCTAATCCGACGGTTCGTGGGTTCGAATCCCACCGTGCCCGTCCATCTTTTTACTTCGTCGGGTTCGCTCGCTCCGCTCGCGAACCGCTCCTCGCAAAAAGCTGGGCCAAAAACGACCCGAGCGGTCGCTTCGCTCCCGCTCGGTGAACCGGCTCGCTTCGCTCGCCGGATGCGCTACCGCTCCGATCATACGCTTGGCAGACGGTTTCATTGTTCGCGCTCGTTCGCTGGCCCCGCTGCTGGCCGTGCGTTCTCTACAGAGATTGTCCGTGTCCCCATTCGACACCAGTGATCTCGGACAGTTGGCGTTCGTGTGGCATCGCTGTGTCTGTCGGTGAACCCTGGCTTTGTCTGGGAACTATTCGTCATATTTTTCCGGACCTGAATACTCGCTCCGTTTTCCATATTTGAGAATGGAAGTTACATTTACATATGTGCCGTTCATCTACCCGTCTGGGTCAGGACATGACCCCGTCACTGGCTCCACCCACCAAGCCTCGATAACTTGCGGAAGGTTTCCGTTTCATCATGGCTTCTCGCCATGGTGAATTCGAACGATGCTCTCGTTCGATGCCACACATTGCTCCATCCGGACCTCCCCCGGTCCGGTATTCTCCCATCCCGAACAACGGAGGTACTAATCCGCGTTGTGAGGCCGCAAGAATAGCGGATTTCGTGTTTGGTTTCGATCGCCTGACTGAACTCCAGTGGGCTGCCGATCCGTTATTCCTCGAAGACGAACGTCCCGTCTTCCTGAACCACTTCACCGTCGACTTCGATGAATGAGTCCTCGCTCATGTCGACGATCATGTCGACCGACCTTTTTCTTCGTCGGGTTTCCTCGGGTAGCGGCGCTACCCTGCGGGAACCTCTCCTCGAAAATGCTCGACTAAAAAAACCGAACGCTCACTCCGTTCGCGTTCGGCAATTATCCCTTGAAGCCGTCTTCGAACACGAACGTCCCGTCTTCCTGAACCACTTCACCGTCGACTTCGATGAATGAGTCCTCGCTCATGTCGACGATCATGTCGACGTGTTGGGCCGACTCGTTTTGCTCGTTGCCAACGCCGACGTTGTCCTCGTAGGCGCGGCCGACGGCCATGTGGACGGTGTCGCCCATCTTCTCGTCGAAGAGCATGTTGTAGGTGAAGCGGTCGATATCGCGGTTCATCCCGATCCCGAGTTCGCCCAGGCGGCGGGCTCCCTCGTCGGTGTCGAGAATGCTCGTCAGCAGCTCCTCGTTCTTCGAGGCGCTGTGCTCGACGACTTCGCCGTCTTCGAAGACGAGTCGTGCGTCGGTAATCTCCCGCCCACGGCGATAGACGGGCTTGTCGAAGAGGACGTCACCTTCGACGCTGTCGGGGATCGGGGCGGTGAACACCTCGCCGCCGGGGAGGTTGTGCGTGTCCGTGTCGTTGATGACGTGGTTGCCGTCGACGGACATGGTGACGTCGGTGGTGTCGCCGCTCGCGATCCTGACCTCGCTGGCGTCCTCGAGGATCTCGACCAACTGAGCCTGGAACTCGCGTTGTTCGTCCCAGTCTTTGAGGATCGCATCGTAGACGAAGTTCTCGTAGGCTTCGGTGCTCATCTCGGCGAGTTGGGCGTCGGCGGGCGTGGGATGCTGGGTGAGCGTCCAGCGGTCGGTCAGCCGCTCGTTGAGAATCGGCTGGTGGGCCTTCTCGTAATCGGAGTTGACCTCGGGAGCGACGTCCTCCAGTTCGGTGACGTTTACGTGAGAGCGAATGACGGCGTGACAGTCGGCCGCCTCGACCAGGGCCTGTTCGTGGGCCGGTGTCTCGAAGTCGACGTCGGCGGCGTCGGCCGCCTGGAGATAGCTTCGGATGGCCCGTCCGCTTCGATTGGTACGCATCGAAACGGGGTGTGCGCCGCGATCACCGGCGATCTCGTAGAGTGCAACAACCAAATCCTCGGCGGCGGGCTCGCTCTTGATGAGCAGGTTGTCGCCCTCGCTCAGATCGAGCGCGTCGGCGACCAGCTGTGCGTGTTCGCGGATGCGTGGGTCCATGACGGCAGGGACTTCTCGACCGCCGGCCAAACCAGTTTCGTCCCGTGGCTGGGCCGGTTACCCACCGCGCTTGCCTTCACGCATGCCCTGGCTGAAGCCGGTCGCGATCCGGCGGACGAACAGGTAGACGAAGAAGACGAACGCGAGGACGACGACGACGATGCCGACGAGAACCGGGTCAACCATGACTCGCGGTTTCATCTCGGCGATAATAGATGTTTCGTCGTTTGTTGTCATGTGATCGTCGTCGGCACGCCGTTCGATCCCCTGGGTTTGCGGTCGCACCGCCCGACGGCGCGATGCCTGGCTGTGTCCAACAATGGGTTCGGACGGGAAGTCAAACGAGCGTTTGACCTTCCGGTGTTCACTTTAGCCGTCCGGCCGTTGGTCGATGTGCGTTACTCCCGCTTCGGCCCTCACCCTGCGATCGACCCACTCACTCCCCAGCGACGCGCCGTCGCTCGATGATTTTCCCCGTCGGCTCCCGGAGTTCGATCACCACGTCACCCGTTTCCTGGCGAAGTTCGGCGTACGACGGCGCGCTCGCCCGCGGATCGGTGTGACTTCCCGGATTGAGGACGTGGAGATCCCCGAGTCGCTCGATCGCTGGTCGGTGGGTGTGTCCGGTGATAACGAGATCGGCACCTCGCTCCCGAGCGAGCAACGGCAGCGACGTCGGCGTGTGTTCGTGTCCGTGAATGAGAAGCAGTTCTCGGTCGTTCCATTCGATCGTCTCGACGGCAGGCAATCGATCCCGAAGTGGAGCCGCGTCACTGTTGCCGTGGACGGCGATCAACTCGGAAGTTCGGGCCTCGAAGGCCTCGTAGACCGCCGCCGTCGTGAAGTCTCCCGCATGGAGCACTCTCTCGGCATCAGCGAGTGCATTGGCTGCCCGTCCGGCGAGCTGTAGGTCGTCAGTCCCGTGGGTGTCTGCGAAGACGGCGATCATAGCCGGCTATCGGGACGGACGAGCGAAAACGATCCCGGAACCGATCGCTCGCTTAGCGCTTGCGTCGGAGCCAACTCAGAGATCCCGTCGCTGGAACCAGTACTGGCTGAGGCCGACTGCCAGGACCGCACCGGCCAGTAGCAGGCCCGCCCCGGCGACATCGTAGGTCCCCTGGACGAGGACACCCGACGGGTCGAAATATCGCATCGGTGAGAGCCCGCCGAGCCACTCGTAATCGGTCGTCGAGATGATCGACTCCGCGAGCCAGCCGAAAAAGACCAGCGCGAGCGCGACCCGCCCGGCAGTTCGACCTCGGCGGACGACCACCCCGAGCAACAGGCCAATCGCACTCCAGAAGAGGAGATACGGGATGGAGAAGGCGTGGACGATCGCGAGATCGGCGAGCGGAAGCGTCTGGTCGATAGCCACCGATGCCACGTACAGCACGACCGGGACGACGGCGTTGAGGACGAGGATCGGGACGAGAAGCGCGAGGTACTTCCCGAGGAGGACGCTTCGCCTGGCCACGGGGGCGGCCACCAGTGTGTCCATCCGCTCGTCCCGGAGGTCGCCGGCGACCGTCCCGGCGGCGGTATAGGCGAGATAGCCCCCGAGACCGACGATCCAGCCGAGCGTGTAGAACTCGCTGGCGAGGAGTCCTTCGATCGACTCCAGGCTCTCGAAGCCGAACAGTTCGGTGACGACCGGTGGCATCGCGTCGATCAACTCCGAGAACCCGGCCTCGATCATCTGCGGGCCGAGCCAGACGTACATGAGGCCGAACAGCGTGAACAGCACGGCGATGACGCCCGTCACCCGGAGTCGATTGCGCCCCTCGAAGCGGGCGACCACGAGCAGCGGGTTGTCGTCGGGTTCGCGGGTCGCGGGCCCCGCTCTCTCGGTACTCATTGCACGTCGACCTCCCCGAACAGCCAGGCACTCCCGGCCAGGAGCACGACCGCGGCGGAAACGAGGATCGCTCCCCCGGCGGGATCGTACGTGCTCTCGGTGAGGATCGCCAGGGGATCGTAGTATCGCATCGGCGCGATACCACCCAGCCACGCGAGATCCGTGTTGCTGAGGAGCATCTCGAAGAGGAACGTTCCGATGATCGTGCCGGCCGCCACGCCCTCGGCGAGAATGCGGCGCGGCGCGGCGACGGAGACGAGCATGCCGAACGCACCACACGCAAGCAAGTAGGGGATCGACAGCACGTGGACCGCGACGAGGTCGGCAACGGGAATCGTCTCCTCGATCACCTGCACCGCTCCCGTCACACCCACAAAGACGACGACGTTGACGACGACGATGGGCGTCAGCAGTGCGAGGTATTTCTCGACGAGCAGTCGCCACCGGGCGATCGGCGCGGCGAGTAGCGTGTCCATCCGCCCGGTCTCGACGTCACCCGCGATCGAGCCGGCCGCGGTGTAGGCGACGTACGCCCCGAGGCCGAGCAGCCAGACGTACTCGTAGAGTTCGAGTGCGATGAAGCCCTCGATGGTCCCCATGTGTCCCAGCCCCATCTCCTCGACCATCACGGACGGGTACTGCTCAAGCAGGGCCGCGATATCGACGTCCCCGAGGATGCCGGGGGCGATAAGCGTCATCATCCCGCCGAAGGCCGCAAGCCCCAGCCCGATGACCGCCGAAGCGGGAACCAGCCGTTCGGACTCGAAACGCGCGGTCTCAAACATCGGCCTCCTCCGCCCCTTCCTCGATCTCGCTGTCGACGGGCTTGCCGTTCTCGACTGCTTCGACACGCTCGGCCGGGTTCTCCCCATAAAATCGCATGAACACGTCTTCGAGTGGGGCCTCCTCGATCGTCAGATCGAAGATTTCGTACTCGAGTAGCTGCCGGAGCATGGGTTCGTAAGCCCCAGTGTACGTGAACGTGACGCTCGTCGCCTCACTCTTTGCAATGGCCGTTTCGCCGTCGCCTTCGTCCCCATCTTCACTCCCGTCGCTGCTGACCTCGATATCGTGGACGCCGTCCAGAGCCAGCGCGTCGGGGTCGAGATCGCCACTCAGCCGCGCCCGGACGATCTTCCCACTGCGATCCAGCAGCGACTCGACGTCTTCGAGTTCGACGAGATGGCCGTCTCGAATGATCGCTACTCGATCGCAGACTTTCCGGACCTCGCTCAGAATGTGCGAGGAGAAAAAGAACGTCTTCCCGCGTTGCTGTTCGGTGCGGATGAACTCCAGGAGTTGTTCCTGCTTCAAGGGATCAAGTCCGGAGGTGGGCTCGTCCATGATGAGCACATCCGGGTCGTGCATGAACGCCATGACAATGGCGAGCATCTGCTTGTTGCCGCGGGAGTACTCCCGCACCTTCCGGTCCAGCGGCGGATCGAACAGTTCGAGCATCTCGTCGCTTCGGATGTCTCCACGGAGCGACCCGTGATAGTCGAGCAAGCGGCGACCGGTCACGTTCTCGTTGAAACTCGGCTCGCTCGGCAGGTAGCCCACGTCCGCGCGAACCTCCCGGAGCGCCGCCCCGTCTCTAATGTCGGCTCCCAGAACGGTCGCCGTCCCGCCGGTTGGCGACTGAAACCCCATCAGCGTCCGGATGGTCGTCGTCTTCCCCGCGCCGTTCGGGCCGAGAAACCCGAAGACTTCACCCTCCTCGACGGCGAAGGAGAGATCCTCGACGCCCCGTACGTCGCCGTAATACTTCGTCAATTCGCTGGTCTGGATGGGCGGCATGTGTATTGTTTGGACCACTGACGGCTGGAGTATAAATCTAGTACTTGACGGTGTGCTTTCAGGCTCCTTCTAGGACGTCCACGTTGTAGGAATACTGTTTGAGCTGGTGCTTTTCAGCGTGCGTTGAGAGTGCCGCCGGTGGAATCTGGTCGTCTTCCAGTTGTGTCGCATAGACTACAGTTACTGCCTTCTCGCTCGAACTGTCGGTACGGCTGACCACGACAGCCTCGTCGGGGTCGTCGTGGTTGGCGTTGACCACGCGATCTCCTGGGACGAACGGGTTCTCGGCGAAGTCCAGATTCGTGTGCTTATACGTATACAGCTTGAGGTCTTGATCGTCACAGTACGACGAGAGGAGCGCCGCGTCGATGTCGCGCCAGTCACCCGGGCCTTCGTCGAGGGTGCTCGGAAACGCAACCCGGACAGCCTCCCCATCCATCGACTGCCCGTAGATCCCGACCTCCGTTTCGGGGGGAAGCACCTCGACCACGACCGCGACCGACGCGTCCGAATCGGCGGCTTTCACGACGCGGTCGCCGGGAGAAAACGGGTTCTCCGGCTTTTGATTCATGTGAGCCGTGTTCGGCCCGAGATCCATCAGCTCGTTCATCGGCCGCGATGAGAGGTGATCGAGTTTCTCCGGTTCCGTCCCCGAATACGATTCCTGCGTGGTCACTTTCGATTCGAGTGTCTCGACTCGCTCCCACCCGAGGAGGATCAGGCCGTCCTCGTTGTCCCGGTGCCACACCATGACGATAATGTCGTCGTCGGGATCCTGATCGAGTAAGTGGGAGGGACGGAACGCGGAAACGTCTCGGGAAGTCTTCACATCGACTTCGTAGCCGAACACCTCGAAGTCGTACGCTGCGTAGCTCTCGGGATTGCACTTTCGAAGTGGCTGCTCGTTCTTCCATTCCCACATCTCGACGGGTAGGTATTCACGACAGAACTGCTCGAACGCAAGCTCGCCGAGATTGCCACGGCGCTTGGTCGGGACATCGTCCGCCTCCTGCTTCACTGCCTGGTGGTGGGCTCGCTTCCGGTCGATTCCGTCGGGGGTATACAGGTACACTCCTTGGAGATCTAAGAGAACAAGAATGAATCTTTTCCCGAGCCCGATCATTGGCCGGCCGTGGCTGCGGTTGGCAGTGAGAAGCGGGGCAGATACTGAATCAGGATGAATTTGAACCGCGCCGAGACGTCGCTTCGCTCGCGGTTACACCGCTCGCCATTTCGAGACGCTCCCTCCGGTCACACCTCGCTCTCGCTGCGCGCGACTCGTCTGCTTCAAATCTTTGTGATCAAATTACCGGCTCGCAAATTTGCTCGCCGGAAAATATGGGTTGGGGCGTCCTCGTGAACGCAGTGAACGAGGGCTCGGAAGAGCAAGCTCTTCCGGCGTCGTGCTGAACAACGTGAAGCACGGCTCGAGAGAGCTTGCTCTCTCGGCGGATTTGAACCGCGGTCGTTCCCGTTCGCTCGTTGCACTCGCTCACCTCTCACTCCCTGCTTCAAATCCGCCCCAAAGACAGACTTGCGCCTCACGGTATTGTTCGGCGCAAAATCAGTGGGTTGGGGCGGATTTGAACCGCCGACCTCCTCCATGTCAAGGAGGTGTCATAACCAACCTAGACCACCAACCCTCGTATGCTCGTTGCATTCTCCGATAGACTGCAGGCACAATTGAAGGTTTCGAAACGTGGGCACGCGAGCGGAGTCCTATCGCTTGCCGTCGATCGACCGATGTCGGGACGGATCGGGGAGTTGAAACGCCAAGAGTACAATGTCGAACCACGACATGCTCGGACCGGATTCCCCGGTACGACGGCTGGTGCACACTGTGTTCGTCGTCGTGGGCGCGCTGGTCATCGGTCAGGCGATTCACCTCTCTGTCGTCACCGGGGAGCAGGCACTGCTGGCCGTCGAGACGCTCCTCATGGTGGGTGGCGGCACGGCCGCCGTTGGCATCGGGTACGCCGTGCGCCCGTCGCCGCGTTCGATCGCCACTGGTGATCGAGGGAGTGAGCCATCCGGTGAAGCGGACGACAACACGTTCGATAGCGACCTCTCGCCAGTCGGTGACGAACTCGAAGCCGTCGAGGAGGCCGACCGCTCGGACAGGAACGCTTAACTGTCCGCTCGCTAGTCTTCCGCTATGGCGACGGTACGTGAACAGATCCCGCGACCGCTACGTGCCCCGACGAGTCTGGGACTGCTCGGTGTCGGCATATTGGGACTCGCAATCGGGTATGCCGTGTCGATGTTCGGGCTGATGTCGCTCATCGGTCTGGAACCGTACAGTGATCCGATTCCGACCGTCGAAGCCGGCAAGATTCTGCTCATCGGAATCGTGATGATCGCGGCCGGCTACGGCGGTTTCAAGGGCTTTTTCAGGGTCGCCTACTGACGGCTTGCTTCCGTCGATCAGTGTCTCAGGACGCGACGTGCATCACCGCGCCGACGATCACGATCTCTCCGATGAACAGCCCGATCATCACGGGGATGATTCCGGGATACGGATAGAACTCGAGCAGGTGGCCGACGACGGCGATCACGAGGACGGCCGGAAACGACAGGAGATGGAGTAGCGAGGAGAGATACGCGCCGAGCGTGGGCGCATCGCCGTGGCTGGCGTAGAGGCCACGCTCCTTGATCGGCTTCTCGCGATCCGGCGTTTCCCTCGTCACGGACGCCTAAACGGTCCCGATGGGCAAAAACATCCCGGTCACACGCCGGGTGCCGCGGGTCTGACGGGATCGAGTGCTGCACAGCCGATCCCGGCCTGGACGCGGGCGGCCCGTCTCCGGCAGGCGTCACCAGTCGAAATATCCGGCGACGAACAACGTGGCGAAGTAACTCCCGAGAAAGATGACCAGCAACGCCATCAGCGTTCCCAGCAGGGCCTGCCGGAGGAAATAGACGAGTGCGATATCCGCGCCCCCACGTCCGTACGGCAGCACCCACACCGGCAGGACCGACGCGAGAAACAGCGTCCCGATCGCGGTCACGAACGCGATCAACAACGCCCGAATACTCCGGGACAGCGACGTCGAGAGGACGACGGTGTAGACGCCGGCGAGACAGAGCACCACGACGGGCACCCACCCCGGCACTGCCGGCGGGAGCAACCCCTCGTTGCTGTACATGAACGCGCCCATCCCCGCGAGCGCACCGGTCCCGACCCCGAGTGTTCGGTGTGAAGTGACGCGAGTGACGAATGCGACCATGCGCTCGATGGTTCGACTGACGGTCATTGGTCACCCCGCTCGATGGTGATCGAGATCGACCGATCGTGAATCGCTCCCCGGAGACGGCCACTCAGGTCGAACGTATCGCTATCGAGCGCCGCGGCCACAGTTGTCTCTCCGGACTGGTGATGGATCCGTAGTGGTACGTCGATCGTTCGATTGCCGCCTGCCGGGACGGTGCGTTCGGTGAACAGGGTTGCGTGCGCCCTGGCGACGATTCGGCCGTCGATTCGACCGGTGATCCCGGCCGGGGCCTCGATGTCGACTGCGACGGCCGTCGGGTTGTGAACCGCGACCCTGACCTGGACGATTCCGTCGCCATCCGCGACACTGACGTCCGTGACTGTCGCCGTCACCGAGCCACTCTGCTCGTAGGCGAGGTACGCCTGCCCGGTCGCGACGAAGATCACACCGGTCAGAACAAGGACCAGCACGAACGAAAGGGCGAGCCAGCCGTGACCGCGACCCGACGCGTCCGTCGTCGCCCGTTCGTCGTCAGGTTCGAACCTGTTTCCGTTCCGACGAGTGCCGTCGCGCATCGTCGTTGACGGTTCTATCGGTCCCCACCGGAGGACCCATAGAGGTGGCAGGCGAGCGTTCGATCCTCCGCCTCACGGAGGTCGGGTATCTCGGTCTCGCAGACGGATTCGATCCGGTCGGCCAGACGATCACGGGCGCTGTCGTAGTCGCCGTCGGTCAACACGTCCCGGGCAGCGTCCCGGAGTGCCGACTCGACGGCCGCCGGCAGGTCGAGTGCCTCGACCGGAACGCCCTCCGAGAGTTCTTCCGGGTCGATGCGATGGGGTTCCGGGACGTCGAGGACGAGACCGTGTCGCAGCAGGGCGTCGACCTCCTCCTCGACGTCGTCTGATTCCTCGTCTTCCGGGATGTCCGTCGGCCCCAGGGTCTCCCGCTGGATGCCGAGTTTGAACTGCAGGCACCGTCGGAAGGCGTCCTGACTGCCCGTCCAGTCGTCGGGCGGGATCACGGACGGACACCGCGGGTGGAACTTACAGCCGGTCGGCGGGTCACGGGGGCTCGGCACCTCGCCCGTGACGTTCGCCCGGTCGCGTTCCGCGTCGGGATCGATCACCGGGACGGCGTCGAACAGCGCCTCCGTGTAGGGGTGTTTCGGGTCCGTGACGATGTCGTCCGTGTCGCCGATCTCGACGACGTCCCCCAGGTACATGATCGCCGTGCGGTCGCACATGTACCTGATCAGCGAGAGGTCGTGGCTGATGAACACGTACGTGAGGTCGTACTCCTCTCTGAGGTCCTGCATCAGGTTGAGGACACTCGCCCGGATCGAGACGTCCAGCATCGAGACCGGCTCGTCGGCCACGACGAAGTCAGGATCGACGACCAGCGCCCGCGCGATGGCGACGCGCTGGCGCTCGCCGCCCGAGAGTTCGTGGGGGAACGACCGGAGATACGGCTCGGCCGGTGCCAACCCGACGTCTTCGAGCACCTCGATGACGCGGTCGCGACGCTCGTAGTAGTCCTCGCCGATGTCGTTGATCTGCAGGGGCTCCGCGACGGCGTCCTCGACGGTCATCCGGGGGTTGAGACTCTCGAAGGGGTCCTGGAAGATCATCTGGACGCGCTGTCTGAACTCGCGTTGCTCCGCGGCGGAGAGGTCCGTGACGTCCATGCCGTCGAACTCGACATCTCCCTCGGTCGGATTCAGCAGTTTGACCAGCATCTTCCCCAGGGTGGTCTTCCCACAGCCCGATTCGCCGGCGATCCCGAGGACCTCGCCCTCCTCGACGGACAGCGAGACGCCGTCGACGGCACGGACCGGCTGTGGTTCCCGACCCAGGAGCGTATCGAGCAGGCCCTGGGAACTCCCGAACAGCTTCGAGACGTCCCGTACCTCCATCAAGGTTGAATCTATCGTTCCTGCCATGTCTCGTCCTCCGTCGCTCGGTTGCGTAGCTCCTCGATCTCGTCCACCCGGTGACAGGCCGACCGATGCCCGTCAGTGGTCGCCTGACTGAGTTCCCCTTGTTGGCTTTCGACGTCGAACATTGGCGGGTGGGACTTCTCACACGCGTCGACCGCGAACGGGCAGCGATCGATGAACCGACACTCGTCGGGCGGATCCACCAGCTGGGGTGGCGTCCCGGGGATCGAGAGCAACTGTTCGTTCTCGGCCGTGATCGTCGGGAAGGAGTTCTCCAGCCCCAGTGTGTAGGGGTTGGCGGCGTTCTCGAAGATGTCGTGGGTCGTCCCGCTCTCCATCAGCCGACCGCCGTACATCACGCCGATCCGGTCGCACGTCTCGGCCATGACGCTGATGTCGTGGCTGATGATCAGCATGGCCGCGTCGAACTCCTCTTGCATGTCCCGGATGGCGTCGAGCACCCGGTCCTGGATGATGACGTCGAGCGCCGTCGTCGGCTCGTCGGCGATCACCAGATCGGGGTCACAGGCCATCGCCATGGCGATGATCGCGCGCTGGCGCATCCCCCCGGAGAACTCGTGGGCGTAATCGTCGGCCCGTTCGGGTTCGACGCCGACGCTTTCGAGCAGTTGCATGGCCCGCTCCCGGGCCTCCTCGTCGGTGGTTTCCGGTTCGTGCAACTGGATGGCCTCCGTGATCTGGTCGCCGACCTTGTACACCGGGTTCAGCGCGTTCATCGCGCTCTGTGGGATCAGGGAGATGGTGTTCCAGCGGACCTGCCGGATCTCGGTCTCGTCGAGGGCGGCGAGGTTCATCTTCCCGTCCTGACGCACCGGGATCGAATCGTCGGCGATCGCCTCGTTGGTTGGCTCGCCTCCCTCGTCGGTCCATTTGGGCAACACCCAGTCGAGCCAGATCTCGCCGCTCTCGACGTAGCCGTTGCGGTCGAGCAACTGCAGGATGGACTTTCCGAGCGTCGTCTTGCCGCAGCCGGACTCGCCGACGAGGCCGAACGTTTCGCCGGGTTCGACGGTGAAGTTGACGTCCTCGACGGCGTGGACGGCCCCGTCGTCAGTGCTGTATCGTACCGAGAGATCGTTGAATTCCAGCAGTGTCATAGTCACTCACGTTGTGGGTTGGCGACGTCTTCCATCGAGAAGCCCATGAAGTAGAAGGCGGCCGCCACCAGCGCGATGGCGATCCCCGGCGGTAACAGCCACCACGGGGCGGAGAAAACCTCGTTTTGGGCCTGGATGTTCTGGAGCATCAGTCCCCACGACTGGGACGTGAAGTCGGCGAGACCGAGATACGCCAGCGACGCCTGGGTCAGGATCGCGTAGGCGGCGTCCTGGGCCAGGTAAACGAAAGTCAGCGGCAACACGTTCGGCAGGATGTGCCGGAAGACGATGCGAGCGTCGCTTGCCCCGGCCACCTTCGCGGACTCGACGTAGGAACGTTCCTTCAGGGACAGGGTCTCCCCGCGGATGACGATGGCGTTGTTCACCCACGACTTGATCACGATCGCGATGATGATGTTCGTCGTGTTGACTCCACGGATGGCCACCAGCAGGATCACCAGCGGCAGGAACGGGAGACTGTAGACGATGTCCGCGATGCGCTGGATGAGTTCGTCGATCCACGTGTTCCCGTAGAATCCGCTGATCAGTCCCAGCGGGACGCCGACCAGGCTCGAGAGGATCCCGGCGGCGAGGCCGATGTACAGGGCGTTCGAGGCCGAATAGACCATCAGCGTCGCGATCCCCTCGCCGAGATGGTTGGTCCCCAGCGGGGCGAAGAAGGGATCGCCGAACGCCGGCGGATGCGGGAGCGACCGCGTCTGTTCTAACGTCATTCGGCCGCCTTCCGTTCCGAGAAACGCCTTCCATTCCAGGCTATGTGGCGCGAACACGGACGGGAACAGCGCCCAGAGGCCGAAGACGACGAGGATCAGGAGTCCGACGATCCCCATCCGGTGTTGGCGATAGCGCTCCCAGCCCCGCTGGAACCGCTCGATGCGGGGGCGATAGCGACGGGCGAGCGATTCGAAACGCGACGGTTCGTCAGTGTCTGTCGCCATCTATTCGTTGCCTCCGAATTTGATCCGCGGGTCGAGATACGTGTACACGACGTCCTGCAACAGTCGCGCGATGATGATCAGGATTGCCAGGATGAAGAACACCGCCTGCACGACCGGGGTGTCCTGCTGTATCACTGCGGTGACGACCACGCTGCCCATCCCCGGCCAGTTGAAGACGTTCTCGATGATGATCGATCCGTCGAGAATGAACGCCAGGGCGACGATCGCCGATGTCGCCACCGGGATCAGGGCGTTTCTCGCGGCGTGTTTGACGATGACGGTCCGCTCGCTGAGGCCTTTGGCCTTCGCGAGGTAGACGTAGTCCGCGTCGGTCACGTTGTTCATCTGGGTTCGCATCACCAGCATCGACCCGACCCAGGTGATCGCGGCGACGGTGAACGCCGGCAACGCGAGGTGACGCAGGAAGTCGACGATGACGTTGACCGCTGTCAGGTCGAACTCCGGGAACTGCGTCACCATGTACTTGCCGGGCAGCAGGCCGAGTTGATAGTTGAAAACCCACATGAACAACCAGGCGACCCAGAACACCGGGATCGAGTAGATGAACAGGCTCCCCGAGAACAGCGACTGGTCCTTCATCGTCCCGCGCCACCAGCCGAGGTACATCCCCACGAGCGGGCCGACGACGTAGCCGACGATGTAGACCGATCCGAAGAGGATCAGCGTCCGGGGCAACCGCCGGGCGATCAGGTCCCAGACGGGCACGTTCCAGTTGATCGACCACCCGAAGTGTCCCATCTGGTAGTTGATCATGAACCGGGCGTACTGGACCCAGATCGGATCGTTCAGTCCCCACCTCGCCTCGAGTTGGGCGATCTGCTCGGCCGTCATTCCCGGGCTCCGCATCTGGCTGATAAAGCTGCCCGGCATCGACTTGACCAACAGGAACAGCAGTGTCATGATGACAAGCAGCGTCAGATACGACGCGACCAGTCGCTTACCGAGGTACCTGGCGCTTATCCGACTCATCGCCTCACCTCACACCTACCGACGCCGTGCCGTGTCATTGCAGGGCTCTGTCTTGCTACGATGTCGCGTTGTGATTAATGTGCCGAATCGGCTCGATTCTGTCGACGAAACGACCGAACGGGCTATTCGTTCTCGTAGATGTTCAGCATCTGGGTCGTCAGTGCCGGGCCGCCGACGCCGGGGATGTTCTCGATCGCGCCGGAAAACCGCTGGTGGAGCGGCCAGAACACTTTGCTGTACTGATAGACCATGTACGGCGAGTCGAGGTAGATCCGCTCGACCGCCTGGCGGACCAGCGCATTGCGCTCCTCGGGGTCGATCGTCCGGCGTGCTTGATCGATCAGGTCGTCGGCGCCCGCGTGGTCGAACAGCCCGTACCCGGTGTTGTTGTTGAGTTGGCGCTGGTCGTTTTCCTGCTCGGACCCTTCCTCGACGACCGAGTGATCGTCGGCGTTGTCGCTGTGGAAGAGATTGTAGAGCGAACTGACGCCAAGCGGCGACGTGTTCCCCCAGCCGAGGTGGGTGACGTCGAAGTCCTCCTGGGCGTACAGCCGCGGGAGGAGTGCGTTGAACCCGACGGTTTCCCGCTTGATCGGGATGCCGAGCTCCTGCATGTTCTTGACGTAGACCTGGTCCATCTCCGTCAGCTCGGGCACCAGCTCCGGTGGGTAACTGATGTACGTCAGCGGCTCCCCGCGGATCTCGGTGATCGTCTGGCCGTTGACGCGGATCTCCTGGTCGACGCCATCGACGTCCTGGAGGACCGAGGACGTCACCTCGCCGAAGGAGTAGTCGTGTCGCGGCGCGGACTGACTCGCCGTGACGCCGGTCAGGCTGCCGGGGTAATCCTTGCCGGCGAACGTCCCGCTCTCGCCGGTGACGAGCTGTCCCTCTGTGAGGAACGACCGGACGGTTTCGAGGTCCGGTTCCCCCTCGCCATCCCCGCGGAACTCGAAGGCGTTTGTCGCCGGGTCCTCGAGGATCTCGGCACCCGTCTCGGTCTCGGGACGGACGGCCTCGTAGGCGGGCGGCATGATGAAGTCACCTTCGAGGACGTAGTTCTGATTGAGTGTCCGCACCCACTGGATGTCGTCCCAGAGGAACTCCAGAGCCTGCCGGAAGGCCGCGTCGTCGAAGGGGGTCCGGCGAAGGTTGAACATGAAGAAACCGTAGCCGGTGTCGCCCCCGCGGACGAGTTGTCTGTCCTCCTCGCGGGCCTTCTGGATCTCCCCTGTCGGGAGCGTGTTGTATATCGCGTCGATCTCGTCGTTGAAGAAGTCCTGGACGTACGCCGACTCGCTGCTGTAGACGAGATACCGGAGCTCATCCAGGAACGGGCCACCCTGGACGAACGTATCGTGTTCCGCCAGCCAGTCGAGTTGGCCGAGCTGGTACTCGTCCGGGTCCCGGAAGGTCAGTTCGATGGACGTGTCGGGTTCGTACTGCGTCAGCTCCGCCATTCCCAGGCCGACCGGCCCGCCGCTGTCGACCTGCTGACCCGGCTGGTACTCCGTGTAGTCGTCGACGTCGCTCCAGACGTGTTCGGGCAGCAGCGGCAACTGGAGCTGGTTGAGCGCGTAGGTACCGACGACCTGGTTCATCGAGAGATGGACGTCCCAGTCGCCTGATGCCTCCTCGACGGAGTCGATCGCTTTTAGATCCGAGGTGTACTTGCCCGGCTCCTGTTCGAGCAGGTACTCGTAGGTGAAGATCACGTCGCTGACCGTGAAGTCCTCGCCGTCGCTCCAGGTCAGGCCGTCCCTGACGTTGAAATAGACGTCCGGGTTCGGGTCCTCGCCCTCGGTGTTCTCCATGGTCCAGTCGGTGTATACCCAGGGCTTCACCTCGAAGGTCGTCCAGTCCAGGAACGTGCCGTACTCCCAGATGAAGTCCATGATCGCCGTCGCGTAGGACGACGACGTGTTCAGGACGTTGACGCTCGGCGGCGAGGACGGCAGCGACATCGTCAGCGTGCCGCCCTGTGGCGGCGTGTCCGGCCCCTCCGTCGTGTCTGCAGGCCCCTCCGTGTCCGTGGTGTCCGACTGGCTGCATCCCGCGACGCCCGCTGCAACGGCCCCCGCACCGACGGTTTGCATGAACCGCCGTCTGTCGACATTGCCTTGTGATTTCTTGTCAGACATATCCCCCCATAGCGGACCCCTGGTCTTAAAATGTCGGGATACATTCGAGACAGATGTCCGCGCTTTAGGAGGATTAAACACAGATATTCACTCTAAAATGGAATGAAGTGTAACAGTATCCCACTTCTATTCGTGTTCGTTCGAAATATTAATCCTCAATTATAATTTGTGGACATCTATCCGACTGCTGCGGCCACGCCGGTCGTCGGGGGTGAGCGTATCGGCCGGCGCTACCGGCTGCGAAGCCGTGACCGGACGAATATGCCGAAATAGAGCGTCGTCATCCCGCCCATGAGTGCAAGTGACAGATACATTGTCGTCGAGATTTCCCCTCGTCCACTCCCGGCCCATCCGACGCCTAGCAGCGACCAGATGGTCGCCAGTCCGGATCCGAGGGTCAACAGGCCGGCCGCGAGCAGTTCGTCCTCGCGCCACCGGAGTGCCGCGAGCGCGCCGAGGAACACGACTGCCGTCCCGACGCCGATGACCGCCATCGTCGACGACATGCCAGTACTGTGGAGCTGTATCGTCCTCAACGTTCCTATCTCACTCCGAATCGTCCCGGCCGGTCGTCGTCATTGCGTAGCGACGCCCGTCGGAGCAGGCACATGTCGATCCCCCGCTCCGGCTATCGACGACCGGCGTTCAGTCGTTGATCCGGACGGCTTCGAGTCGCACGTCTTCTTCGGGCTCGTCACGCGGGCCGGTGTCGACGTTCTCGAGTGCTTCGAGCGTGTCCATGCCGTCGATTACCTCGCCGAAGACGGCGTGATCGCCGTCGAGATGGGGCTGGGCGTCGAACGTGATGAAGAACTGCGAGCCGTTGGTGTTGGGCCCGGAGTTGGCCATCGAGACGACGCCGGGGCCGTCGTGGCCCAGATCGCTGTCGAACTCGTCGTCGAAGGTGTAGCCCGGGCCGCCGCGACCGGTCCCCGTCGGGTCGCCCATCTGGACCATGAACCCGTCGATGATCCGGTGGATCGGCGTGTCCTGATAGAACGCATCGCCGCGGGTCTCGCCGGTTTCGGGGTCCTCCCAGGTCGGGGTTTCGGGGGCTGGTTCGGCGTCGGCCGCGGGGTCGTGTTCCGCCAGGTTGACGAAGTTCTGTACGGTGGTCGGGACGCGCTCGTCGTACAGTTCGATCTCGATGTCGCCGTGGGTCGTCTCCAGTGTCGCTGTCAGGTCTCCCATGGACGGGCCAACGAGTGGGGCATGCATAACCGTGGTGATACAGGGAACGGTGACCGTGAGGGGCTGACAGTCGGTGCGTTTCCATCACCCGCGGAAACCGACCGGTTCGGCCGACTCGGTGGCTCGGAAATCAGCGGACGATGGGTTTTACTACTGTCAATCGTGAATGTAGTCTATGAGTACGGAGCGGCCGTCAGACGAGCACAGCGCGGCGACTGATTCGAACTCGGGTGGGGCGTCCATCGAGGACGGCGTCGAGTGGTCGTTGCTGAACTGGATCGTCATTGGCGTCTTTGCCGGGCTGACGCTCGTCGGAATCGTCCTCTCGACCGGCGTCCTCGGGTGGGCCGTCGCAATCCCCACCGATGGCTCAGACCCGAATCCAGTGACGATCCCGGTGTATGTCTACCTCTATGCCGGTTTCGGGGCACTTGGGTACATCTTCACGAAGCTCATGCACAAACTGGATCGCTACACCGAGTGGAATCAGTGGGAGCACGTCGTCGAGATGGCGATGCGGATCCCGGCGGCGTGCATTCTGGCGGCGGGCGTCTACCTTCTTCTGGGGAACTTCGGCAGCGTCGAGGGCGTCGACGGTGCCCGGTTCGCCGCCGGCGTGGCCTTCCTCGTCGGCCTGTACGTCAACGTCGCGCTGAAAGCCCTGGGGAGCCTCGCGGACCGGATTCTCGGCCGCCGGCCTCGCCAGCCGCAGTGATCTAGTTCCGGACCCGGTTTAGGGCTTGACCAACACCTTGATCGCCTCGCGCTCATCCATCGCCCGGTAGCCCTCGGGCACGCCGTCGAGGTCGACCGTCTTCGTAAAGATCGGCGAGGGGTCGAGCGTCCCACCGAGGACATCCGCGAGCAATTCGTCCGCATAGGCCCGGACCGGCGCGATCCCCCCGTTCAACGAAATGTTGTCCATGAACAGTCCGAAGATGTCGAGTCCGTCGTCCTCGATCCCGTGTGGGACGCCCACGTACCCTACGGTCCCGCCAGGCCGACAGACCTCGATCGCGGTGTTCATCGCACCCGTCGATCCGACACACTCCATGACGTGGTTCGCGCCGCCGTACGTGAGCTCCTGGGCACGCTCGACGGCCTCCTCGCCGCGCGCGGCGATCGTGTCTGTCGCGCCGAACGATTCGGCGAGTGCGAGGCGGTCCTCGTGGTGGCCCATCGCGATGATCCGTTCGGCACCGAGCCGGCGGGCGGCGAGGACGCCACACAGCCCAACCGCGCCGTCGCCGACGACGATGCACGTCGAGCCGGCGTCGACGCCCGCACTGACCGCGGCGTGATGGCCCGTCCCCATGACGTCCGTCAGCGGGAGGATCGCCTGGAGCGTCTCCTCGTCGTCGGCATGGCGGTCGGGCACGCGCACGAGCGTGCCGTCGGCGTGGCGCGCTCGGACGTACTCGCCCTGTGCGCCGCCGTCCTCGCCACCCCAGAACCCGCCGTTCACACAGGAAGTGTGGAGTCCCTTCCGGCAGAACTCACACTCGCCACAGCTGGTGACGAACGGCGCGAACACCCGATCGCCGGGCGCAACCGAGCGGACTTCTTCGCCCACTTCCTCGACGATCCCCATCGGTTCGTGACCGATACGGGAAGGGACGTCGCGGTCCTCTTGCCCGCGGTACGGCCAGAGATCCGACCCGCAGATCGCGGTGTGGGTCACGCGGACGACGGCGTCGGTCGGCGCGTCGAGTGCCGGTTTCGGGACGTCTTCGATAGCGATCTCGCCTGGGCCGCGAAAGACGGCTGCGCGCATGTCCATCGCGACGGACGCGATCGTCTTAAATTCGGGACTGGCCGGTCGAGCTCACACCGTCGCGATCATGGCGACGTTACACACGACCACAACCCCCGTGACGCCGCCGAACCCTGCGAGGGCGGCGTACCCCTGCTGTTCGTCGACAAGATACCAGGTCGCAGCCAGGACCGTCAACGCAGCGAGTTTGAGTCCGACGAGGCCCACGACCCCCAGTGTTTCGAGGAGCGCGCGTGCGAGTGCGTTGCCCTCCGAAAGCCCCTGGCGAAGCCCGATCGTCGTCGTTACCACGTCGAGGATTGACGCCGTGAACACGGCTGTCCAGAGAGCCACGGACAGCGTTCTGAGCGAGAGCCACTCGACGACGTATTCGACCGATTCGATACGATAGTCAGTCGAAGCCGCCCTCTCGGACGGCGTCTGGTGCTTTCCCATCGGTGTACCCCCCGAACGGCGGATCCCAGTCCCCTGGATGATGGGTCCGCCGCTCCTCGGAAAGCAGGCTCCAGCCCCCTATTGCTGGATCTCACTCTCCCGGCTGATGGACCCTGTCCCCGTCCGGTATCTCTTCATGTCATACACCAATTATTTTATCCTTTCGGTTTCAGTCCCGAACGCTTCTCACAGCCCCGCGAGCGTGACCGTATTGAGCCCGACGACGACCAGCGTCACTATCGCAAACCCACCGAGGACGAGCCGAGCCGACTGTTCGGCCAGGTAGTGCCAGGCGATCACCAGGGCCACGAGGGCGACCAGTTTGAGTGCGCCGATCCCGGGGGTCCCGTAGGTAGTCATGAACGCCCGCGCGACCGCGTTGCCCTCGGGGAGGCCGGCGGCCGTTCCCACCATCGTCGTCACGACGTCGAGTGCGGACCCGACGAGGACGACGGTCCAGAGGACGACGTCGGCCTCGAACAGTGGACGGGGTTCCAGAAACGCCTCGAAGGTCGCCAGGCCGTCCTGGAACCACGTCGGAACGACTCGCTCGGGCAGCGTTCGGAACTCGATCATGTCCGGATGGCCGCCTTCATCGTGTGGGTCCCACTGTCGGCGGTGGTGACTGCCGGTAGTTCAGATAGAACGTTCGTCCACAGCCGTCCCGTCCGGGCCGTGGCCCCGCACGGTCACCGGCTGTGGATGACTGCGAGCGGGCGTTCCCGGTAGCGGTGGCTTCACCGCCGACGTCACCGAGACAGACGAATTCGATGCCGTCTCCGGCTTCAACGTCGGCAGTCGTGGCGGCGTACTCGTGATCTGCCAGTGGGTGACGCGTCACGGAGGCGTCCTGCAACGACGGGGCTCGATCGATACTCGTCACGGCCCCACAGTACGGACAGTGATACGTGACTTCGACCATATCTCCACCGTACGGGGCCGACGAATATAGTTGCCCGGTCGCCGAGGCTGTCAGGTGATCGATGCGAAGCGTGTTTTCTCGCACTGATTGAGGCCCGAAACCTTATGAGACGTGCCATACCAACTTTTGGCACGCAGATGTCAGCCAGTGTTGCTCCCATCGTCCTGGTGGTCGACGACGAGCCGGACGTCGCCGACGCGTACGCAGCCCAGCTGGAGGGCCAGTACACGGTTCTGACAGCCTACAGCGGCCAGGAGGCCTTGGAGACGCTCGACGAAACTGTCGATATCGTCCTGCTTGACCGCCGGATGCCGGGACTCTCTGGCGACGACGTCCTCGAACGCATTCGGGATCGCGGCCTCGATTGCCGGGTCGCCATGGTAACCGCCGTGGATCCGGACTTCGACATCATCGAGATGCCCTTCGACGCGTACATCACCAAGCCGGTCTCCCGTGACGATCTCTTCGAGACCATCGACCGCCTGTTGACGTTCCAGACCTACGAGAAGCAGTTCCAGGAACTGTACCGGGTGATGTCGAAGGTGGCGACGCTTCGGGCGAACAAGAGCGAGACCGAACTTCAGCACAACGACCCCTACCAGCGACTGCTCGACCGACGTGATCACCTGCGAGACCGCCTCGACGAGACGATGCTTTCGTTCGACGACGACGACTTTACGACCGCGTTCAAGGAATTCAACGACGCCGACTCGGAGTGACGGTGCGGGACGTTCTGTGGCGTCTGTGACCGGGTAGAACCGAAAACCCAAGTGTGCGGACGACAAAAGGTAACATATGACGCCCGTCTGGGGCTGGATCGTCGCGTACATACTCGGGTTTTTGCTCTTTCAGTTGCTCATCTACTGGTATCTCGGCGAAGACGGCACGTCGATCGAACGGACGACACCGGACAGTACCGAACAGGAACGCGGACCGCGCCCGTCGATCGAGACACGGGATACCGACGAGGGGGATGTCGGTGAGACGGTTCGCTGTCGGCACTGCGGGGCGGCAAACGAGTTCCATCCGAGTTACCGCTTCTGTCGGGTGTGCGCAAGGGAATACCGCTAGGTGGCCGTTTCTCGCGTCATGAGCCGGGCGACCGCCGCTATCACTCTTGAGAACCATGAAGAAACATCTATGTGCTGACGGTGTCTTTTTCATGTATGCGTCTGGCAAGTGGCGTGCCGGGATTTGACGAACTCGTCGAGGGGGGACTGTTGCCGAACCGGCTCTACGTCGTGAGTGGGCCGCCGGGCAGCGGGAAGACGACCTTTTCATCGATGTTCATCACCCAGGGTGCCAAAGAGGGGGATACCTGTCTGTACGTGACGATGCACGAGACGAAGTCCGAACTGAGCAAGGACATGGCCGGCTTCGAGTTCGGGTTCGACCGGGCCATGCAGTCGAATACGGTCCAGTTCCTGAATCTCGTGACCGAGAGTGGCAAACGGACGATCTCGCAGTTCGGGAGCGACGGCGGGCTGACCAACCGGCTGGTGGCCTACATCGAGGCCAACGACATCGACCGGGCGGTCATCGACTCGACGATGCTGCTGCAGCACTTTTTCACCGACGTCTCCGAGGAGATCACGGGCTTTCTATCGGCGCTGAAACAGACCGACGCCACCATCGTCCTGATCTCGGAGATGACTGACCCCAGCGCGTACTCGGACGAACACTATCTGGCGCACGGCGTCATCTTCTTCCACAATTTTCTGGATTCGGGGAGCATGACGCGGGGGGTCCAGGTGATCAAGATGCGCGGGACCGCCATCGACTGTGACATCCGCGAGATCGCGTTCTCGTCGGAGGGCCTGCGGGTGTTCCCTGATAGCAAGGTTCAGACGTAACATGTACGAACGCACGTACGGCACCGACTGGGAGACGCTCGGGAAGGACGAGGCTGCCGAGCGGGCGTTCGCCCTCGGCGTGGCGGCCGAGATCGGCGCGGGAAATCCCGAGGAATACGAGCGAGTCCTGCAAGCGGGGGGGACGTCCTACGATCGGAGCCTCATCGAACTCGCCTATCAGGAGGGCAAACGGAAGGCGGCCGGTCGACGTGGCGACGTCGAGGAATCGACCACGGTCTGGGCGGAACTCGTCGAACCGGACGGCGACAAGACGACCGTCGACCCCGAGGACGAACCGGAGCGCCGCGATTCGCTCCCGCCGGCACTGGATTCTATCGAGATGCTCGAACAGCGACTCGAAGACGGGCTCGAACGCGAGGAGCTGCCCGACTTTCTTCGGAAGTAACCTCGACCTCGGTCAGTGCCGCCGGCGTTTTTCTATCGCTGTCGCCGGAATCCCCGTCCAGCCACGGCTCTCACATCCCCCTTCACAGGGGAAACCACCCGTCAGGTCCCGGACGACGGGCGGCTGTGGCGGGCATCGACGGGCCGAGTTTCCCCGTCCGCGTCGGTGGACGGATTACCACTCGTCGTTCGTTCGGTGGCGATAGATCACTGCCCCGACGGCCAGCAGGATCGCCATCAGGCCGACGGCGACCCAGAGCAGCGTCGGACCCGGGAGATCGGGGACATCCTGCCCGGCCCCGCCGTCGTCGGCTGGGCCATCGTCGGGAACGCCGTCGGCGGGGGCGTCGTCGGCCGGCGCATCGTCGGCGGGAGCGTCGTCGGCCGGCACGTCACCGCCGCTCTTCTGGACAACGAGCGAGCCAGCTTCCACCGGCGGGCGGATCTGTTCGCCGTTGTCGTTCCGGAAGTCGTGGATGGTGATCGAAAGCGTCGACGCGCCCGGGTCGGTTCCTGTCAGCGTCAGTTGCCCCAGCGAGACGTTCGTCGACACCGGCTGGACTGCCCGACCGAGGTCTGCCGCCCGGAAGGTCACCGTATCGTTGGTACTGGCGCGGATCTGGAACGCGCTGATGTCACCGGGCTCGACCGACTCGATGTTGCCGACCGTCTCGTTTTCGACCCCGACCGTGAGATTGTACCGCTGGACGCCGTTCGGTGCATCCGCGAGCGTCACGTCGACCTGGGTGCGTTCGTCGACAGCGATGGTTCGTTCGCCAACCGTCAGCGTCCCTGCCGCGGCGGCAACGCCGACGGCGGCGGTCAATACCAGGGCGATTCCAGTGAGGATTGCAATGTCTGTTGTGGTGTCGTATTGCATAGCGTGTGTGAAACGGAAAGATGGTGGTTGGCGAACGATACGTGGACGGCTCGCCTAGACCTGGAAGGCGAGTTCGATCGCGTCCGCGAAGGTCACCTCGCCGTCACCGTCGAAGTCGAGCGCGGCCTGCTGCTCGGCCGACAGGGCGTCGTAATCGACGAACGCCAGCGAGATGGCGTCGGTGAAGTCGACCTCACCGTCCCCGTCGATATCCTCGAAGAGGCCATCGTCGTCCGGATCAAGCGGCGGATCGTCGGCCGCCGCACCCGGGAGCGGGTTCTCGAACAGCAGGTCCAGTTCGAGACTGAGACGACTCTGATTTATCGGATCACCGTTGTCGTCGACCAGTCCGTGGATCTCGAGGGACAGTTCGTCCGCTTCGACCGGCCCGGTAAACTCGAAGGAGGTGAGTTTCCGCTGCTCCTCGAAGGACCCGATCGTCTCACCGAGGTCGGCAACCCGGAACGAAAGCGTGGTATTCGTCCGCTCCAGCACCTGCACGGTGTCCGGTGGAAGCAGGTGTGCCCTGAGCTGGTCGTGCGTTCCACTTGCCTCATCGGCAATGTTGATCGTCACATTGTAGGACTGCAGGCCGTTGGGCGCACCGTCAAGCAGGAGTTCGGCCTCGTTGGAGGTCTGCTCGACCAGCTCGTCGAGTTCAAGGTCGAGTGTCGTCGTGTTGTCGGGTCTGACGACTGCCGTCGTAAAGGTCGGTTTGTACTCCTCGGCACTGGCGACCACGTTGTACGGGCCAGGTAGGAGTCCCGAGAGTGTGTAGGTCCCGTTCGCATCAGTCGTGGCCGAGACGTCCGGGCCACCGACGGCGACGGTCGCGTTCTCGATCGGCAAGCCCGTGTCGTCGTCGACTACCGTCCCGGTGATCGTCCCGTTTTGGGGTGGTGGCGTCTGGACGGTGATCGTCGTCGGTGCGAGGTCATTGACCGCGACGGTGTGGGGACCGGGCGTCCCGAAACTCGTCTGGAAGGTCGTGTTCGTCGTCGCATTGGCACCCACCGAGACGTTGCGGGTCTCGGCAGTCTGGTTGTCGACGATAAACGCGACCGTCGCGTTGGCCGCACTCGACCCGACGTTTTCGACTGTCGCCGTGACGCTTACCGACTCTCCGACGTCGACGGTCGTGTTCCCGACGCTATAATCCGTCACCGAGACGTTGCCGGCGGCGTTCCCGGCATTGCTCTGGGCCGCGACGAAACCAGCTCCGCCGCTGATGACACTGAAAAGCACTACCACTGACAATGTAAGGGCCTTGAGTTTGTCGTTCATTGTGGCTCCCCCCTGTCGTGGATACGCGCGTTTGTCCGCACTATTCGGCCGCCAGCGGGGCTGGCGACACCGGTATATCGTGACTTGTTGTTCGTGATTCGCATGCGTCTGTGGACGTCCGCAGTAACTGGCTAGCTGTGCACGGTGACTGCCCCACCTTCGAAATATGGCCGCACGGAGACCGTGAGGGGGGACGTAGGCTGGATGTTGGCTGGTTTTCGTGTCGTTGGATGAACACCTCGTTCAGATGTCGCCACTGGGGGCGGCCCGATAAATCCGGACTCCCGTTGCGACTGTTCCATCTGTTTCATTTATATCAGGTCTGTCGTACTGACTGTTCAGCGCATTCACAAACTTCTCCGTCATGCGATTTTTATTAGTTATAGTTGATACTTACTTTATCCGGTGGCTTCGGCGAGTCGCTACCGTAGGTATTAGTGTCATCGTACCGTACGTTTCAACGAAAACTCGTGTCTCCTCCGTCTGGTCGTGGCGATCGCTCGTGGCGGTTCAGTAGGCCACCAGTGACGAAGCGCCAACACGGCGGTGGTGTCTCCCACACAGGACAGCAGCTCCCGACGATCGCACCCATGCGTGATCTGGCCGAGACTGCCGTTGTCGTTTGCCTTCTCCTGTCTAGCGTGGCGTTTACCGGTGTTCACGCCGCACCTGCTGGAGTGACAGTCGAGGACTTCGCGTACTCAGGGCCCGGAAGCGTTCCACTCGAGGACGGGTTGTTCCTGTGGCAATCCTCGTCCCACGAATTCACGGTGACGGTCTCGACGACGGTGACCGTCGAGGCCGACGTGTGTCTGGTTGCCTCGTTGTCCGGGGTTGCTGACCGGCGGAACCTGACCTGCAAAGCAGTATCGTTACGGCGCGGCGTCACCGAACGGACGTCGTTATCGGTCAGTTCCTGGCCCGTCGACGTACACGGGGTGCAGTCGGTTGGCGTCGTCTTCAGCACCGAAAACGGGTCGACGATATCGTCCACTTCGTCCGTGACGGTTACCGTGTTGCAGGCGAACGCGTCGCTCGACAATGACAGCCTGACCGACGAGCGAGAGGTCGCCCTCGGGACCGATCCGACCGTCGCGGACACGGACGGCGACGGACTCGACGACGGACGGGAGGTCGAAATCCACGATACCGCCCCCACGAACCCGGATACAGACGGTGACGGGCTGGTTGACGGTTCAGAGGTGACCGTCTACGGCACTGATCCCACCGATCCCGATACTGACGACGACGGATTGGCCGACGTGGACGAACTGCTGGCGGACACGAGTCCGACGACCCCCGACACCGACGGTGACGGACTGACAGACGGCATGGAACTCGACACGTACGGGACCGATCCGACCGTCGCGGACACGGACGGCGACGGCCTCGACGACGATCTCGAATGCGCCGAATACCTGACGGACCCGACAAACTCGGACTCCGACGACGACGGCCTCGGGGATGCACTCGAGATCCGCACGTACGACACCGACCCGAGAGGGGCCGACACGGACGGCGACGGTCTCGACGACGGCGTCGAAGTCGGTGCGTACGGCACTGACCCGACTGTAGCCGACACGGACGGCGACGGCCTCGATGACGGTGCGGAAATCAACCGTTTCGGGACCGACCCGACCGTCGCGGACACGGACGACGACGGCCTCGACGACGGTGCGGAAGTCACTCGTTTCAACACTGACCCCACGAGTGCCGACACGGAGGGGGATGGGCTCGACGACGGTGCGGAAGTCAACCGTTTCGGCACCGACCCAACGAGCGCTGATACGGACGGCGACGGCGAGGGTGATGCCGCCGAGGTGTCTACCGGCATCTTCGGCCTGTCGTGGGTACCGGTCGAGGGCCTGCTGGTTGTCGGGCTGACGCTCGCCGGTGGGATTCTGGTACTGTCCGCCCGGTCTTCGTTCGCCATCCCCTTCGATCATCGACGAACCGATACGTCCCCGGAAGACGACAGTCCCGATCACACGAAACAGGGGCTGGATCCGGGTGGATCTCACGCGAGCGATAGAGACGTGGATGCATCCTCGGAGAGAGATCTGGACGCGAGTGCGGATCCCCTGGAGGAGGCCCCAGGGGGTGCGGATCCATCGAAGGACGAGACGGAGGCGGGTGATGGGCTGGCAGAAACCGACACGGACGATGAGAGTGCTCCGGCGATGGAGGGTCGCGAAGACGCCACGCGGGGGGATTCAACAACTGGGGCGGACAGTGCTGGCCCGGTCGAGGAACACGCCGAGGAGACGGCGTCGGTACCGCCGGCGTTTCTCTCGAACACGGAGCGGGTGCTGGCGTTGCTTCGGGACAACGACGGGCAGATGCGACAGTCCGCGATCGTCGACGCGACGGACTGGTCGAAATCGAAGGTGAGCCGCGTCCTCTCGGAGATGGACGAGGAGGGCCAGGTCGTGAAGGTGGACATCGGGCGGAGCAACCTCATCGTCCATCCCGAGAACCTGCCGGACGGTGCCAAACCACCGTTCGAGGAGTGATCGGTCTGCGTTCGATTCGCTCACATATCCCGGCCACTCAATCCGCCGCCCGGTTGGGCCGTTTGGCCCGTTCCACGCTCCGATCGTCGGCGCGCTCCGCCAGGGAGACTTTCAGGATCGACTTCGCGATGGCGGCCCCGCCCGAGAGCGGGGACAGCGTCGT